>QHVA01000140.1 GCA_003223425.1 Gemmatimonadota bacterium
CGCCCTCGCGGACGAGCGCTTGCAGTCGATTAAGTAAGCGGGAAGCGGGAAGCGGGAAGCGGGAAGCGGGACAACGGGGGGGGCGAGCAGGATGAGTGAAGCTCCAGGACAAGAGATGCCGTTCCTGGATCATCTGGAGGAGCTGCGCAGGCGACTCTTCTGGATTGTCGGGGCTATTGTCATCGGCGTCGTGCTTGGATTCGCTCTGCTCTCGAAGCTCGACATCATCCGCTTGCTCGAGCGTCCGATTCTGCCCCTTATGCACGGGCAAAAGCTGATTTACACGCACCCCGGCACATCATTCCACATTCTGCTCAACGCGTCGCTCGTGCTGGGACTGATACTCGCGGCACCGGTAATCGTAGGGCAGATCTGGGGCTTCCTGGCGCCTGCCCTTTACGCGCACGAGAAGCGAGTGGTGGTGCCTGTGCTGATGTCGATGGTCGCGCTGTTCCTTGCCGGCGTTGCACTCAGCTACTTCGTAGTGCTGCCGCTGACACTCCGCTTTTTGATGAGCATCGAGTCTACGGCGCTGACGCCAATGATCTCCGCCACGGACTACTTCGACTTCGCGATCAGCATGTGCCTCGCGTTCGGTTTGGTGTTCGAGGTTCCAATCGCCATTCTCGCGCTCACGGCGCTGGGTCTCATCACCCCGCAGTTCTTGTCGCGATACAGGAGACACGCGATCGTAGTCTGTCTCGTCGCGGCGGCGTTCATCACACCGGGAGCAGATCCGTATTCGCTGTTCGCCCTCGCGATCCCGCTGTATGTGCTTTACGAGCTGAGCGTCTTCGTAGCGCAGTTCGCCTACCGCAAGCGGCAGAAGCGGGAGGCGAGGCGCGAGGCGGAGAGCGCAACACCAGAGAGCGCGAGGGCGCCGGCGTAATGCGTCCCTTCAGCATCAAGCTGACGTGGCGCCTTTTTTTGGGCCCGGCCACCGCGCTCATCTTTTGCGCACCCGTCCTCACCGCGCAGGTTCGCTCGGTTCCGGCTCCGCGGCGTGACACCGTTCGCGCCCGACCTGATACGACTCGCCGCGACACCACAGCCGCGGATTCCACCAGGCCGAAAGAGCTGATCAAGTGGAACGAAACCGATTCAGTGATGCAAGCCTTGATGTCCCGACAAGGCTACACCGCGACTCGGTACCAGGGCGATCAGGCGGTGTTCAACGCGCAGTCGCACACCCTCCAGCTCAGAGGAAAAAAGGCGGGCGTTAGTCGCGAGCAAACCGTTCTCGTCGGCGACAGCATCGTCTATAGCGACTCGACCAAAATCATCGTGGCGCGGGGCGATACGGTGATTCTCCGCGATCCGGAGCAGCAAGCCGCTGACGTCATCGCTCGCGGGCGGATGGCGTACAACGTCGAGCTCCATCGTGGCGTCGTGGAGAACATCACGACGCAGATCGCCCAAACGGGCGAAAACTGGTTTGTAGGCGGTAAGGATGCGGCGTTCGTGAGCGACACCACACGCGGACGTGAAACAGCGTTCTACGTCCGCAGCGGTACGATCACCAGCTGCGACGACTCGATTCCCGATTACCACTTCCGCGCCAACGAGATCAAGATGGTCTCGAAGCACATCATGGTTGCGCGTCCGGCGGTGCTGTACATCGGCGACGTACCTGTAATGTGGCTCCCTTTCATCTTCCAGGATATGCGCTCCGGCCGTCGCAGCGGGGTTCTGACGCCGCGCTTCGGCGTGAGCGAGCTGTTCCGCAACAGCCCGACCTATCGCCGTCACATCGAGAACTTAGGCTACTACTTCGCGATCAGCGATTACATGGACGCGCAGCTCGCGCTCGACTGGCGCAGCGGCAGCCGTCCGTCGTCGGGCGATCCGGGCTGGGTGCGTCTGAACGGAGAGCTGCAGTATCGGTGGCTCGATCGTTTCATGACTGGCCGGTTCGCTGCGTACCGTCACGCACAGCGCGATGGAAGCTCGAACACGGGCATCAGCTGGTACCACGACCAGGGCTTCTCCCAGGACACGCATCTTCACACGGACATCAACTACGTCACCAATACCTTTATTCAGAGGACTACGACCTTCAATCCGTCGCAGGTGTTGGCAACGATCTCGTCGCACGCCAACTATACCACGAAATTCGGGCCTGCCTCTCTCAATCTCGGCGGCTCGAACAGCCAGCACCCCGGACGCAAGGAAGTGGACCGCACCTTCCCGGTGTTCAGCCTGAGTGCGCCGGCGATTGCGGTGACCAGATGGATGGACTGGACCCCGGCATTCAGCTTCCAGACGAACCAGCAGCTCAATCTCGACCAGACCGGAGAGTTCACCTACCGCTTTTTCACGAATCCGCAGGGAGTCAAAGATTCGGTCGCTCTCAAGCGGAACGCGCGGCAGACGTCGTCGAGCTTCAGTACGCCGCTCCGAATTGGAGGTTTCAGTCTGGGCAACTCGTTTACGATGACCGACAACGAGACAGATGCTCCTCAAACATTCGTCATCCAGGATCCAAACGACTCGTCGGTCAAAACGCCCAGGGTATTTGCAAAAACCTTCGACACGAGCATCGATTGGCAGCCCTCGTTTTCGTTGCCGAGCCTGATCCACGGATCCTTGAACCTTTCACCGCTCCTCACTTTTGTGAACGTCGACGGCGGACACGGATATTGGGTCAGGTCGCAGCTCAGTAACGGTCAATTCGTTCACCAGTCGAAGCGCATCCAGACGGGGCTTTCAGCGTCACCTACGCTCTTTGCGCTCTTTCCGGGCTTCGGGTCCGTTACGCGATTTCGCCACTCGATTACGCCGAGCATTTCATACACGTATGCTCCCACGGGTAATCTCAGCACGGAATTCCTGCGTGCGACTAATAGAAGTCGCCAGGGTTTTCTCGGATCGCTGGCACAGAA
The DNA here is from genome assembly GCA_003223425.1 of Gemmatimonadota bacterium. Classification (GTDB taxonomy): domain Bacteria; phylum Gemmatimonadota; class Gemmatimonadetes; order Gemmatimonadales; family Gemmatimonadaceae; genus UBA4720. The sequence continues at coordinate 2,883 of QHVA01000140.1, forward strand.
CCAGGTAAGTCTTACTGTTTCACACGTTCTCGAGGCGAAACTCAAGAGCACCGACACGAGCAGCACCGCCGAGCCAAAGAAAGTAAAAGTGCTGTCGATGGATTTCTCTTCGCTCACTTACGATTTCGAGAGGGCGCGAAAAACCCACCGCTCGGGATTCACAACGCCCAATCTGAATACCAACATCGCTTCTGATCTTATTCCCGGCTTCCGCGGGAATGTCAGCTGGTCGCTCTACCAGGGTGATGTTCTGAGCGACACCGCCCGGTTCAAGCCGTTTCGCGAGAACATTGGTGCGTCACTGACGCTCAACAGCCAGTCGGGAATCTTCGGGATATTCACCCGGTTGTTCGGCCGTCCGGTTCCGGAGGCGCATCCACAAATCGAGAAGACGGAGCCGAGTGCAGAAGACGCACTTGCGAATCGAGTCGCTTCCACGCCCGTAGCGGGGATGACCTCGCGCAGTCGCCAGTTCGCGATGCCGTCGACTCAGGGATGGCAGCTCACTCTGCAATACAGCTCGAGCCGCCAGCGGCCGCCGACGGGTAATGGTGTAGTCCTCGACGAGAATTTCGTGGAACTGCAGTGCAAACCCTTGCAGGCGAACCCGATCGTTTATCAGCAGTGCATTGATCAAGCTCGCGCCCAGGCAAGTAATTCCCTCCCTATTGCGAGCGGAATTTCGGGCGCGCCGTTCATACGGATACCATCGCGCGACAATATGCAGTCCAGTATGAACTTCCACCTGACCCCGAAATGGTCGGGCACCTGGACCACGAATTACGACTTTCAGGCGAAGAAGTTCGGCAGTCACAACGTTACGCTGCAGCGGGAGCTTCACGACTGGCGGGCGATCTTTGCCTTCACCCAGGCTCCCAACGGGAACTTCGCGTTCAACTTCTTCATTGCCCTCAATGCGGAGCCCGATCTAAAATTCAACTATGACAAGTCGACGTACCGTCCGATAATCCGCTGAGCTTGCCACAATTGCAGCGGTTGAATATCACGAACGGCGACAGCGCCGCCGGTACTCTGAGCGAGGCCGGTGTCGAAGGCAAGATCATCGCCTGGCGGGACGTGCTGCATGAAGGACCGGTTGACTCGTCGCTCTCGCTCGAGGAGTTGAGCAAGGAGCGCGCACGTTTCATCGCCGAGCAGGGGTGGGATGACTTTGCGCACGTGAGCGGCGATTTCGAGGAGCGAGATCGCGTGATCCGCCACCTCGATTACTTCGATGAGGTTGTCCTCTGGTTCGAGGACGATCTCTACGACCAGCTGCAGCTGATTCAGCTACTCGATTTTTTTGCAAGCGGTGCCGGAGGCCGGAGAAGGGTGTCGGTAATCGTCGTTGACGGCTATATACCTCCGCTCTCGGCCGAAGAGCTGAAAAAACTCGACAAAAGGCGCCCGCTGGCGACCGCCGAACAACTCGATTTGGCAAAGCGCGCATGGAAAGCGTTCGGCTCGCCCGATCCGACTTCGATCTCGCGCCTGCTCTCTGAAAACACTTCGGCACTCCAGTACCTCGCGCGCGCTGTCACGCGCCATCTGGAGGAATTCCCTTCCACAGTGAACGGGCTTTCCCGCTCGGAACGAGAGGCACTCTCCGTCATCGACGAAGGCCACGACACACCTGTGCGCGCGTTCCTCGAAGTCGCCAAAAAGCAGGAGAGCATCTTCCTGGGCGACATCATCTTCTACTCATACCTCGAGAGGCTGAGCGGAAAAAAGGACGCGCTCGTGACGTGGAAGGACGGTAGCGCAGTGATTGCTCCTACGGTGAAGACAGCGCGGGAGTTCGTCGAAGGCGAGCTCGCAGTCACGCCACTGGGGCGGGAGGTCCTCGCCGGCAAAAAAGACTGGCAACAAATAAACACGAAGACACGCTGGCTTGGCGGAGTTGAGATCGCGCCTGGTGAGAATGGGTGGCGTTGGGATCCAACCGACCGTCAAATCGTCCGCACAAAAGCGGGCGGGCGCAAAATCGTCCGCGGAAAGGCCGCGCCAGCTAAAAAGAAGCTGCGCGCCGCGCCCCGGCGCCCTGGCAAAAAGAAATGAACGAGAAACTTCTCATCGATGGTGACACGCTCACCGTCGAGGAAGCCTACGCGGTCGCGGTCGACCGCCTCCGCGTGGATCTCGCTCCGAAAGCGCGAGAACGAATGCTGCGCACCCGTGCGGTGGTTGACGATATAGTCAACCGAAATTCAGTCGTATACGGCGTCACAACCGGATTCGGGAAACTTTCCGAAGTTGCGATACCGCCCGAGAAACTGGCCGCCTTGCAGGTAAATCTCGTGCGCAGCCATGCGGCGGGAGTCGGTGACCGACTGCCGGAGCGCGAAGCGCGGGCGATGATGCTCCTGCGCGCCAATGTCATTGCCAAGGGTTACTCGGGCGCGCGTCCTCAGCTCGTCGATCTGATTCTCCAGATGCTCAACGCGGATGTCTATCCACCAATTCCTGAGCAGGGGAGCGTCGGCGCGAGTGGGGATCTAGCGCCGCTCGCGCATTTGGGCCTCGCCCTCATCGGTGAAGGAATGCTGATCAAGGGAGATCGCGAATGCCCGGCGGCAACGATTCTGGGAGAGATCGGTGCCAAACCTGTTGTCCTCGCCCCGAAGGAAGGAATCACCCTCATCAATGGCACGCAGGCCCATACTGCTGTCGCGCTGATCGCGCTCGTCCATGCGCGCGCTCTCTGGCGCACAGCTCACGTTGCCGGTGCGATGTCGCTCGAGGCACTGCTCGGCACGCCTGTGGCATTCGACGAGAGAATCCACGACGCTCGCGGACAGAAGGGGCAATCACGCTCAGCTGCACTCCTTCGCGATCTGCTCGCCGACAGTGAGCTGCGCGAGTCGCACCGACACGGTGACCCGCGCATCCAGGACCCTTACGCACTCCGTTGCATGCCGCAGGTACACGGACCAGTGCTCGACGCGCTCGACTGGATAGACGACGCGGTCTCCAGAGAGCTCAACGCCGCGACCGATAACCCGCTGGTGTTCGAGAACGGCGAGACACTGAGTGGCGGAAATTTTCATGGACTCACGGTCGCGATGGCGCTCGACTTTCTTGCGATCGTGTTGACGCACATGGCAACGATGGCGGAGCGCAGAATCGACAGGTTGGTTCATCCTGATCTCAATCAGGGACTTCCTCCATTTCTTTCGCCCGACGCGGGCGTGAACTCGGGTTTCATGCTGGCGCAGGTGACAGCGGCCGCTCTGGCGAGCGAGTGCAAGGTCCTTTCGCATCCAGCAAGTGTGGACACGATTCCCACCGACGGCAGCAAGGAAGACGTCGTCCCCATGGCAATGGGCGCCGCGTGGAAGGCGCGGCGCGTTCTTCGCAATCTGGAAAACATTCTTGCGATCGAGCTGATGTGCGGCGCGCAAGGCATCGATTTTCGGGCGCCGCTGCGTCCGGGCCGCGGTGTCCGGACCGCGCATGAACGCGTGCGCGACATAGTGCCCAGACTCGACACCGACCGCGTGCTCAGCGCCGACATCTCGGCGCTCATGACAGCGGTGTCGGAGTTTCGGTTCGCCGATATTGGAAGCGTGACATGACTGATATCCGAGTGCGATTCGACCCCGAAGCGTTCGATGTTTCGCGCAGAGAGCACGTGACGATCCGGG
>QHVA01000032.1 GCA_003223425.1 Gemmatimonadota bacterium
GATTTCCCACAGGCCGCCGACACGTTCGTGCGCGATATGGCGTTCACGCTTCAGCTAATAGCGAACGGAGTGTGGGATCTGGTTGGCGACCAGGTTTTCTCGGGAACGCGGGTGCAGCTCACGCTGAGGCACGGGCCATAGCTTAACTGGCTACGCGCTCTTCTTGAGCGGCCTCTTCTCCCGAATGGCGATGAGATCGGGCGGTGGCGCAGCAGGCACGAGGACCCCACCGTCGGGGACCGGCACGCGCAGCACGAAAATCCTGTCGCGGGTGCTCTTTCTGAATCCCTTCCCCTCGTAAATGCGGTTGATGAGGATCCGTCGCACGATCACCATCACTGTGACAAGCGTTGGCAGCGCGACGACGAGTCCGAGGGGACCGAGCAGCTTTCCGATCACCAGCACCGAAGTAATCGTGAGCACCGGCGGCATGTCGATTTTCTTCGACATTACCAATGGCGAGACGAGATTTCCCTCGATCAGGTGAACCACCACGCCAAGTGCGAGCACATATAGAGCGCGCGTTCCGCCGCCGGGGCTGCCGAGCACGAACAGCGCGGGAAGAGTGGTGGATAGGAGCGTTCCAAAGAACGGGACCACTGCGACGAGCCCGGTGAACACGCCGAAGGTGAGCCAGTACGGAACGTCGAGGATGTAGAGTCCGGCCGCTGTCAGCGCGGCAAGGACGGTCATCGTCAGCAGCTGGCCAACGATGTAGGCGCGTAGCGCGTCGGCGAGATCCCTGAGCACATCGCGCACGAGATCCCGGTGAATCGGCGGGAAGAGCGCGATCAGCCATTCCCTGTATGTGCCCGGCTGAAGGGCGAGATAGATGCTCATCACGATTACTGCGAAGCAGTCGATCAACACCTGAACGATCGAAAACACCTTCGGCACGACACTCTCGGCCTGAGCGGACAGCTGATTGTAGACGGCGCTGATCAGTGGATGCTCACCCGGCTTCCACACGTCGCGCATCGCCGGAAAGCGCGTGACGACGTGGTCGATCCCCGTCTCCCAGGCCTCGATGTATTGGGGCATCACCACGATGAGCGCCCGAGTCTGTTCGACGACGGGCGGCAGCAGAATCGCAAACAGCCCAAGGAGCGCGGCTGCGGTTCCTACGACCGATAGGAAAAACGCCAGCTTTGGCGGGACGTGAGCTTTTTCGACGAAAAGGTCGCGCACCGCGCCGAGATAGAGCGAGATGATGATCGCGATGAAGAGGAGGAGAAAGACGTGGGAGGTGACTCCCAACATCCAAATGAGCAGCAACGTCAGGATCACGCCCGCCAGAACCGGCGCTACTCTAACCCTCCCACCCGATGCTGCCGCCGTAGCCAATGTCTAGTTATTCTCGTCGTGGATCTCTTCGACCTCGACGGCCTCCTCTTCCGGCCTCGCCTGCGCGCCCGCGCCGAGGGCCTTGTTATTGAGCTGCGTACCGGCCGGCAGCACTCCCATCTTCTGTTTCAGCTGAATGAGGAGCATCTCCGCGGACTGGTTGCCACCGGCAGCCTCGAGGCGCTTGAAGTCATTCGCGAGCTTGTCGCCCGAGAATTCCTCCTCGATCTCCGCGCTCGCTCTCACTTTGCGCTCGTTGGCCTCGATCTTTTCTTCCATGCGAGCGAAGGCCTCGAACGCTGATTTCTCGGAGATGTGAGACATCGTCTCGTTGATGCGCTTCTGCGCATCGGCACGTCGCTGCTTGGCGAGTAGCAGATTCTTCTTGCGGTTTGCCTCTTCGATGTTGTCGTTGAGGCTGCGCAACGAATCCTTGAGACGGTCGGTCTCCTGCTTATGCGCCTGCCAGGTGAGATTGAGCTGGTCACCGCGCGAGATGTGTTCGCCGCGACGCATCAGCGCCTGCTTGGCGAGCTCGTCCTGGTTCTGCTGGACCGCGAGCATCGCTCTCCGCTCCCAGTCCTCCGCCTCTTTCAGCTCTTGTCTGGTCTGATCCTGAAGACGCTTTTCGTCGGCGATGGCCGCGGCGACCTGTTGCTTCGCCTTCACCAGCTGCGAGCGCATGTCGAGAATGATCTGGTTCAGCATCTTCTCGGGCTGCTCGAATTCGGAAATCACCGCGTTCACGTTGGACCGGAAGAGCATCGCGATTCTATCGAAAATATTCATATGGGTAGGGATGGATTTTCTGTAACTACAACAGAACAGGTGCGAGGTATCAGTAGCGTAGTTGCCAGTTCGTCAGTTCACTACGCACTGACTTGCCACTGTGGCGTGGCAGCGACCGCATGTGCCGCGAAGGGCGCATAGTGAAGTCTCGACGTCGTGAACTGAAAAACTGGCATCTGTGCCTCTAACATCTCGCACCTGTTCCGTTGTTTGTAATCTATAAGCCACAGTTGAGCCTGGCGCGAAAGTACCGCTTTCCTTCACCCTTAACTAGCTAACCGTCCGATCGTTTGATCTGGTACAATCTCTCCTTCGCCAGCCTCCGCCCGGTTGGCGTTGCCGCCAGCCCTCCGCCAGCGGTCTCGCGATAGCGGACATCCATCTCGCGTCCGATCTCGCCCATCACATCGATCACTTCGTCAACCGGAATCGCGAATGTGATTCCCGCCAGCGCCATCTCGATTCCAGCCAGCGCGATTGCTGACCCGGTCGCGTTCCTGAACACGCACGGTAATTCGACGAGCCCACCCAGCGGATCGCAAACGAGTCCGAGCGTTCCCTGCATCGTGAGCGCCACCGCATGGCCCACCTGCGACGGCGATCCGCCCAACATCTCCGTTGCCGCACCTGCCGCCATTCCCGCCGCCGCACCCGTTTCCGCCTGACATCCGCCTTCCGCCCCAGACAAAGACGCGCGCTCCGCGACCACTGCTCCGATCAAGCCGGCGGTCGCCAGCGCGTCCACCACTTTCTCGTCCGGCACCGACCGCGCCTTCGCCAGACCGGTGAGAATCGCCGGTAGAATTCCGGCTCCCCCTGCGGTCGGCGCGGCGACGATCACACCCATTGCTGCATTCACTTCCTGCACCGCCAGCGCGCGCGTCAGGATGTCGCGAAATGGAGTCTGAGCAAGCGGACCGTTCGGATTCTTGCGCAACTTGGCAGCGTCACCTCCAACCAACCCCGATGCCGAGTAGAGATCGCCTGTAAGTCCTTTCTCGATTGCCCCGCGCATCACGTCGAGCGCGCGCTGCAACGCTGCCCGAATCTCCGCTACCGGCCTGCCCTGATCGCGAGCTTCCGTGTCCAGCGCTAAGTGCGCCAGCGTTTTCTTCTCTTTTTCCGCGTCCCTTATCGCGTCGGCGAGAGCCTTGTACAATCAGCCCCCGCTCACCTTCGGAAGTCGCCGAGTCCACCGAACCCAATCGAGCGCCCTCAATTCCTCGCCCGCTTTTTTGTCCGGCTCTTCATCGCACTCGATGACCATGAACGCGTCGCCACCTCTTTCCTTTCTCGACAACCTCAGCGTAGCAATGTTGATATCATGCTCGGCCAGGATCCCCGTGATTCTGGCGATCGAGCCCTTCCTATCCTCAGCTACGAGGACAATCGTGTGTAAGTTTCCGGTGACTTCGACCGGATAGCCATCGATCTCCTGTACGAGGATCCGGCCGGCTCCCAGCGAGGAGCCCAGCATCGTAGCCTTGTTGCCATTCAGCTCGATGGTGATTCGCACGGTGTTCGGGTGAGAGGCGTCGGCGATGGTCGTTTTCTCGAATTTGTAGTCCAGGCCTTCGCGCTCAGCGATATGGAGGGCATCGCGGAGTCGTTCGTCGTCCGGACGAAAACCAAGCAATCCGCCAACCAGTGCTTTGTCGGTACCGTGGCCTTCGCCGGTCCGCGCAAAGGATCCATGCAGCTGAAGGAGCCCCGTTTGCGGAGTCCCGCCGATCAGGCCGCGCGCGAGGAGCCCGAGCCGGCACGCGCCGGCAGTGTGGGAGGAAGAGGGACCGACCATGACCGGTCCGATTATGTCCAGCAAACTCACCATTTTCGCCCCTTCCCACGTGGCCGAGGGTTTGGCCATCGCCAGCCGGAGATCAGCCCGCCTTGAGCGCCACTCTCTTGCGACCTTCGCCACCACTCCGGGTTTTGCCCACCAATGGCTGAAGATACTGACCCGTATACGACTCCTTTACATCCGCCACGTCTTCAGGAGTTCCAGCGGCGACGACATCGCCCCCGCGCAATCCTCCCTCCGGTCCCAGATCGATGATCCAGTCGGCGGTCTTGATGACGTCCAGGTTGTGCTCAATGACGAGCACGGTGTTGCCACGGTCAACGAGGCGGTGGAGCACACTCATGAGCATGCGTACGTCCTCGAAATGAAGACCCGTCGTAGGCTCGTCAAGGATGTAGAATGTGCGGCCGGTATCGCGCTTCGACAATTCGGCGGCAAGCTTGACTCGCTGTGCTTCTCCGCCTGAGAGCGTTGTTGCCGACTGTCCCAGATGGATGTAGCCGAGTCCCACGTCGAATAGCGTTTGCAGCTTCTGGCGGACGCGCGGCTGATTCTCGAAGAAGTCGAGCGCATCTTCGACCGTTTGCTCCAGTACGTCGGCGATGCTGAGGCCCCGAAAACGAACTTCTAACGTCTCGCGGTTGTAGCGCTTCCCCTTGCAGACGTCGCACGGCACGTAAACGTCGGGAAGGAAGTGCATCTCGATCTTTACGAGCCCATCGCCTTCACAGGCTTCGCAGCGACCGCCCTTCACGTTGAACGAGAATCTGCCCGGGCCGTAGCCGCGGATCTTTGCCTCGGGCAATTCTGCGAACAACTCGCGTATGGGCGTGAACAAACCGGTATAGGTCGCAGGATTTGACCTCGGTGTGCGACCGATCGGACTCTGATCGATGTCGATGACTTTGTCGAGGTGCTGGAAGCCGGTGATGCGCGTGTGGGCGCCCGGAATCACTCTGGCGCGATAGAAGTGCCTGGCCATCGACCGATGCAGGATGTCTTCGATGAGCGTCGACTTCCCGCTGCCCGATACACCGGTGACAGAGACGAAGAGACCGAGCGGAATCTCGACGTCGAGATTGCGCAGGTTGTGCTCGCGCGCACCTTCGATCCGAATGACGCGGTCGGGATCCATCCGCCGGCGCACTTCCGGAATGGGGATTTGCAACTCACCACGCAGATATCGCCCTGTAATCGATTCTTCATTGGCGCGAACTTGGTCGACGGTTCCCTCGGCGATGACCAGACCGCCGTGCTTGCCTGCGCCCGGGCCAAGGTCGATGAGATGATCCGCGGCTTCCATCGTCTCCTCATCGTGCTCGACGACGATGACAGTGTTGCCGAGGTCGCGGAGCTGTCGGAGCGTGTTGAGCAGGCGTGCGTTGTCGCGCTGGTGCAAACCGATGGAAGGCTCGTCGAGGATGTAGAGGACGCCGACGAGCCGCGATCCAATTTGCGTCGCGAGACGTATGCGCTGCGCTTCTCCCCCGGAGAGTGACTCGGCCGAGCGCCCGAGTGTCAGGTACTCCAGTCCGACGTCGTTCAGGAAGCGAAGGCGCTCGCGTACTTCCTTGAGAATCGGAGCAGCGATCTCGGGATCGAGTCCCGGCTTGCCGTTCGTTCGAACCGGAACGTTCTCGAAGAAGCTGAGCGCGTCGGTGATCGAGAGCTGGACAAGGTCGCCGATATTCTGCCCCCCAAGCGTGACCGCTAGCGATTCTGGCTTGAGCCTTCGTCCGCCGCATGTCGTGCACGCGCGCGCTTGCATGAACTCCTCGAGCTCGAGGCGAACGGAGTCGGACTCGGTCTCGTCGTAGCGGCGCTGGATGTTCGAGATGATTCCTTCCCAATGCGTTCCTGAATGGTCGATCTGCCGTCCGCTTTTCCCGCCTGTACCGTAGAGAAGCTTCTCGCGTGCTTCCGGCGTCAGCTGCCCCCACGGCGTGTTGAGATTGAATCCAAACTGTTTGGCGAGTCCGGGAAGAATCACTTTTTTGAGGTAGCCGTCGGGCTCGCCCCACGGTAGCACCACACCCTCGAGAATGCTGATGCTCGGATCGCCGAGTATCAGCTCCTCACTTACTTCGCGGCGTGAACCGAGTCCGCCGCAGGCGGGGCAAGCGCCGAAGGGTGAGTTGAACGAGAAGTGTCGGGGCTCGAGTTCGGGCAGTGAGATACCGCACTCGGGGCAACCGTACTTCTCGGAGAAGAGATGGATGCTGCGATCGTCGGCGCGCTGAACTTCGACGAGTCCTTCGGAGAGCTTGAGCGCGGTCTCGACCGAATCGTTGAGGCGGCCGCGATCTTCCGCGCGTACTACCAGCCGATCGACGACCACCGAGATCGTGTGGTTCATCCGGCGATTCAGCTTGGGCGGGTTTGCGACCTCGACCAGGTCTCCATCGACGATCGCGCGCACGAATCCCTGCTTGCGGGCGGCGTCGAACAGCTCGCGGAACTCTCCTTTGCGGCCGCGTACGAGCGGCGCGAGGATCTCGATCTTGCTGCCCTCGGGCCAGGTTAAAATCGAATCAGCGATCTGCCCGGCGCTCTGACGTTCCACTGGACGTCCGCAATTGGGGCAATGTGGAGTTCCGGCGCGAGCGTAGAGAAGTCGCAGGTAGTCGTAGATCTCGGTGACCGTTCCAACGGTCGATCGCGGGTTATGTCCGGCGCTCTTCTGCTCGATCGAAATCGCGGGGGAAAGACCCTCGATCGAGTCGACATCCGGCTTCTCCATTAGCCCGAGGAACTGACGGGCGTAGGCAGAAAGCGACTCGACGTAACGTCGCTGGCCTTCGGCGTAGATCGTGTCGAAGGCAAGCGACGATTTGCCCGACCCCGACAGCCCGGTAATGACCGTCAACCGGTCACGTGGGATGGTGACGTCGATATTTCTAAGATTGTGTTCGCGGGCGCCGCGGACGATCAGGGATTCTTCGGGCATAGCCTCGTAAACTCGCCAGTTGCAGGGCGAGACTCAAGTCGGCCCATTACGCCGATTTAGGGGGGTCTGGGCGGTACAAGTGCCGGTCAGGCAACCATTTTGCACCTGAGGTCGGCAATGCCGGTCATTAAGAACCTCGTCGACGTAATAACGATGAAATCCGACCGTCCCATGAGGCGGCTCCTCGCCTACTATGGGATCCTGGCGGTCATCGTTCTGATCCTCGTCTCCTTCTTCCCCGATGTGATCCGGCGGGTCTCCGCCAAAGGCCTGGGCGACGTATCGGGGGGTCCGCAGGTCCTGACCGACGCTCTCAACGCCCCGGCCCCAACCGCTTCGTCGATTTTTGGGCCGGGGACTTTGGCCGACCTGGCGGTCACCACCGTTCTCATCCTCGTCGGCGTCCTGGCGCTGATGCTACCGGTGACGTGGGTCTACATGTCGGCCCGGCCGATCCCCGGACATAACCAGGCGATCGTGCAGACCTTGATCATTCTGCCGCTCGTCGTGGCAGGGATCGTCTTCATCGTCCAAAACAGCCTGGCGCTGGCGTTCAGCCTGGCGGGCGTGATCGGCGCGGTGAGGTTCCGAACCACGCTGCGGGACACTCGCGACCTCGTCTACATCTTCCTCAGCATCGTCGTCGGGTTTGCCGCGGGGGTGCAGTCGCTCGCCGTAGGCGCACTGATTTCTCTTGTGTTCAATCTGGTGCTGCTGGTTACGTGGCGATACGACTACGGCCGCAACGTCCTCACCCCAACTGCCTCGTCCAACTGGGCAGGTCCGCTACAGGCGCTCGCGAGTCCAACGGGCGATCACGAAATACCCGATCGCGACCTGGTGTTGTCACTGACACCGGAAAAGGCGGAGGCTCTCGCGGACCGTTTTCAACGCGTGCAGAAAACCATCGGAAAAAGGAAAAAGAAGCCGCGCTACGATTCCGTATTGACGATAACCAGCTACAACGTGCCCGCGGCGCAAAAGCAGGTGGAAGAGGTTCTCGGGAGAATGGCCAAGCGCTGGAACCTCGACGAAGTCGTCACCAACACCGGCAAGCCCTCGTGCATCTACTACCTCACGCGTCTCAAGAAATCCATTCCGCGCGACGTATTGCTCACCGCGATACACGAGAATGCGGACGGCTTCATCGACACCGCTAATCTCGAAACGGGGACGCCGGTAGAGGATAAAGACGCGACGAAGGGATGACGCCAATCCGAATCGTCCTTTTACTGGCATGTGCGCTGCCGTCGCTCGCGGCTTGCCGCGAGACGCCGCAAGCCAAAGCAGCAGACCTTCACAAAGTCGCGGCAACGCGACAGACAGAGCTTGCTCGTCGTATAGCGGCGGCAGACGCGCACCCCGGAAGCATGACGGAGCTGGCGAAGTGGATCATGCCCCCGGAGCTGAAAGAGATATCGGGACTGGCCCTGACTTCGCGCGGGACCGTGTTCACCCACGACGACAACGTCGGCAGAGTGTCGGAGATCGACCCGAAAACAGGGATCCTGCTCAAGAGCTGGGCGATGTTGGGCAACCAGAAGGGCGATTTCGAGGCAATTACAATCGCCGGAAGCGACGTCTACCTGCTGCGGAGCAACGGAAAAATTTTCAGGTTCAAAGAAGCCGCCGACGGACAGCAGGTTCCGTTTTCCGTCTACGACACCGGGCTCGGCAAGGAGTGCGAGTTCGAGAGCCTTGCGTACGAAGCGGACAGCTCACGCCTGGTGATGGCGTGCAAACGATTTCTGAACAAGCAGGATCCGCACGAGCTGCGGATTTTCCGCCTTCCCCTTCCGCTCGGCAATCGGATGGCGATGACGAGCATCAGGGTGCCGATCGATGAAGTCATCGGCACCAACAAATGGAAAAACTTCCATCCCTCTGACCTCAACATCGATCCATTCAACAAGAACTACATCATAGTGGCATCGCGAGAGAAAGGATTTGTCGAGGTCACGCCTGACGGTGAAGTGGTGCGATCGCAGCCGCTACCGGGTGATCATCGCCAACCCGAGGGAATTGCAATAACCAGAGACAGCATTCTGCTGGTGAGCGACGAAGCGAACGTGATGCCGCCAGTACTTACGCTTTACAGGTGGCGTCCATGATCGCATTCGAGAGTTGGGGTGGAGAGAATTGGCAGCGGACTGGTGGCAGGGCGTTACTCGTGGTCGCCGGTCTTATGCTTGCCGCGCCGGGTCGGACAGTCGCGCAGACGACCGTCGTACGGCGCATTGGCAATGACACCGTTGTCGTCATAGCCGGCGAGATCTACAAGGCGGGCTCCTTCCATCGGGCGCTGTTGGGCAAGAACTATCGCGAGGAGTGGACGACCCCGATCACGGTGCCGGTGCTCAATCTGCGTACCGCACACGGCGGGCTGACGCCGACGAAGGAAGGCGGTGGAAAGCAGGCTCCGTCACTGCGCTTCGTAGCGCCGGACAGCTCGGAGTGGGTCTTTCGGCTGGTGCGCAAAATACATCTCGTGCTCGGGGACGAGTTCAAGCACACCGTCATCTGGTACATCGTGCGCGACGAGGGCAGTGCGTCGCATCCGACCGGCGCAATCGCAGCCGCGCCGATGTACGGGACCCCCCGTTTGCTTCACGCCACGCCGAAGCTGTACTACATGCCAGACGATCCCGCGCTAGGCGAGTTCCGCAAGACTTTCGGCGGAGTCCTCGGCATGCTCGAGGAATTTCCGGAGGTGCCGAAGTCAGGTAAGGCATTCGCCGGCGCAGAAAAAATCATCGACAGCGACACCCTGCTCGCACGGCTGAATGCGGATCCGCAGACGCGGATCGATACCCGCGCACTCTTGACCGCGCGCCTGATGGACATGCTGCTCGGTGACAACGACCGGCACCCCGATCAGTGGAAGTGGGCGCGCTTCTCCAAAAATGACGACGCGATATGGGAGCCGATCGGGCGCGATCGCGACAAGGTATTCGTCACCTACGAAGGTTTGCTCATGAACATCGCCCGGTTCGCGCTGCCCAACCTGGTGACGTACCACAACCAGTACCCGGATCCGCAGGCGCTCTTCGCCAACGCCGGCGAATTTGATCGCCGAGCGCTGGGCTCGCTCGACAAGTCGGTGTGGGACTCAGTGGCGACGAGCCTGATGCAGAGGGTTACCGACCCGATCATCGACAACGCGGTCGCGGCGATGCCACCGGAATACTCGAGTGGATCCCGCGCGCTCGCGGCCACGATCAAAGCGCGTCGCAACGGATTGCGCGGCGCGGCAGACAGATACTACAAGGAGCTCTGGACGGTCGCCGACATCCACGGGACGGATGCCGACGATCAGCTGACGGTGACGCGATCTGGTGACGGGCTCGTCGATGTCGTCCTGCAATCGGGCAACGCACCACCCTACTTCTCGCGCCGGTTCAACATCGGCGAGACAAGAGAGATTCGCATCTATCTCCACGGCGGCGACGATCGCGCGACGGTGACTGGAACCGTGGGACGTAGCATCCCCGTGCGCATCATCGGGGGCAATGGCACCAATACCTTCACCGATCTTTCGGTGGTGGGCGGCAGAAGAAATCCGACGCGGTTCTACGACGCCGGCACAGTGACGAACGTGAAATACGCGCGGGACACCATCGACGAGCAGATCAATTTCGACAATGCGTTCAATCACTACTTCAACCGACGCCCGTGGCTCCGCGCCTACGGCAAGCTGATTCCACCGCAGGTGGATCGCGGCGCGTCGATGCGGCCGATACTCGGACTGCACTCGCAGCGTGGTCTTGGGATCTATCCGGTGATCGGCTTCACGCGCTACCAGTATGGCTTTCGCGACGTGCCGTACGCAACGATGATGTCAGCGGACATCGCGCAGGCGACGGCGAGCAATCGCATGCGCATCCGGGCCGCGTTCGACAAGCGGTTCGAGCAGTCCGACGTCCACATCCCTGTCAACGCACACATGTCGCAATTCGAGGTCGTTCAGTTCCACGGCTTTGGCAACGATGTGCCGGACCTGCGCGGACGACTTTACGATGTGCGACAGCGGCAGTGGCAGTTCAGGCCGGCGATAGGACTCTCGCTGAGTCCGGTGAGCGACATCTCATTGGGACCGATCGTGCGCTACACCAGCACCGACAGCATTCCCAACCGGTTGATCTCGCAGCAGCGCCCGACCGGCTTCGCGAAGTACGGTCAGGCTGGTTTGCAGCTCAAAATGCATCTCGACAGCCGCAGTGTGCCGGACACGATGAAGCCACGCTTCGTGCTCGACGTTCTGGGCAGCGGATATCCCGGCATGTGGGACGTAACGACTCACTATGAAGCGGTCGACGGTTGGGCTGCCGCGTTCTTCACGCTGCCGGTGGCGAAGAAGCCAGTGCTGGCGTTGCGTGCCGGAGGCAAGAAGCTCTGGGGTCCTTTCCCCTATTTCGACGCCGCTTTCGTCGGCGGCTCGGAGACTTTCAGAGCTGAGGAGCGCCAGCATTGGGCGGGGGATGCGTCGGCGTACGGGACGACGGAGCTGCGGATTCCGGTCGCGAAATTCCCGTTCATTCTGCCACTCGATGTCGGCGCGATCGGATTCGGTGATGCGGGCCGCGTCTACTTGAACGGCCAATCGCCCGGTGGATGGCACACGGCGGCGGGTGGCGGATTCTGGGTCGGCTACCTGAATCCGGGCACGAACCTCACGGTGCTCTTCACCAATCGGAAGGGCCGGCGGATCGTCACGAGCTTCGGCTTCGCATTCTGACAACTGGCCACTACAAGCTCCGGGCTGATAACTGCAACTGAACGGGCGGGAGGCGTCAGCCTCAAGGCACGAGGCGTTAGGTCACTACTCAGGACTTTACCAGCGGCCTTCCGAGTACAAGCAACTGCCTGGGCCAGACGCCGAGCAGAAGCGTCCCGACGTCGTGACATCGAGCCTCGCGCCTCCAGCGCTGACGCCTCCCGCCCGTTCAGTTGCAGTCATGAGAGTCCCAATGGACTCAGTGAAGCTGCTCAAGGTCGTGGCCTGCGCGGGGTTGGTTGCCCTCCTCTGCTGCTCGGGCGACGAGAATCCGACACCGGTTCCCCCCGGCTCTCCCCCCCAGGAGCTCGCGCTCGCTGGCGCGTCAGTGATGATCGGCGCTGGCGACATCGCCGTCTGTGGCACGAACGGAGACGAGGCAACAGGCGCAATAGTAGATAGCGTGGTGAAAGCGGATAGTGTTGCCAGGGTGACGACCGTCGTCTTCACGATCGGTGACAACGCCTACCCGTCGGGCTCTGGGGGAGTCGAAAGGGATTTCCAGCGGTGTTTTACCGGCTCGTGGGGGAAGGACCGCATAATGAAAGTGATTCGACCCTCGCCGGGAAATCACGACTACGACAGCGGAACCCTGGCGCCGTATTTCGCATTTTTCGGCGATCGCGCAGGACCGGCGGGAAAAGGCTACTACAGCTACGACGTCGGCGGATGGCACGTGATCGCGATGAACAGCGAGGTCTATTTTGAGTCGAACGATCCTTCGGAAGCAAAAGCCCAGGAAGACTGGCTGCGAAAAGATCTCGCGGAACACCGCTCACGCTGCGCGCTCGCCTATTTTCACCGGCCACTCTTCAGCTCCGGCACCTACGGCCCTGCAACTGAAGTGCTCGGGCTGTGGCGAATACTCTTCGCCGGGGGCGTCGACTTGGTTCTCAACGGACACGAACACGACTACGAGCGGTTTCTTCCTCAAACACCACTGGGCGTCGCGGACTCCGTAAATGGAGTCGAAGAGATCATCGCCGGCACTGGCGGAGGAGTGCTGCGCATGGTGCGATATCCGGTCGCCCGAAACTCAGCGGCTCAGATTCACGGACGCTTCGGAGTCCTCAAGCTGATACTCGGCGCCGGTGAGTATAGTCACGCATTCATCGACACCAACGGCAGAGTTTGGGATCCCAGCAGACGAAAATGTCACTGAGAAAAGAGTTTCCCCTGGCGCCGGTAATGCGTCAACTTTGAGACATGGCTACATCCGCCAAACCACATCTGACTCTGAGCGCGAGCGCCCCTACGCAAAGGAGCGACTCGGACATTCGCATCTCCGCAATCGACATCGGATCGAATTCGATTCGACAGACGATCGCGGACGTGTCGCCCACCGGATCGATCCGGGTCGTCGACGAAATGAAGGCCGCGCCGAGATTGGGCGCCGGTCTTCGTGAGAGTGGAGTGCTGAGTGAGATAGCAATTCAGGATGCCCTCAGCACGCTGAGCAGAATGGCGACGCTCGCCAGCCAGCTCAGTGTGAAACACACTGAGGTCGTCGCCACGAGTGCAGTGCGCGACGCCGAGAATAGCGAAATATTCATGCGGCGAGTGCGCGCTGAAACGGGGCTTAAAGTGAGAATTCTTCACGGTGAGGATGAAGCCCGACTCAGTTTCCGAAGCGCGCTGGCGCATTTTGATCTCGGAGCGGGACGCGCCGTGGTGATGGATATCGGAGGCGGCTCACTCGAACTCGCGCTGAGCGATGACGGTCTTGTCGAACGCCTGATCTCGCTGCCCTTCGGCGCCATCCACATGTCGGAGCGGTATCTCGGCGACGAGATGAAAAAGAAAGCCATGCGCAAACTGAGAAAGCACGTTCGGCAGGAGCTGAAGCGGCGACTTGCAGCGCGTCACTGGAACACACCGCGTATTTATTGCTCGGGTGGAACGTTCACCAGTCTCGCATCGATGTATCTGGCGCGCATCGGGATGGAAGCGGCGAAGACGGTCCACGGGACAGTCATACCGCGGGTCGAGCTGGAGCACATCGTCGATACACTCAATAACATGTCCGTCGCCGAACGACAAACTGTGCCTGGCTTGAGCGCGGCACGAAGTGATATCATCGTCGGCGGACTCGCTGTGGCGGCAGAGGTTGCCGCACGGGTGGAAGCGAAGGAGCTGGTGGTTTCAGCCTACGGAATTCGGGAAGGCATTCTGCTCGAAAGCGCCCACGTCGCGCCATCACCCGCCGATCCGGGTGAGGCACGGGAGCGCTCGGTGCTTCAACTCGCTGAGCGCACACACTACGAAGCGCCGCACTCGAAGCATGTTCAGAAGCTGTCACTTCAGCTCTTCGACTCGATCGGTGAGCGCCTGGGTTGCATTCCGGACGATCGAAAGCTGCTATCAGACGCTGCCCTTCTCCACGACATCGGCTATCACATCAGCTACGACAAGCACAACAAGCACTCGTACCATCTCATCGAGCATGCCGAGCTGCTTGGAATGACTCCTGTGGAGCAAATCATCGTCGCGAATGTCGCGCGCTATCATCGCGGCGCCGAGCCGAAAAAGAAACACCGCAATTATGGCGGTCTCGAACGGTCGGTGAGACAGACCATCAAGAGACTGTCCGCAATTCTCCGCGTAGCGGACGGGTTCGACCGAGGTCACGCCAGCGCAGTTGCCGAGATAAAAGTGCGCTGGCTGGAGCGAGCACTGAGACTGACCGCCGTGCCCGCTCGCCACGGTGCGAATCTGCGACTCGATTTGTGGGGAGCGAGCCGAAAGTCCAAGCTGCTGTCCGAGCTGGCTGGCGTTCCCGTCGAAATCGTAGCGCCCGACGGATCCGTGGCGACCTACGACGACGAGGTAGGCGCGGCCGATTGAGTTTCAGTCTGATGCACGGAAGCCGGGGCGGCCGATGGTTTTTCTCCGTCGCCACGGGGCAAAGGAAGCGAGAGAAGTCCCCACGAGTTTTGTAGCAGACGCTCGTGCGTCGACACTACCGGATCTGTACCCGGTTTTCTCTGAACGTAGCTGCCGTCAGGATTTAAATCCCACGCCTGCCGGTTGTCGGCGAGACACGTTTCCAGCAGCGCACAGACGCGAGGATGGAGGTGTCGATCCTCGATCGGAGTGACAACCTCGACGCGTCGATCGAAGTTGCGAGGCATCCAGTCGGCCGATCCGAAATACAGCTCCTCCTTGCGATCGTTGGCGAAATAGAAGATGCGCGAATGCTCCAGAAAGCGGCCGATGATGCTGATGACTCGGATACGATCGCTGATCCCTGGCATTCCTGGTCTAAGGCAGCAGATACCGCGCACGATGAGGTCGATGTCGACTCCAGCCTGCGAGGCGTGGTAGAGGTGCTGGATTATGTCCGCATCGACCAGTGCATTCATTTTGGCGATAATGCGCGCGGGCTTTCCCGCTCTGGCCAGCTCCGCTTCCCTGTCCACCATCTCGGTGAATCGCGAGCGCATGTTGCGCGGTGCTACCAGCAGGTTCCTGAACAAATTCTGCCGCGAGAAGCCGGTCAGCGAATTGAAGAGATCAGTGATATCGGCGCCGATCGAGGCATTGGCGGTGAGTAAACCAAGATCGGTATACACGCGAGCCGTTTGCGAGTTGTAGTTGCCCGAGCCGATGTGCGCGTAACTCCGAACGCCGTCGGCCTCTCGGCGCACCACCAGCGCTGTCTTTGTGTGGATCTTGAGACCGGGAAGCCCGTAAGCGACGTTCACTCCGAATCCTTCCAGAGCACGTGCCCAGGCAATGTTGTTCACTTCGTCGAAGCGCGCCTGCAGCTCGATCAAAACAGCAACCTGCTTTCCGCTCTGAGCGGCCTCCGTCAGAGCTCGCACGATCTCGGTGTCGCCGGAGGTGCGATACAGCGTCATCTTGATGGCGAGCACATTGGGGTCTCGCGCGGCTAATGTCAGGAAGTGCTCGATCGACGCCGAAAACGAGTCGAACGGATGGTGGACGAGAATATCCCCGTCGCGAATTGCATCGAAGATCGAACGAGATGAGTCCCGCAGCTCCGGCGGGGTCACCGGGATGAATGGCGGATCGCGAAGCTCCGCGATGTTCATCGTAGCAAGCCACATCAAATCTCCGAGATCGAGCAACGGCCCGGTCTCGACGAAATCGGACTCGGAAAGCATGGGCATTTCCGGCGGCTGATCGTCCAATAGCTCGCGGAGAATCATGTCACGCAGCTCTCGCGAAATGCCCTTCTCCACTTCGACTCGTACTACCTCGGCGAACCGGCGCTTGAAAACCTGTTCTTCGATAGCGGTAAGAAGGTCGTCGTCCTCATCGAAGGCGGCGGGGTCGAGGTCCGAGTAACGCGTCACGCGAAAGGTGCCGAAGGCACCGATCTCCATCCCGGGGAAGAAGGCCTTCAGATTTGCGCCAACAACCTGCTCGAGCGGGACGAAGTGCTTCTCGGGGCCGAACGGAACCCAGCGTGGGAGACTCTTTGGTATTCTGATTCGTGCGAGCCGGGATGCGTCCGTTGTCGGATCTTTTATCTGGACCGCGAGCAACAGCGCAAGATTGGGGATGTATGGGAAAGGTGTGGCCGGCTCGACTGCGATGGGCGTAAGCACCGGAAAGATCTGCGATTGGAAGAACTGATCGACTCGCTCGCAATCAGCGCGAGAAAGCTCGCTCATCCCAACGATTTTGATGTCGTGCTGCTCCAGCTCTGGCAGCAGCACATCGTAGAGGCATTTACGCTGCAGCTCCATCAGCTCAGCGACGCGCGCGTCGATGGCATCAAGTTGCTGGGGTTGCGGAATACCGTCGGCACCAGTGTGCTGGATGCCGGCGATGACCTGACGTCGCAATCCTGCCACTCGCACCATGTAGAACTCGTCCAGATTGGTGCTGAAGATCGACAGAAATTTTACGCGCTCGAGCAGTCGGTTCCTCGGGTCGAACGCCTCGTGCAGGACCCGGGCGTTGAACTCGAGCCAGCTCAGCTCGCGATTGATGTAGAGGGAAGGATCGGGCGGCATTTTCTCTTTTCGATAGCCAGACTGAAATATGTGCCGCCGCGCGGTTAAATTCTTCACCATCTCACCGGATCGGAGACGTGGGGCACACTGACGCTGTCGTCGTTCTCACCACACTCGCCAATACTGACGAAGCCGCGACGTTCGTTCGGGCACTGCTCGATCGGCGCCTCGTTGCCTGCGGCACGATTTTGCCAGCGGCCAGGTCGCTCTACCGCTGGGAAGACAAGCTGGCGGACGAGACCGAGGTCGTGGTGATGCTCAAGACGCGGTCTGGCGCGATCCACGGCCTCGAGCGCGCGTTCAAGGAGCTCCACCCCTACAAGGTTCCTGAGCTTCTCGCGGTACCGGTAACCGGCGGCCTCGAACGCTACCTTGGCTGGATCAACAGCGAGACGAGCCTAACAATCGTCTAAATCGTCTTATTGGGGTGAGATCCCGCCCTTTTTTTGGCAGCCAGCTCCCATGCAATCGAAGCGCGCAGTGCTTGCGGTGATCATCGTCGCCCTCTGGTTGGGCGGCATGGCGATGATGTTTCGACGCAATGCGACCCGGAGCGAGGCACAGCAGCTGACCGAGGTCGCGCTGAGACTTCAGCCGGCAACGTTTTATTACCTCGTCGAGCGCGACGGACAACAAATCGGCGCGGCATCGTCGGCGGTCGATACGACGGTCAACACACTCGTCAGCGAGGAGTATTTCGTCGGTGATTATCCAACGCCGAAATCGGTCGAACGAACTTCGGCGCGGTGGCAGACGAGATTGACGCGCGGTTTCCGGCTCGCGGATCTCACGATCGACATTGCCCGACAAACGCGTCCCTACTCGATCAACGCTTCTGTCGAAGAGGATACTCTTCTCTTCATTGCGGGGACGAAGACGACGGGCGGGCATCCACCTGCGCGTTACACCTTCAAGCCTCCACTATTTACTCCGTCGCTGGCACCAGTCGCATTCATGCTGGGCGGTCCGCATTTGATCGGACGAAAGCAGACGATGTCAGTATTCGATCCGACTACTCGCATCGTTATCCGACCCGAGCTTCAGATCCGGGCCGAGTCGCTGTTCACTGTCGTGGATAGCGCGGCGCTGGATCCGAACGGCAGCTGGGCACCGGCGCATCGCGATACCGTACGTGCCTGGCGCATTGAAGGGGCGCCGAACGGCATGACCACGTGGGTAGATGCCGAGGGACGACTTGTTGCGGCGCGGGCGGGAAGTCTCTCCGCGATTCGCACCGCCTTTGAAATCGCATTCAAGAACGTAAAAGCCAAATGATAGAACTTCGTGCTCTAACCAAGAAATACGGTTCCTTTACAGCTGTCGATTCAATCGATCTGTCGGTTCCGGACGGCGAGCTGTTTGGATTTCTGGGCCCAAACGGCGCCGGGAAGACAACGACGCTCCGCATGATCGCTGGAATTCTCCAGCCTACCGCGGGCAGCATTCATCTGGCGGGGATCGATCTCGCTCAGGATCCGCTCGCCGCGAAATCAAAGCTTGGGTTTATTCCTGACCGTCCCTTCATTTACGAGAAGCTTACCGGCGCTGAATTCCTGCGCTTCGTCGGCGGGCTTTACGGGCAAAACGGTGACAAGCTCGAGCACCGGGGACGAGAGCTGATGGCGCTGTTCGATCTCGAGGAGTGGGCTGACGAGCTGGTCGAGAGCTACAGCCACGGGATGCGGCAGAAGCTCATAATCTCGAGCGCGTTCATCCATCGACCCGAAGTCATCGTCGTCGATGAGCCAATGGTCGGTCTGGATCCGAAGGCATCGCGGATTCTCAAGGATCTATTCCGCGAGTACGTGCGGCGTGGACACACTATCATGATGTCCACCCACACGCTCGAGGTGGCTGAGACGCTCTGCGACCGCATCGCGATCATTCAGCACGGGAAAATCCGCGCTGTCGGGACGATTCAGGAGCTGCGCACGCAGGCTACAGGTGGGGGTGGCCTGGAAGAGATATTTCTCAACCTCACCGGAGAGCGCGCGGCGCGAGAAGCGATGGATGTGCTCGATGCGTAGCGAACTCGGTTCGCTAGCCACCGATGCGACCCCGACGCTCGAGTCTACCACTTCGGAAATCCCTGGCTCCGTGGCAGCGACTCCGAAGCTGCCCGCGTCGCCGAGTCTGCGGCATGTACTTTCGCCGAAGTTTCTATCTGTCAGAGCACGTCCGCTCGGCACGACCGAGAATCGGTCAGGCAGGCTGATCCTGTTCGTTGCAATCGGCGCAATCTTCTGGGTATTCGTGTTCGGGCTCTTGTACCGGCTCCTGAAATATTTCCGCGGCATTCCCGAGATCGGCGCTCTGCTCGCTGCCAAGCTACTCGGACTGATGTTCGTCAGCCTGTTCGGAATTCTCATTCTCTCGAACGTCGTTACCGCGCTCTCCAGTTTCTTTCTGGCAAAAGATCTGGATCTTCTCGTCGCTGCACCCGTTGACTGGCTGCGATTGTACGGCGCGAAGCTGCTCGAAACGACCGCGCACTCCAGCTGGATGGTGGTACTCGTCGCGACACCGGTGCTCACCGCGTACGGAATCAGTTATCAGGGCGGTTTCCTTTATCCGTTCGTGGCAATCGCGGCTGTCGCGCCTTTCCTCATCATCCCGGCGGCGATCGGCAGCGCGGTCACGCTCCTTTTGGTCAACATTTTTCCAGCGCGACGAACGCGCGACATCCTCAGCGTGATCGCGGTCCTGGCTGCAGCCGGCGTTGTGTTGGTCTTCCGGCTCGTGAGGCCCGAGAGATTGGCGCGGCCCGAAGGGTTCCGCTCGCTGGTGGAGTTCATCTCGCTGCTGCGAACGCCCACGTCATCGTGGATGCCGAGCGAGTGGGCGGCGCAGGGAATCATGACCTGGCTGAGGGATGATCCCGAAATTCTGCACTTCTATCTGCTCTGGTCGACGGCAGCAGTCGCGGTCGTGTTTGGTGCCCTGCTCCATCGCTGGCTCTACGCGCGCGGATTCAGCAAGTCGCAGGAAAGTGGTGAGCGCTGGGTGCGTCAGGGCACGTTCGGCCGCCTGGTTTCACGTGTGCTCGGACCGTGGGGCGTGATGCGACGCGAGCTGGTGCTCAAAGAGATGCGTCTCTTCTTCCGCGACACGACGCAATGGTCGCAGCTAATTCTGTTGACGGTGTTGGTCGTCGTATACGTATTCAACATCAAATTCCTCCCCCTGCGCGGCGAAGGTGTCACCTTCTTCCTCGCCAACGTAATTCCTTTCGTGAATCTGATTCTGGCGGGATTCGTACTCGCCTCTATTGCGGCGCGTTTCATTTTTCCGGGAATCAGTCTCGAGGGCCGGACGCTTTGGCTGTTGCGCTCGAGTCCGCTCGAGATGCGCCAGCTTCTGTGGTCCAAGTTCTGGGTCGGGACGATTCCGCTGCTTGGACTCGCGCTCGTGCTCGTGTTCGCGACCGACGTGTTGCTGCAGGTGAGCGGATTCATGATGGCGGTTTCGATTTTCACCATCACGATGATGACGTTCGCGATCGCCGGCCTCGCCCTCGGATTCGGCGCGCTCTTTCCGAAATTCAACACCGAGAACGCCGCGCAGATTCCGACGTCCTTCGGTGGATTGGTGCTGATGATGGCGTCGGTGGTTCTGATCGGACTGGTGATCGTGCTCGAGGCACGTCCGGTCTATCAGTACCTTGGTGCTCGTCTCTTGCGCACTGACCCCGATCCATCGGCGATCTGGCTCGGCTTTGGCGGCGCGACTTTGGTTTGCCTGGCGGCGACTTTCATGCCGATCCGGATCGCGGTGAAGAGAATGAGCGAGCTGGAGAGATAGTCAAGTGCAAGTGAAGACTACCGGCTCGGGGCGTTCGGCGGACCGGCGATGGGCTATGGGCTGCACCCAGAATGAGCGCAGTCACCGGTAGAGGCTCCCGCCTCCCAACACTATTCCCGGGATCGGTCGCGAAGGAATCCGATCGCGTCGTCGGGCGTAGTGAAGATCCTCTTTGCGAGCGTGCCGTCCTCGTAGCGCACTTCGACCGCAATGCTGAGCGGCACTTGCGTCTCCTCGCGTTTCTCGCTGGTATCGATGTCTATCGCAGCAGCAACGCCTTCCCCTTGAAGCAGTCGCACGATTTCGCGCCTGAGCGTCGGCTCGGTCAGTCCAGCGGAAGTCAGTGCTTGCGCCGCAATTCCCAGTCGCTCGCGAATGAGACCGAGGAGTAAGTGCTGTGTGCCGACGTAGCCGTCGCCGAACTCATGGGCCGCTGCGATCGCCTGATCGAGCACGACCCTCGCTCGCGCGGTGTACGGCAAATCCGGCATGCGTGATCTAACAGTCGGCTGACCATTCTGGACCATGTGCTCGACCGCGGTCTGGATCTCGATCGGGCTGGCGCCGAGGTTCTCCAGAACGTCCATCACGAGCGCGTCGTCTTCGGCCAGGAGGCCGAGCAGCAGATGCTCGGGCGCCACGTACTCGTGGTAGCGGCGATGCGCTTCCTCGCGCGCCTTGATCAGCGCGCCCCGTACCCTGGTAGTGAAGTCGTAGCCGGCCAGAAAGCCTCCCGTCGTGGACCCTAAGATTCGCGTCGGGGGCCGGGACCGCAAGATTCGGCGTCGGGTTCGGGGCGCAATCGGGTATCCACAGAACTGAAGCGGGGAGCGGTTAGCTAGGCAGCGTCTTAGCTTGCAGCTTTTCCAAGCGCGCCGTGAAGCTCTGAGCTAAGTCGCGTTGTTGGCTGGCCGCTCCCCGCTTCACGGCGGACCGGCGATGGGCTATGGGCTGCACCCAGAATGAGCGCAGTCACCGGTAGAGGCTCCCGCCTCCCAACACTATTCCCGGGATCGGTCGCGAAGGAATCCGATCGCGTCGTCGGGCGTAGTGAAGATCCTCTTTGCGAGCGTGCCGTCCTCGTAGCGCACTTCGACCGCAATGCTGAGCGGCACTTGCGTCTCCTCGCGTTTCTCGCTGGTATCGATGTCTATCGCAGCAGCAACGCCTTCCCCTTGAAGCAGTCGCACGATTTCGCGCCTGAGCGTCGGCTCGGTCAGTCCAGCGGAAGTCAGTGCTTGCGCCGCAATTCCCAGTCGCTCGCGAATGAGACCGAGGAGTAAGTGCTGTGTGCCGACGTAGCCGTCGCCGAACTCATGGGCCGCTGCGATCGCCTGATCGAGCACGACCCTCGCTCGCGCGGTGTACGGCAAATCCGGCATGCGTGATCTAACAGTCGGCTGACCATTCTGGACCATGTGCTCGACCGCGGTCTGGATCTCGATCGGGCTGGCGCCGAGGTTCTCCAGAACGTCCATCACGAGCGCGTCGTCTTCGGCCAGGAGGCCGAGCAGCAGATGCTCGGGCGCCACGTACTCGTGGTAGCGGCGATGCGCTTCCTCGCGCGCCTTGATCAGCGCGCCCCGTACCCTGGTAGTGAAGTCGTAGCCGGCCAGAAAGCCTCCCGTCGTGGACCCTAAGATTCGCGTCGGGGGCCGGGACCGCAAGATTCGGCGTCGGGTTCGGGGCGCAATCGGGTATCCACAGAACTGAAGCGGGGAGCGGTTAGCTAGGCAGCGTCTTAGCTTGCAGCTTTTCCAAGCGCGCCGTGAAGCTCCGAGCTAAGTAGCGTCGTTGGCTGACCGCTCCCCGCTTCAGTATTGTATGTCTTTCGGCAACGCGAGTCACCATGAACTTGACTACCCGCGAGACCGAAGCACTCGACGCCCTGTGCGACACCTTCGTCCCCTCGCTCGCGTTTGAGAAGGACGAAGATCCCGCCCTCTTCAGCATGTCGGCGAGGGATCTTGGTGTTGCGGCACAGGTGGCCGAAGCGCTCGAGAGAATCGAGCCCGCCAAGCGCGATTCGTTCCGACTTTTTCTGAAACTGCTGGAGAATCCGCTTTTCATCGCGACCGTATCGGCAAATGCGAAGAGGTTCTCGCGTCTGTCCCAGGCAGCACGCGAACGAGTGTTGCAGCGCCTGTCTCGAAGCGCGGTCCCCCAGCTCCGAGCAGCATTTCAGGGCGCGCGGAGCCTGGTCATGCTTCACACCTACGCGTCGAACGGCACGCCTGAATCGGATGCGCTACTCAGCGCGATCGGTTACGAGCCGCAGATCAATCAGAAAGCATCGGCACCACGCATCCCGCTGTCGAAGCCGGGACCCGAAACGGAAATCGAGTGCGACGTGTGCGTGGTCGGTTCAGGCGCTGCCGGAAGCGTCGTCGCGGCGGAGTTCGCGGCGAATGGGCAGAACGTCATAGTGGTCGAAGCGGGCAGCGGTTTGAGCGACGGTGATTTCGACCAGCACGAGCTGATCGGAATGCACAGGCTCTTTCGTGAAGCTGGGTTCTCGGGAACTCGCGATCTGAGCGTCTCGATTCTTGCCGGTACCGGACTTGGCGGCGGGACAACGGTGAACTGGCAGTCCTGCTTCCGCACTCCCGACCACGTGCGTGAAGAATGGGCGGAGCTCTCCGGCTGCAGCTTCTTCACGGCCGATTCGTTCAGCGAATCGCTCGACGGAGTGTGGCGACGGATCGCAGCGTCGACCGACGAAAGCGAGGTCAATGAAAACAACTCGGCGATCTGTCGTGGTGCAAAATCACTCGGCTATCGCTGGGACACGATCGCCCGCAACTCGCTTGGCTGCGATCCGGAGCAGTGCGGCAACTGCA
>QHVA01000033.1 GCA_003223425.1 Gemmatimonadota bacterium
CACTATGTGAGGCCGGAAAGCGCGCATCACGGTTATCACGTCGCGCAGCAGTGAATCCTGAGGCCAATGTTTTCGCGTCTCATCCGCGGTCTTCGAGAAACCGAAGTCATAGGCACGCGCGAAATACTGATGTGCGCCGTCGATGCGCCGCGCGGCGAGCAATTCCTCCGTGCGGATAACGCCGAGCGCTTCTCCCAGCTCATTGCCAATGAGATTCTGCCCACCGTCGCCACGGCTCAGGGACATATAGGCTGTTTCGACATTTCGACCGCGGGCGAGCCATGCTATCAGGTTGGTGTCTTCATCGTCGGGGTGCGCGGCGATCCAGAGCACCCGCACGGGCTCTGGACCAACGTATTCGACGAGGTCGGCTGTCGGCGGATCGACATTGAACAACGCTTGAGAGCGACCAGAACGCGGTATCGCAACAGTCGCAGCGATAGCAGCGATAAGAACCGCTCTGTTCATTTTGCGTTGACGCCGATGCTCAGGTCTTGACCGTCATGCCGCGGCGCTTCGCGCCCGCCAGCTGCTGCACCGGTGCACTCACTTCGGTGACGATGCGCTCCTGCTCCTTCTTGTGCGCTTCGGCGTAACCCTCAGCTGGACTCGCGCGATCGGGGCGACCGACGTAACGCGTCAAGAGCGCATTCCCCGTCGACATTCGAAGCCGCGGCGAGACAAATGACCACGCTCCCTGGTTCTTCGGCTCCTCTTGCGCCCACACTACTTCTTCGATCGCCGGATACAGGTCCACGATCTGCGCGATCTGGTTGCCCGGCCAGGGATAAAGCTCCTCAACTCGAACCAGCGCGACATGCGGAGCGCGCTTCACCACGAGATCGTAGTAAATCTTCCCGGTGCAAAAGACGAGTCGCGTGATCGCCTGACGATTGTGCGATGCAACCGGATCATCTATTACCGGATTGAAGGTTCCGCTCGCCAGATCGCTGATCTTCGATGCGGCCTCCGGCAAACGCAGCAGACTTTTGGGCTGCATCAGAATCAACGGCCGTCTCTCGTACAGCTGCGCCTGTCGCCGCAGAATGTGGAAGTACTGCGCCGGGGTCGATGGATATGCCACGCGCTGATTTCCTTCGGCACACAGCTGCAGAAATCTTTCAAGACGGGCACTCGAGTGTTCGGGGCCCTGCCCCTCATATCCATGTGGAAGCAGCAGCACTATCGCCGAGTCCTGGCCCCACTTTGCGCGATCGGCGGCGATGAACTGGTCGATGATCGGCTGGGCGACGTTCACAAAATCGCCGTACTGCGCTTCCCAAAGCACCAACGTATCCTCGGCCGCAGTGCTGTACCCGTACTCGAAGCCAAGCACTGCTGTCTCCGAGAGTGGACTATTGTAGATCTCGATCCTGCCCCTGGACTCGCCATCGGCCAGATGCTGGAGAGGAACGTAGATCTCTCCCGACTCCGAATCGTGGAGCACCGCCTGTCGATGGGAAAACGTTGCGCGCTCAGTGTCCTGACCAGTGAGCCGCACAGATGTACCTTCGGTGAGCAGTGACGCAAAAGCCAGCGTTTCCGCATGCCCCCAGTCGATTCCGCCGGCATCACCCATCGCCTCGGCGCGACGGGCCAGCGTCTTGGCAAGACGCGGATTCACCTTGAGAGTCGATGGCCACTTGAGCAGCTTGTCGTTCAGCTGTCGCAGTCGATCTGCATTGACCGCGGTGTCTCCGCTGCCTGCACCCGACTGATCCGCTTCTGCATCCTTGGCTGGATTGTACTCGGGGCCGTGAATCTCGCCGGCCTTCATCGCCGTTTGAATTCGGTCGAAATTCGCCGCAGCCTCGACATCGATCTGTTTGACTTCTTCGGCGGTGACGACTCCTTCGGCGACGAGACGATTGCCCCACACTTCGCGCGGGGAAGGATGCGCGCGAATTTTCTTGTACAGCGTCGGCTGAGTGAACGCTGGCTCGTCCGTCTCGTTGTGTCCGTGACGACGATAGCCGACGACGTCGATCAGGAAGTCCTTTCCGAATTTCGCCCGGTACTCGATCGCCAGTCTGACCACGTGAATGCACGACTCCGCATCGTCGGCGTTGACGTGAACGATCGGAACTTCGAATCCCTTTGCCAGATCGCTGGCGTAGCGTGTCGACCTCGCATCGCTTGGATCCGTCGTGAATCCGACCTGATTGTTTACGATGATGTGAAGCGTCCCGCCCGTTCGAAAGCCGGTGAGTCCCGAGAGATTGAACGTTTCGGCCACCACCCCTTCGCCTGGAAATGCCGCATCGCCGTGCACACAAATCGGCAGCACTGCCGCTTCATTCCGGTGCCCCTCTCCCGCCAAAACCTGGCGCGCTCTCGCGACTCCCTGAAGCACCGGATTCACAACCTCGAGATGACTCGGATTCGGAATCAGCATGACGTCGACTTCAGCGCCCCCCTCAGTCGACACCTGCCGCTTTCCTGCCGCGCCGAGGTGATATTTCACGTCACCGGTTTCGCTCACGGCATTGGTGGCGGCGTGCTTCCCCTCGAACTCCTCGAAGATCGTCACGTACGGTTTTCCCAGTGTGTGCGCGAGAACGTTGATGCGTCCGCGATGCGCCATCGCCAGGTTGACTTCGCGCGTGCCCTGCGTCGCTGCCGACTCTATTGCGACGTCGAGCATCGGGACCAGGATGTCGCTGCCTTCGATCGAGAAGCGCTTATAGCCCTGATACGCGCGGCCGAGGAATCGCTCCAGACCATCCACTACAGTCAGTCGCTCGAGCAACGCCTTTTTCTCTTCGGCGCTCAGTGGCGCGCTCAAGCGCCCGCTTTCGATCTGTTCGCGAAGCCATTCTCTCTCTTCGATTTTGCCGAGGTGCGAAATCTCGAATCCGATTCTCGAGGAGTAGAGCTCTCGCAGCCGGGCGACCACATCCGCCGCGGTGCCGCTTGATGCACCGAGTGCGATTCCCGGGATGGTGGCGAGATGGTCCTCGCTAAGGCCGTGAAACTCCGTTGTGAGCTCGGGAGTTCCCTCGGGCGGCGTACCTAGCGGATCGAGTGGGACCGCGAGATGACCGTAGCTGCGAATTGCGTCAACAAGCTCAGCCGCAGCGGCGACATCGCGAAGAAAAGCGGGATCAAGTTGTCCCGCTGCAGGAGCTTCGCTCGGAGCACCTGGTGCCGGTGCTGCTCGACCCAGATTCTCGGCAAATCGGAAAAACTGACGCCACGACTCATCGACCGATGCTGGATCGCGCCGATAGGCTTCGTAGGCCTCGCTTATGTACCCGTCGTTGAAGACGCCCGTGATCGGGTCAGAGCTCATACTTCTAAATTTAACTGCGCTCTACTGACCTTGGTGCGATGGCGGGAAGGCGGATGGAGTACTTCGGACGCCCGGCAGCGGCGCGCAGAATCTTGAGCGCGGGCGCCTCCTCGAGCGTCGGGAGATAGAGGAATCCGGCAATTCCGTTCACGTCAAAAAGGTGCAACTCCTCCGCATGTCGCGTGAGACTGACCGCGATGACGGGGGTGTTCGAGAGAAGCGCATCATTCTCCCATTTCTCGAGAGGGAGTGTCGCGAGCACGTCGTAGTCGCAGATCACGACGTCGGGCGTGACCTCGCCGACTATCTGGGCGGCCGAATCGAGGCCGACTGCATTGGTCGTCTCGATGCCCATTTGGGCGAAATAGCGGGCGATGTGCTCGCTTAAAAAACAATGGCGCGCAACACAGAGAGCGCGTAGGGGTGCATCGCCATTTTTCGAGATTACCACTTTGTTTCCGAAGTCATGCGGGGTTGACGGTAAACGACTGGAGGAACAACGGCAAGCGGAACAATGCAACTGCAACTGAACAGGTGAGAGTTGCCAGTGGCACAGATTCGAGCTCTTTAGTCCACTACGCCCTGACTTTCTCATGCGGGATCAAGTCACAAGCAACTGCCCGTACCCTGAATGCCGCTGAGGTAAGTCCGGGCGTCCTGAACTAATTAGCTGGCAACTACGCTACTGACACCTCCCGCCTGTTCAGTTGCAGTTAAAAAAAGCGCCCGCACTCACTGAGTGCGGGCGCTGACCAGACGTGCTAGTACTTCTTGGTTTTGTCGACGTTGTTGCCGATGATGCCGCCGAGTATCGCGCCGGCTGCGCCACCGATGATCGCGCCTTTCACCTTGTTCCGGCTGGTGACTGCGCCAATCACTGCACCGGCGCCTGCTCCGATCGCGGCGTCACGCTTGGTGTGCTTGACGACCGTCGGCTGAGGAGCCGGAGCGCTATAAACCGGGGCGGTAGAATATCCGCCAGACGAGCGCGAGCTCGTGCGACGCACAGTTGACGTTCTGCGGACCGTAGTCCGCGGAGCAGTAGCTGTGCTTCTCAGCGCGGTAGGTGCAGTTGAAGTTGCGACACCTGCGCGCTCGGCAGCAGTGATGCTGTCCAGCGGAGTGAAGGGTCGCGCCTGTGCGGCCGTCGACAAATCGGAATTCAACGCTTCATCGACCTTTTTGTCGTTTCCCCCGCATGCGAAGGCGAGGAACGCGGCCGGAAGGATTAGTAACTTTTTGTACATTTTAATGCCTCCAGATATGACCCCCGCGCAACGCGACGGTCCTACTATAAAGGGCAGGCTCCATGCCAATAAGAGCGGGTAGTTATGCCACTGTAGCGGCGGCTAACTCGGCGGTCGGCACTCCATCGTCCTCTAGGGAGGCCGGTAGGGTGAGACGAAAAGTGCTGCCAACGCCAGGTGTCGAACAGGCCGTTAACGACCCATCCAACAGCTGGGCCAGTCGCCTCGAGATCGGGAGGCCAAGGCCGGTGCCCGGCTGCTTCGATTCCGTCACCTGGACGAATTCCTCGAAGATGCGCGGCATGTCGTCCGGCGCTATTCCCACTCCCTGATCGATTACTTCGAGTTGTACACCCTTGTCGTCGGTTTGTTTGCAGACGACTCGGATCGGTTTGCCCTCGCCGAACTTGATCGCATTCGAGAGCAGATTGAGAAGTATCTGACGCACCCGCCGTGGATCGCTCACGATCGTGAACGACTCACTCTCCATGTCGAGACTGAGCGTTGAGCCATACTCGTCCGCCAGCGGCCGCACGGTGACGAACAAGTCCTCGATCAGCGCCGGGAACATCACTGGCTGGAGCGAAAGCTCGATCTTGCCCGCTTCGATCTTGGAGAGATCGAGAACATCGTTCACCAGCTCGAGCAGATGACGCGCTGCCTTGAGCGTGCGCTGGAGACCTTCCTTCTGTCTGACGTTGAGCGGACCGTAAATGTTGTCGAGCAGGAGCGTGCTGTAACCGATTACTGCGTTGATCGGCGTGCGCAGCTCGTGGCTCATCGAAGCATAGAAGCGGTTGCGCGCGCCCATTGCCTGCTCGAGAGCAACCTGACGGCGGTGCAGCTCATCGTTCATCTGTGACAACTTCGCCGCCGAACGCGCTTCGGCTTCCAGCAGTGACGTGCGGTGCTCCAGCTCCAGCTCACGCTTCTCGGCATCGCGCAGCAGCTCGGCTTGTCGCTGCAGCTCACGCTGTTTGACGAAAAGATCGACGAACACTGCGACTTTCGATCTCAGCACATCAGGATTGAACGGCTTGAACACGTAGTCAACGGCGCCCATCGAGTAACCCTTGAATACGTACGCCTCCTCCTTGTTGATGGCACTGAGGAAGATGATCGGTATCGTGCGCGATCTCTCACGCGACTTGATGATCTCCGCCACCTCGAAGCCGTTCATGCCCGGCATCTGCACGTCGAGCAGAATCGCGGCGAAGTCCAGAATCAGTACCTGCTTGAGAGCTTCGGATCCCGAGTTGGCGCGAACGAGGACTTGCCCTAACGGCTCGAGGATCGCTTCCAGCGCGAGAAGATTTTCGGCACGATCGTCGACGAGCAGGATGTTCGCGCTCTCATCCGTCTTTGCGCTGGTCCTGGCGGGATCGTTCGTGGCTACGCTCATCGCCCGACCACTCGTCATACCCTCGTTCTCCTGCCAGCCTTCACCTTTGCATCTTCCTTACTCAGCTCGATCAGCCGCCGCGCCAGCTTCTTGAGCGGAACAACCTCCGCAGTCGGCACCAGCTCGATCGCAGCCTTGGGCATGATTGGAATCTCGGCGGTTTTGGGATCCTGTACCAGCGCGCGTCCGCCTCGCTTCACAATGTGCGCCAGCCCGCGCGCGCCATCGTCGTTTGCACCGGTCAAGACGACACCAATCGCGGCAGAGCCGTACGCATCGCCCGCCGATGCGAACGTCACGTCGATAGACGGCCGGCTGAACCTCACCGGCTCTTCAACGCTGAGCGACAGATAAGCAGAATCGATCAGCACGTGATAGTTCGCCGGCGCGAGGTGTACGGTTCCGGCGCACAGCACGTCCTTGTC
Organism: Gemmatimonadota bacterium; assembly: GCA_003223425.1. Lineage (GTDB taxonomy): Bacteria > Gemmatimonadota > Gemmatimonadetes > Gemmatimonadales > Gemmatimonadaceae > UBA4720. The sequence continues at coordinate 6,367 of QHVA01000033.1, forward strand.
CTCGATGTCGCAAACTTTGAGATCCGTCGCGTCCTGAAGAAGCTGGGCAAGCAGCTTCTCGGAGTCCTTGCCTCGGTGCTGCACCACAACGATCGGAATCGGAAACTTCTTCGGAAGACTGCCGAGGAGCTCCTTCATCGCGGACAATCCTCCCCACGACGTGCCGAGAGCGACGATCGAGTATGCCACGTCTATTTCACCTTCCGGAAAATTTTTTCCGGTGGCGCTATCTGTTCGTAGCAGTCTTCGTGCGCCATGAACCGCAGCGTTTCCTTGCTGCCGAGAACCAGCACTCCGAACATCGGGAGACTGTCGTAGAACAAGCCATGTACCTTCGACTGAAGCGTCTTGTCAAAGTAGATGAGAACATTCCGACAAAGGATTACGTTGAATTCGCTGAATGAGCGATCGGTGACGAGGTTGTGCTGCGAGAATACCACGTTCTTCGTCAGCGACTGGTCGAACAGCGCACCGCCGTACTTCGCCGTGTAATACTCGGAGAATGACTGCTTGCCTCCGGCGCGTATATAGTTGTCGGTGTACTCCTGCATCCGCTCGAGAGGAAAAATTCCGGCTTTCGCCCGCTGTAGAACGACCTCGTTAATGTCGGTCGCGTAGATGCGCGACCTGTCGTAGAGTCCTTCCTCGCGCAGCAGGATCGCCATCGAGTAGACCTCTTCGCCCGTCGAGCACCCGGCATGCCAGATTCGAATGAACGGATACGTGCGAAGCAGCGGGATCACGTGCTCGCGGAACGTGACGTAGAAACTCGGATCCCGGAACATCGCCGTCACGTTGATGGAGAGATCGAGCAGCAGCTTCTCCATCATTTCCGGCTCGTGGAGCACTCTTTCCTGCAGCGCGCTTATGTTGCCGAGTCCCTCTTCCTCAATGCGCTTCCAGAGCCGGCGTCGAATCGACGCATAGGCGTAGGCCCTGAAGTCGAACCCGTAGTGACGGAAGATTCCCTCCAGTAACAGCTCGATCTCGATCCGTTCCAGATCGGGCTTGAAAGCCTGCTGTTCCGGCTCTCCTTCAGCGACGGGCTGATCTGCTACCTGTACAGCCATACTCGCAGCAGCGACAACAGCTGCTCGGTATCGACGGGCTTGGTGATGTAGTCGGACGCGCCCGCCGCGATGCACTTCTCCCGATCACCCTTCATCGCTTTCGCGGTGAGCGCGATGATCGGCAACGTCTTGAACTGATCCATCGCGCGGATGGCCTTCGTCGTTTCATACCCATCCATCTCGGGCATCATGACGTCCATGAGAATAACGTCGACGTTCGGATCTTTCTTCAGCTGCTCGATTGCCTGCTTACCATTCTCGGCGAAGCGCACGATCATGCCGTGGTCCTCGAGCATGCTCGTCAGCGAGAAGATGTTGCGGACGTCATCATCGACCACGAGGATGCCTTTTCCGGCGACCACCGAATCGGCATCGTGCAGGTGCTCGAGCATCTTGCGCTTTTGCTCAGGGAGCTTCGCTTCGACTCGATGGAGGAAGAGCGCTGTCTCGTCGAGCAGGCGCTCTGGCGACTTCACATCCTTCACGATGATCGTCTCGGCGTACTTCTTTACCTTCGTCTCGTCTTCCTGGCTGAGCTCCTTGCCCGTGTAGATGATGATCGGCAGATCATGATTGTCGGGATCCGACTTCACTCTTTCGAGCAGATCGAAACCGCTCATGTCGCCAGCGTGGAGACCGAGATCGAGCACCATGCAGTCGAAGTGCCTCTCGTGCAGCTTGGTCAGCGCTTCCTCAGCCGAGGGAACGGCGGTGATGTCGACATCTTCGTGGGCGATCAGCTCGACGATGCCCTGGCGTTGCGCCTCATTGTCTTCGACGACGAGCAGTCTCTTTGGGACAGTGTCGATGAAGGTGGAGATGCGCGCGAACGCCGCGTCGAGCGCTTCCTTGCTCACGGGTTTCTCGAGGTACGCGATGGCGCCAGCGCGCAGACCCGCCCGTTTTTGCTCGACGCCCGAGATGATGTGCACTGGAACGTGCCGTGTCTCCGCGTCGCGCTTCAGTCGATCGAGCACCTCCAGCCCATCCATCCCGGGCATGTCGATGTCGAGCGTGATCGCATCCGGACGGAATTCGCGCGCTGCTCTCAGTCCCGCTTCACCATCGAGCTCGACGATTCCCTTGTACGCCTTGTCGCGCGCCATGTCGAGCAGAACTTTGGCGAAGTTCTGATCGTTCTCGATTATCAGCACCGATCGATCGCCTTCGTCGATCTGCTCCCTGTCATCGGCGATTACGGTCTGCGGACGCGCTCGGCGCTCCGGCCGATACTGTAGCGCGTCACCAGTCGGTCGCCGTCGCTGGTCGCGACGTGCCGGTGCTCTGACCGGCGCAGACCGCGCCGTCGTCTTTGCGTCGCGAGAAGCGGACGACCGTTCGATGACATTCGTCGGATCCCGGTCGGGCCCATCCTGACGCGGGACGTACCGCGACGGAAGGAAGAGCGTGAACGTGCTGCCCTGATTCTCGGCGCTCTCGACTCTGATCTCGCCGCCGAGCAGCCGCGCAATCTCGCGGCTGATGGAAAGTCCGAGACCCGTTCCGCCGTACTTCCGATTCGTTGTTCCATCCGCCTGCTGAAATGCCTCGAAGATCAGGCGCTGCTTGTCCTTGGCGATTCCGATCCCGGTGTCCGAGACTGCCAATGCGATTACCTCTGGCGCCGCCTCGAGCGCCGGATTCTGAAATCGTCTCCCCTTTTCGGCTCGGCGAACCGTGAGCGTGACCTCTCCCTCTTGCGTGAACTTGAATGCGTTCGAGAGCAGGTTCTTGAGCACCTGCTGCAGCCGACCACCATCGGTGTAGATCGTCGCGGGAAGATCGACGTTCACATCGACGTGGAAATCGAGTCCCTTCTGGTCCGCGATTGCCTCGAAGTTGCGCTCGACGAAATCCTTGATCTCCGACATGCGAACGTCGGTAGGATTGACGTCCATCTTGCCGGCCTCGACCTTCGACAGGTCGAGCACGTCGTTGATGAGATTGAGCAGGTCGCTGCCCGACGTGAGAATCGTCTGCGCGAACTCGACCTGCTTCGGTGTGAGATTGCCTTCTTTGTTCTCGGTCAGCAGCCGCGCGAGAATCAACAGGCTGTTCAGCGGGGTCCTCAGCTCGTGCGACATGTTGGCGAGGAATTCCGACTTGTACTTCGAGCTCAGTGCGAGTTGCTCTGCCTTCTCCTCCAGCGCCAGTCTCGCCGCTTCGACTTCTTCGTTCTTCGATTCGACCTTCCGGTTCTGCTCCGCCAGCAGTGAAGCCTTTTCTTCGAGCTCCTCGTTGACCTGCTGCAGCTCCTCCTGCTGGTCCTTGAGCAGCTCCTCGGAAGTGCGCAGCGTTTGCGCCTGCGCCTCGAGCTCCGCGTTCGATCTCTTGAGCTCATCCTGCTGCTTGCGCAGCTCTTCGGACTGAACCTGAAGCTCCTGCGTCAGGCTCTGCGACTGCTCGAGCAGCTCCGCGGTACGCATGTTGGCGGCGATCATGTTGATCACGACACCGACAGTCTCTGCCAGCTGATCGAGGAAGAGTTGATGGATCTGGCTGAACGGCAGGAACGATGCGAGCTCGATCACTGCTTTTACTTCCCCCTCGAATAGCACTGGCAGCACGATAATGTTTCGCGGTGGCGCTTCTCCCAGACCCGACGCGATGCGGATGTAGTCTTCCGGAACGTTCGTCAGAAGGATCGACTTCTTCTCGAGCGCAGCCTGGCCAACGAGTCCCTCACCCGGATGGAACCGGTTGCCGACGTGCTTCCGCTCCTTGTAGGCGTATGTAGCAATGAGCTTGAGCACCGGCGCGTGGTTCGCTTCGTCCATGATGTAGAACGCGCCATGATGCGCTGACACGAGTGGTGTGAGCTCCGACATAATGAGCTTCGATGCAGACTCCAGATCCTTCTGTCCCTGCATCATGCGCGAGAACTTCGCGAGGTTGGTCTTCAACCAGTCCTGCTCCGAGTTTTTCTCGGTGGTGGACTTCAGGTTCACGATCATCTGGTTCAGGTTGTTCTTGAGCTCGTCGAGCTCTCCCTGCGCCTCGACCGCGATCTGCCTGCTCAGATCTCCACGCGTCACCGCTGTCGCTACGTCGGCGATTGCACGCACCTGGACAGTGAGGCTGTTCGCCATTGCGTTCACGTTGTCGGTAAGCGCTCTCCATGCTCCGGCGGCACCGGGCACTTCAGCTTGACCACCAAGCTTTCCTTCCGTACCCACTTCCTTGGCGACGCGCATGACTTCATCGGCGAACACGCGGAGCGAGTCCACCATTGCGTTGACAGTGTTCTTCAGCTCGAGAATCTCGCCGCGCACTTCGACGGTGATCTTCTGCGAGAGGTCTCCTTTCGCTACCGCCGTCGTGACCAGAGCAATGTTTCTGATCTGACTGGTGAGGCTCGAGGCCATCGCGTTGACGTTGTCGGTCAGGTCCTTCCACGTGCCACTGATGCCGGGCACATTGGCCTGGCCACCGAGCTTTCCTTCCGTGCCCACTTCTTTTGCTACACGCGTTACTTCGGATGCGAATGTACTGAGCTGGTCGACCATTGTGTTGATCGTATTTTTCAGCTCGAGAATCTCGCCCTTGACGTCGACCGTCATCTTGCGCGACAGATCTCCCTTCGCGACCGCCGTAGTGACGTCGGCAATATTTCTCACCTGGCCGGTGAGGTTCGACGCCATGAAATTCACGTTGTCGGTAAGGTCCTTCCACGTTCCGGCGACACCAGGCACATTCGCCTGCCCGCCGAGTCGACCCTCTGTTCCGACTTCGCGCGCGACACGTGTCACTTCGCCCGCGAGGCCGCTCAAGCTGTCCACCATTGTGTTGATCGTTTGCTTGAGCTCGAGAATTTCTCCCTTTACGTCGACTGTGATCTTTCGCGACAGGTCTCCCCTGGCAACTGCGGTCGTCACGTCCGCAATGTTTCTGATCTGCCCCGTCAGGTTGGACGCCATCGCGTTCACGTTGTCGGTCAGGTCCTTCCAGGTGCCCGCGATTCCAGGCACGTTTGCCTGTCCACCGAGCTTGCCCTCGGTTCCCACTTCCTTTGCCACGCGCGTGACTTCATCGGCAAAAGCGCCGAGCTGATCGACCATGGTGTTGATGGTGTCTTTCAGCTCCGCCGTCTCACCCTTTGCCTCGACGGTGATCTTCTGCGACAGATTTCCGCGCGCAACCGCTGTCGTAACCGCTGCAATATTCCGCACCTGTCCGGTGAGATTGCCGGCGAGAGTGTTCACATTGTCGGTGAGATCTTTCCAGGTCCCAGCGACTCCGGGTACGCTTGCCTGGCCGCCGAGTTTCCCTTCAGTGCCCACTTCACGCGCGACACGGGTCACTTCCGCCGCGAACGCACTGAGCTGATCGACCATGATGTTGATCGTGTTCTTCAGCTCGAGGATCTCGCCCTTTGCTTCGGCGGTGATCTTTCTTGAGAGATCACCCCTGGCCACGGCGGTCGTGACGTCAGCGATGTTGCGAACCTGGCCGGTCAGGTTGGACGCCATGAAGTTCACGTTGTCGGTGAGGTCCTTCCATGTACCGGCAACACCAGGAACCTCCGCCTGTCCTCCAAGCTTTCCCTCCGTACCTACTTCTTTCGCGACGCGAGTCACTTCGGATGCGAACGCGCTCAGCTGATCGACCATCGTGTTGACGGTGTCCTTGAGCTCGAGGATTTCTCCCTTCACGTCGACGGTGATCTTTCTAGAGAGATCTCCTTTCGCCACTGCCGTCGTCACGTCGGCGATGTTTCTGATCTGACCGGTGAGGCTCGAGGCCATCGCATTCACGTTGTCGGTCAGATCCTTCCACGTGCCGCCCACGCCTGGCACTTCGGCCTGACCTCCCAGTCGACCTTCAGTTCCCACTTCACGAGCGACACGCGTCACTTCCGACGCGAAGGTGCTGAGCTGGTCCACCATCGTGTTCACGGTGTTTTTCAGCTCGAGAATCTCACCGCGTGCGTCGGCGGTGATCTTCTGCGATAGATCGCCTTTGGCGACCGCTGTCGTGACGGCGGCGATGTTTCTCACCTGGCTGGTGAGATTGCCGACCACTGTATTCACGTTGTCGGTGAGATCTTTCCACGTTCCACCGACGCCCGGTACTTCAGCCTGTCCGCCCAGCTTGCCCTCAGTTCCTACTTCACGCGCAACACGGGTCACTTCCGACGCAAATGCGCTTAGTTGATCAACCATCGTATTGATCGTGTTCTTGAGCTCGAGAATCTCTCCACGCGCGTCAGCCGTGATTTTCCGCGACAGATCTCCGCGCGCAACCGCGGTGGTAACGTCGGCGATGTTTCTCACCTGACCAGTGAGATTGCTCGCCATGAAATTCACGTTGTCGGTGAGATCCTTCCACGTTCCGGCGACCTGCGGCACCTGCGCCTGTCCACCGAGTCGTCCCTCCGTACCTACCTCACGCGCGACACGCGTCACTTCCTCGGCGAATCTGCTCAGTTGATCCACCATGGTGTTCACGGTGTTCTTGAGCTCGAGGATCTCGCCCTTCACATCGACGGTGATCTTGCGGGAGAGATCACCTTTCGCGACGGCGGTGGTAACGTCGGCAATGTTCCTGATCTGGCCTGTAAGATTCGACGCCATCGCATTCACGTTGTCGGTCAGATCCTTCCACGTTCCTGCCACGCCCGGCACCTGCGCCTGGCCACCAAGTTTTCCCTCCGTGCCGACCTCGCGCGCGACACGAGTTACTTCTGAAGCGAACGCACCCAACTGATCGACCATCGTGTTGATCGTGTTTTTCAGCTCGAGCGTCTCGCCGCGTGCTTCGACCGTGATCTTCTGGGAGAGATCTCCCTTCGCAACTGCGGTGGTGACGGCGGCGATGTTTCTCACCTGGCTCGTGAGATTTCCAGCCAGAGTATTCACGTTGTCGGTGAGATCCTTCCACGTTCCACCGACGCCCGGTACTTCCGCCTGTCCGCCCAGCTTGCCTTCCGTTCCTACTTCGCGTGCGACACGGGTTACTTCATTGGCGAACGAGCCGAGCTGATCGACCATTGTGTTGACGGTGGTGCCAATGCGGAGGAACTCGCCCTGCACCGCCTTTCCATCGATCTCCAGCACCATCTTCTGACCCAGATCGCCCTCGGCCACTGCGGTCAGCACGCGAGCGACTTCGGTCGTGGGCGAAGCCAGATCGGTGATGAGCGTATTGACAGATTCGACGGTGGAGCGCCAACCGCCAGTGACGGGACCGATCGACGCCCGATCGTTCATCTGCCCCTGACGTCCGATGGTCGTGCTGACACGTTTCATCTCGTCGCACATCCGCTCGTTCAGCTTCGCGATCGCATTGAAGGTGTCTGCGATTTCCGCGAGTAGCGGATCCTCGGACATCGGGAGCCTGATGTCGAACTCTCCCTCCTCCATGTCGCGCATCGCGGCGAGCAGGCGTCGCAGGTCAATGTCTCGGATTTTTCCGTCGGGGGCGAGGAGAGCTACCTCCTGCTCGGTACTTCGGGCGCCCCCGCCGCCGTTTCCGTCTCGTTTCCCAATACGTGTCTTGCCACCGCCGCCGCCGCCCTCGGTTTTTCCGTTCTTTCGGCGGGAGCGCGAGGCCTTGGAAGGGCGTTCGGAGCTTTCGTCCGTCTCTGTCTCTTCCGTCTCGATTGTGTCGCCGATCTCCACGACTCTACTCCTTATGTGACTTCCTTCGACCCCGCGCCTTGCAGGGTCACGAATCCCCCCGCCCACCCGTTCGCGGAGTCGCGAAATCCACCCGATCGCCGCCGGCGTCTGGGCCGCGGCTCAGGGGCGGGGAGAGGGAGGGGAGGATTAGTCCTACTGTTCAAAAGCGGGGCCGTTGGCGGGGTTTCCGCCACCTGGCGGCTAGTCCGGAGCTGGGATCACTTCGACTGTGTCTCCGAAGTGAATCTCTCCCTCCTCGAGCACTCGCGCGTACACTCGGCTCCATCCCGGATAAAGCTTTTGCGCGATGCGGACGAATTTTCCGTCTATGAACGAGCCCTTGATGGTTTTGCAGGGATCGGTGAACGACGCGATTTCGATTACGACCTCGTCGCCGAGGCGAACGCGTGCGCCTGGGACGGCCAAGTCCCAATCGATGCCTTCTACCGTCACGTTTTCTCCAACGGTCCCGACGTCAATCGGGTGACCCTCTGCCTGCAGAGAACGGATCCTTTCGAGAGAATAAACGCAAACGGCGCGTTCGGGACCACTGTGGTGCTTTATGTCGGTTTGACGGTCTCCTTCGAGCCCTAATCGAGACACTTGGGCGCCATTAACGCGTCTTTTTGGGACTCCGCCGTTGGAGATATTTATCGATACCAGTCTGCCGATTCGATGCTTATCTAACGCTTTCATCAAGTGATCAGTCGGCACGGACCCTCCCCTTTCCCGTCTCCCTCCTTTGCGCATCGTGCCCAGTCGTGCGCGCCTCTTTTACATTCGGCTTCTCACAGACCAGAAAACTTACCGGGATTCCTCCATTTCTGGAATCGAATCGCGACCGGAGTGGAAGACGCATCTGCCCGGCCAGCGCCCGATCGGTAGTGAGAACACCGAGCCTCCAACCTTGCTTGTTTCTCAAGTTAGCTCCGAGTGTAGCGTACAGGTCGCGCAGGTCGCCTCGCTCTCCGACCCGTATCCCGTAGGGCGGGTTGGTCAGAATCCACCCCTCCCCATCTGGAACATCTGCCAACTCCGCGATGGAGCCGGAAAGAGAGCTCACCGCGAAACGAATATCCGCGACAACGCCAGCTCGTTCTGCATTACGAGTGGCCGAGGAAATGGCCCCAGCATCCCGGTCACTGCCTCGGATATCGAGACGTGCATCAATCGCCCCGCTTCGAGCCCCGTCGATGATCTCCTTCCAGAGTCCCGCATCGAAGTTCGGCCAATTCATGAATTGAAACCGTCGATTCGCGCCGGGCGCAATCCTTCGGGCAAATAACGCTGCTTCAATGGGAATCGCTCCCGATCCGCACATTGGATCGATGATTGGTTCGTTTGGACGCCATCCGCTGGCCAGTACCATAGCCGCGGCCAACGTCTCCCGCAGCGGCGCCTTTGCGATCTCTGTTCTGTATCCTCGGCGATGCAACAGCTCGCCCGAGGTATCCGCGCTGATCTCACACTCATCATGTACGATGCGCACGACAAAAAGCTGAGTCGAGCCTCCGCTTTTCTCATCTTCGTTCTCGTTACTCTCTTGATGATCGTCCGCGACTCGCAGCTCGATACCCGGTGGCGCCATTCGCCCAATCACCGAAAGTACTCGCTCCGCTACTGCGTCACTGTGGTACAACTTCGATTTTCTGCACGTGACACGAACTTCGATCGATCCCGCTTCAGGAAGAAAATCCACCCACGGTAATTTCTTGGAGCGACGCTCGAGCTCGTAAAAGGTGCTGGCGTGAAATCGCCCGAGCCTCGCGACGATTCTGCTGGCAGTGCGCAGCCAGAGATTTGCGTTGTAGATCCGATCCAGACCGCCGCTGAACGCGACGCCTCCGATCTCCTGTCGGCCTCTGACGCCGAGTGCTTTGAGCTCACCTGCGGCCATGGACTCGAGGCCGGGTGCAGTGGATGCAAACAGCTCGAACCGAGCCGAGGTAGAGGGAGGGGGAGACATGGTCGCTCAGGTTACCATAGCGCTTTCAGGCATGTAAGTAGCCCAGCAACCAAACCCGACGTTTACCCGCTTCGACCGGGAATACTTTGTGCCTATACGAGACAGAGTGTCCACACGAATAACCAAAGAGTCAGCCCGCCAGCTGCTCCGGGATCGCTTTGGCCATCAGGAGTTCAGACGGGGCCAGTGGGAAGCGCTCGACGCCGTTCTCTCTGGTCGTGACGCACTGGTAGTGATGCCGACGGGAAGCGGAAAATCTCTCATCTATCAGCTTCCTGCCCTTCTCCTGCCAGGTCTCACGATCGTCGTCAGCCCGCTCATCGCACTGATGAAGGACCAGCACGACAAGCTTTCCGCGCAGGGCGTGAGCTCGGTCGCGATGCACTCGCACCTTTCCACATCCGAAACGCGAGAGGCCCACCGACAGATCAAGGAAGGCGAGGGCGAGATCCTCTACCTCACGCCGGAGCGCTTCAAGGACCGCGCTTTCTTCCAGCACCTGCTATCGCGTCCGATCGCCCTCTTCGTTGTCGATGAAGCGCATTGCGTCAGTCAGTGGGGTCACGATTTCCGCCCCGACTATCTCTCGCTCGGCGGAATCTCCAAGCGACTCGGACGTCCACCAATACTCGCGCTCACCGCCACCGCTACCGCTCACGTTCAGGGCGACATCATCCGGCAGCTGGGGATGAACGATCCACACGTCACCATCACCGGATTCGCCCGACCGAATCTCCGCTTCGAGGTGATTCGCACCGTCAACGACCAGATCAAGGACACAACGCTTCGTCATGCTCTGCGCGAGTTCGAGGGTCCGGGTGTCATTTACGTTGCGACGGTCAAGGAATCGGAACGGTTGTACGAAATGCTGGCGGATGACTTCAGACTCGGACTGTATCACGGCAAACGACCTGCATCCGATCGGAAGGACGTTCAGGATCGGTTCATGGCGGGCGAGCTCAAGGCGATCATCGCCACCAACGCCTTTGGACTCGGCATCGACAAGCAGGATTTGCGCTGGGTGATCCACTACCATTTCCCCGGCTCGATCGAAGCCTACTACCAGGAAGCGGGCAGGGTGGGACGAGATGGCGAGCCTGCGGTATGTCGGGTGCTCTACCGCGTCGAGGACAAGCGGATACAGTCGTACTTCCTTGGCGGCAAATACCCGGAGGTGCAGGAAGCGGCGCAGGTCGCGCTGGCGCTGGAGAAGTATCCACTTAAAACCCCGGTGCTGCTCGACGACATCGTCGAGCTCACCGGGATTCCTTCACGAAAGGCAAAGATCGTTTTCGCGCTGCTCAAGCGTCACGGACTGGTGCGCGAGCACCGCGGCGGAAAGTGGGAGCGGCTCGGCGACAATCTGTGCGCGGTGGACCTGAGCGCTGATCTGCAGGACTACGAGGAGCGGCGCGCGATGGATCAGGAGAAGCTCCGCACGATGATTCAGTTCTGCCAGACGACGCAGTGCCGCACGCGCTACATCCTCGAGCACTTCGGCGAGGAAGTGTCGTCCGATTGGAGCTGCCACAATTGCGACGCGTGCGATTCGAACATCGCTCTGTTGGCTCGCGGCGCCTAGCTGTCCACGGGAGTCGTAAAGCGGGCAGCGTTCTGCGGGCAGCAGCTTGGCCGACAGCGTCACCCGAGTCCATCTCGTGAATTGGCACTTCTTCACCGATTGAGATCGTGGTTGGCGCTGGCGGCTAAGTAGCTGCAACGCTCTACGCTCCCCGCTTTAGGACTCTCGATGCAGGCCCGCGGTCGCGATCTACACGCTGAGGTTATGAGTTGCAGCCCCCGGCTGTGCTTCGTCTTTACGCCATGCAGAACTCGCTGGCCGTAAGGATCTTCCGCGGCTCACTTTTCCTGTTCATTGCCCTCATCGCCTCGTTCGTACCGAGGCTGCTCGGTCTGCCGCAGACCACCCAGGACAAAGCGAACGTCGCGACGATGCTCGCGCTCTTCACCCAGGGCGTGATCTGGACCAACATCATCGTTGGTTACTACATCCAGCGCTTCGTAACGCTTCATTCAGCGGACGGGAGAAGCATCACCACCTTCAAAGCGATCGGCGTGGTGACGCGCCTCGCCGTCTGGATAATTCTGGGCGTGGTAGCTCTTTCGAAGATGGGGATCGAGATCAAGCCGCTACTCACCGGACTCGGCATCGGTGGTCTTGCTGTCGCGCTGGCCGTTCAGAACATCCTCGGCGACTTGTTCGCCGCCATCGCGATCGTCGTCGACAAGCCATTCGTGGTCGGCGACTCGATATCGGTGGAGAACTATCGCGGCAAGGTTGAGAACATCGGCCTGAAGACGACTCGCGTGCGGAGCGAGTCGGGAGAGCAGATCATCTTCTCCAACGGCGAGCTGCTCAAGAGCAAGATCAGGAACTACTCGCGATAGAACGTTTAGACGAGCCTCGCCTCGAGCTGGATGTCGACGTTGCCCTTCAACGCTTTCGAGACCGGGCAGTTCTCTTTGGTCTCCTGCGCGATCTGGTCGAACTTCATCTTGTCGATGTTCGGCACCTTTGCCTGCACATTGAGCTTCATGGTGGTGATGCCGAACCCGCCCGGTACTGCCTGAATGGTGCACGCGGCGTTGGTCTCGATTTTTGTCGGCGGCGTACCGTTCTTCTCGAGACCCGAGCTCAACGCCATGCTGAAACAGGCCGCCTCTGACGCCGCGAGTAGCTCTTCGGGGTTCGAACCGGCGCCACTCTCGAAGCGCGAGCTGAAATTAAATTGTCCGCCGATCGATCCGCTCTCGCCCTTGAAGGTTCCTTTTCCCGTCTTGAGTCCGCCTTCCCACGTCGCGGTCGCTTTTCTCGTTGGCATTCGCTCTCCGTTGCGTTGATGATCTGCTTCGCGAAAAGTAATTAGATTCCGTTACATGGAGAGCGCCGCTGTCGACTCGGGCATTCCGCCGTCGATCGATCGAGTGTTGAGATTGTTCCGCTCGATGGGCCGAGAGGAGAAAATGCAGGCGCTGGTGCAGTACTCGAAGAAGCTCGAGCCGCTGCCGGAACGGTTCAAGGATCTCGACAGGGGAGCATTCAACGTTCCGGAGTGTCAGACGCGCGTCGACATAATTCCTGAAATGCGTGATGGGAAGATGTACTTTCACGCCGATCTCAACGTCCGTGAGTCGCCGACGATTGCTGCCGTGCTCGCCATCATCTTCGCCGCGGTGAACGGGCAACCGCCATCGACTACGCTCGCAATCCCTGGCGATTTCGTCAGCACTTTGATGGAAAGCATTGGACTGGCGGCGCGAGAGCCTGGCTTGAACGCAATGATAACGAGATTAAAGCGTTACGCCCGAGAGGCACAAATGCTAACAGCATAGCGCTCGCGCCCTACTGCCTGAGCGCTATTTTTTGTCCGCGAGTCAAAGGAGCTGGAATTGGCAGAGAGCACACAGACGTACGGGACTCATCGGCGATTCATTCCCGCATACCACTTTTTCGCGTTGCCGGTGCTCTTCATAAACATCATCGTTACAGCGGTTCGGTTTAGTCATGATCCACGTGCAATGACTGCCTGGCAGGTAGTTGTAGCGCTCGCGCTGTTCACCGCAATTCTTCTCCTTCGATTCATGTCGGTCAGAGCGCAGGATCGAATCATTCGTCTCGAGGAGCGTACTCGGCTCGAGCGGCTGGTACCGGGTGATCTCAGAGGCAGAGTCGCTGATCTCACGCCCAGTCAGCTGGTCGCGCTTCGATTTGCTCCTGACGACGAGGTACCGGAGCTCACTCGCCGAGCGTTGAACGGAGAGTTGAAGACGCAGGGCGACATCAAGCGCGCGATTCGCAACTGGCGCGCCGATCATTTGCGCGTGTGACAGCCATCGATCGCTGCGCGCTCAGTTACAAGACGCTTCTCGAGCTGACATCGACGGAGCATCATCGCTGGCGCGACTGGTTCGTCGATCATCCGAAGGCGTGGGCAGTACCATTTGCGACTGGCCGGATGGCGACGATTGGCGGAGTCGTGCTGCACATCTTTGGAGTCGAGCTGCGTTATGCGCAGCGGCTACTCGATCAGAAGGTCACGACGTGGGAGGAATTCCGGCAGACGTCGATCGAGGATGTATTCGAGCTCGGCGATCACGCGCGTAGTCAGCTGGTGCACTTTCTGACGACAGCGCCGGAGAAGGAGCTGAATAGCGTTCTGACGTTTCAGACGATGACGGCGGGCACGGTCACGGCGAGCAAGCACAAGATCGCGTCGAACATTTTCCTGCACGACATTCGGCACTGGGGCCAAATCGCGACGGTACTGCGACAGAACGGGTTCGCCGATCAGTGGGGGCACGACATGCTTCTGAGCAGCGTCGAGATGTGAGTCGTATCGGCGCATGACCTTCTCACCCACCGGTCAAGCAAAGTTTGCTGCGTTTTTGCAGTAAACGAAGCGAGCGAATGTTATGCAGCTAATCTTGCAGTCTATCACCGGAGCAGTATTGTGAGTGAATGTCTTCTATGTACGCTCAGGCCAATAACTTTGGCTCGATGCTCGGTATCATTAGTGTGCGCAAAGGCTGCGAGCCGTGCAGCCTTTCATTTTTCGTTCGCAAGCTAATAGGCGTTAGGCAGCACTCACAGGACGCCATGGGCAAAGTCGGAGGAG
>QHVA01000150.1 GCA_003223425.1 Gemmatimonadota bacterium
TGGTCACGCCGTTCGCTACCGTATCGATCAGATCGACTCGCTGGTATCCCAGAGTGGAACCGGCATCGCCGGCCCTGAACCGCTCCTTTGGCTTACACTCTATCCGCTGTCCGTCGGCGGCCAGTTGAATAACGAGACCAGTACGTTCCGCTGGACGGTGCCGAACGCTCCAGCCGGACGCAGGTGGCGCTCGGTCCGTACCGTCCTCGGCCCGAGCGGCTCCGACATCTCCCGCGCCGAGAATCTGGAATTTTGGGCGCAAATACCAATCGCCACCTCACAGAGCAAGAACCCGACACTGGTTTTCGATTTCGGAGACATCTCGGAGAACTCTGTGTCATTCGGTCCGGACACCTTGATCGTTCGTCCCGGGGCGGCCGCCGGATCACTCGACACGACGTATCACGGCAAGCGGATTCAAGGACTCGACCGTCTCGACAGCGAGCGCGATCCATTTTCTCGCGCTTTCAACGTGGCGAGCAACGATAACGGACTTCCCGGAGATGTCATCGACACGCTGATCATAGCGTACGACACAGTTCCCGGGCAGGCGCCGACCTACGCAATGCGTCGCTTCGCCCCGACGTGTCGCGGCGGTTACGGCCTCCGGCAAATTCTCGGCGACTCGAAAACGAACTGCACAATCCACAACAACAGGCTCGACGAAGAAGACATCGACGCGGACAACGTTCTCAACCTCACAACTGCCGAGCGCGACCAGGAGAAATGGCAACGCTACGTCGTGAATCTTGCCGACCCATCGAAGCGGACGCGCACTGGCGTCTGCAGCGCGCCGCCACAACTGGCGGGTCAGCCGCGCGGACCACGCGATAACGTCTGCTGGGTGTTCTTTCGTATCCCATTCCGAACTCCCGACGACTCGCTTGGGAATCCCTTACTCCGCCGCGCGCGAGCTCTCCGTATTACCATGATCTCCGGTGACGGACTCGGCGACGACGAGTTCAGCACCGTTCCGTTGGCAAGACTGCGACTCACGGGCGCACCCTGGCTCAAGGTCAGCGACAGGACGCTCCACGGTGTGGCTGGAGGTCAAACTTCGACGGGTGCGGTTCAATCCGGAGTGGTAGGCACGCAAGACAGGAACGTCCGGTCCGGGATCAATTACGAATCTCCGCCTGGCGTTACGGACGCGCCGACGAGCAAAACGGTCGCCTACCAGCCTGGCCGGGTACAGATCAACGAGCGTTCGTTGCGCATCACAGCGACGGATCTCGCTGCTCTCGATCGCGCCGAGGCCTATTACCGCTTCCCCGAAGGCGAGAAGAATTTCATGACCTACAAGGAGCTTCGCGTCTGGGCCCGCGGGGTGAGCAGCGGTTGGGGTGCCGATGGCGAGCTGCAGTTCTACATCAAGATCGCCCGGGACGGCAACAACTTTTACATGTACCGCACGCCGATCAACTCAGGCACTTCCAAGGCAGCATGGCTGCCCGAAATAAACGTGAGCTTCGTGAGATTGTTTGCTTTGAGAGCGCAGATTCAGAATGCGTATCTCCAGGGCAAGCAGCGCAACACCTGCACGGGCGTCGACTCGATATTGATCGCCAATACGCCTCTTCCTGCTGGCGCAACCGCGAGCTCTCGCTACGCCGCCTGCGACAGCGGCTACATCGTTTACACGCTCGACCCGGGCGTAAGTCCCCCCAATCTCGCCGCGGTTCAGGAGCTGGCCGTTGGAATGCTGCGGCTCCCCGTTCCACCCGGCGTAAATCCAATTCTTCCTAGCGATACGTTGGAGCTCTGGGTAGACGACATCAGGCTTGCAGGCGTCGTCAACGAACCGGGCTTCGCCGGCCAAACCGGGTTAACCATCGTCGCGAGCGATTTCGCCGATATCCGGATCAACGCCAGCCGACGCGATCCCAACTTCAGGCAGCTGGCGGAGCAGCCAACCTTTCTCACCGACGATCGCTGGGACATCAGCTCGGCGTTTCACCTCGAGAAACTTTTGCCGGCATCTCTCGGCGTCTCGATTCCGTTCACGGTGAACTACACATCGGCCTCGGTCAAGCCGTTATACGTCTCGCAATCCGATATCCAGGGCGACGCGGTAGAGGGACTTCGAACGCCCCGCTCGGCAGCAACCTCGATGACCCTCAGCCTGCGGCGGACGAAAGAATCGACGGGATCAGTGTGGTCGCCGATCCTCAACAACCTCGCGCTCAATTCCTCCTACACAACCGGAGTTTCGCGGAGCGAGTACGAGGATGGAAAAGCAAAGAACTTCGTGATTGGACTGGACTTCAATCTCTCGCGCGCACTGGTACCGGATCTCGCGCGCTGGTCGCCGACGGAGCTGCATCTTACCAGCGCCTACACCAACGGCCACGACGACCGGGTCTCGTTCCTGAAGCCGGCGCTGGCGATCGACGACACGGCGCGCGCAGTAAAGGGACGCAACCGGACCTGGCGTAACGGGAGCAGTATCGTCTTCCGACCATTCAAGGCGGCTTCAGTTCGTTGGGACATAACGTCGGTGCGCGATCTGCGCGGATACGGTACTGATTCCCCTCTCGGAATAATCGCGGCCACTGACCGCGACAGGGTGCTCGGCTATGACACCGGGCTGGAACGCGAGCGCGCGATGCAGGCGGGAATCAACATCTCGCCCCCGATTAGCGCTTGGTTCCGACCGCGTCTCGATTTCGGAACTTCGTACAACATGTTGCGGGATCCGAACACGCTCGGCTTCGCCCGGGAAGGTGACAGCACCGGCGCGCTGCGGATTCCACGGCGACTCGGCAACTCGCAGACTACGAGCGCGGGCCTTACGCTGGATCTACCACGGGCGATCAAGCTGTACACGGATAGCGACAGCTTCCTTCGCGGGTTGTTGGGCGGACTTCAGCCTATCGACGTCAACTTCAACCGCAGCGTCCTTTCTGTCTACGATGGCAGTGCTGTTCCTGCTACGCTCGCGTATCAGTTTGGCGTTGGCGGGATCAATAATTTCCGTCAGCTGAGAGGTGACTTGGCGACGAGCGTCGGACTGGTGACGCAGCTGTCGCTGAATCAATCGCTGAACCTGCCGTTGGGCGCGAGTCTCGCCAGCAGATACCAGCGCATCAACACCAGAAACTGGACGCGACGAATCGAGCAAGGCCAGGACATCGTCGATGGAACGCAGGTGGTGTTTCCCGATGTGTCCCTTCGCTGGGCGGGGCAGCCTGCTGCGTTTAGCTCGGTAATCTCCAGCCTTGGTGCAAACGCGCGCGTTCTCGAGACACGTCAGCTGAACGGGACTCAGCCACTGCTTGGTGAAGATAGTGACGACCGGGGAAAGCTTCGTGTTCGCACTTACCCAGTAAGTGGCTCTATTGTCTTTGCGGGCGCTCGACCCCTCGCGAGCACTGTGGGGTATTCATTCTCCAAGCGAATCGATGCCAAGCCGGGGCTGAGTAGCAACGGCGACAACTCCGACTTCAGCGTTGATGTCTCGAAGCCGTGGGCGCTGCCCGCTGACTGGGGTGCGCGCAGCGATTTACGAACCCGGATCAGCTATCAAAAGAGTCAGGGACAGAATTTTGTCATCAATCCGCTCTCCGTTACTGGAGAGAGCCGGCTTACAGACAATGGACGCCGCGCCGTCAGCGTGAGCGCTGACACGGACGTTGCCGAGAACCTTTCGTCGAGTTTCGTGATCTCGCGCGTGGAGAGCTTCGACCGTAACCTTAACCGCCGCTTCACGCAGACCGTGCTCAGCGCGGTGATGCACCTGCAGTTTTACGCCGGGGAGTTCAAGTGAGATCAATGCTCACCATTCTGGTGTTTTGCATACTCGCGGGTTGCAAAGGAGACGCAAAGGAGGGAAGCGCCGCGCAAAGGACCGCGACTGCCACTTCAACTGGCTTCAACGGAAGCGCTGCCTACAATTACGCCGGCGCGCAGGTCGCTTTCGGGCCCAGAGTTCCTGGAACGCCGGCGGCAAAACAGGGCGGTGACTGGATCATCCGGCAAATGCGCGCGCGCGCGGATACCGTGATTGTTCAGAGCTTCACGTACACTACCGCCGATGGAAAGAAACTACCTCTGCGCAACATCCTCGCCCGGTTCCGCCCTGAGCTTCCTGAACGCGTGCTCTATGTGACGCACTGGGACTCGCGTCCGATCTCGGAATCAGCTACCACCGAGGCCGAGAAGAAGATGCCGGTCCCCGGCGCCAATGACGGTGCGTCGGGGGTTGGGATGTTCGTCGCGCTCGGCGACGCGCTCAAAAGGACCAGACCGAACGTCGGAGTCGATCTCCTCTTCACCGATGGTGAAGATTACGGGCAATTCGGTCCTCCCGAAGTCGATGTGCTCATAGGCTCGAAGTACTTCGCCAAGCACCTGCCATCGGCCGACTACAAGCCGCTCTACGGAGTACTGTGGGACATGATCGGCGACAAGGATCTGCGCATTCCTTACGAGATGTTCTCCTTCCAGCGAGCGCCGGAAGTCGTGTCGCGAGTCTGGCAGACCGCTGCCGACCTGGGATACGCGAATATTTTCGTGGAGGAGAGTGGTGGCGAAGTCGTCGACGATCACGTTCCGCTTCTGGATGCCGGGCTTCGAGTGATCGACGTGATCGATCTCACCTACCCGCCGCACCACACCCCCTACGACACGATGGACAAGATTTCCGCGAAGTCTCTCGCGACCGTTGGAGATGTCGCAACCGCGCTGGTAACCCGGAAATAGTCAGATGAAAGGCAAACTCACCGTCCTCATGATCACGGCGTTCGTGGACATGCTGGGCCTGGCGATGGTGATCCCTCTGCTCCCGTTCTACGCAACCAAGCTCGGAGCCTCAGCCACGATCGTCGGAGTTCTGATCGCGGCGTTCTCAATCGCACAGCTCGCGAGCGCGCCTCTCTGGGGGCGCTTCTCTGATCGCTACGGCCGCCGTCCCGCGCTGCTCGCGGGACTAATTGTTTCGGCGATAGCCTATGTCATCTTCGCTTACGCGAGTACACTGTGGCTGCTCCTCCTTTCGCGCATAGTGCAAGGGCTTGGTGGCGGCACGATTGGCGTCGTACAAGCGTATGTCGCTGACGCAAGCGATCCAAAGGATCGCGCGAAGAGTCTGGGTTGGCTCTCTGCTGCAACGAGTTTTGGCGCCGTGGTCGGACCAGCCATTGGTTCAGCGCTCATTCATTGGGGACGGCACGCCCCCGGAATTGCGTCGGCGATCTTTTGTGTACTGGTCAGCATCTTCGCCGGGATTTACTTGCGGGAATCGCGCGATGAGATGACCGTCACCAGCGAGCACGCGGTCGTTCCTCAAACGAGTGCAGGCGCTGTCTGGAGTGTTATCACGCGACCAAAGGAGCCCGCGCAGAGACTTATCTGGATCTACACGATCGCGATTGGGGCTTTCTACGGAACGGTACCTACCCTCCCTCTCATTCTCGCGCATCGCTTGCCGATTACCGAGGCAAATGTCGGATACTTCGTGATGTACCTCGGCGGAATGGGCGTCTTCGTTCGAGCAGGAATACTGGGTCGGATGATCGAATGGCTGGGTGAGACGAGGTTGACCCGCCTTGGTCTGGTGCTGCTCGCAGTCGGGCTGGCGCTCATTTCTGCTGTGCATTCGTATCTCACGCTGCTCGTCGCGCTGACGCTGATGCCGCTCGGCACTGCGTTCGTGTTTCCGTGTGTTACGGCGATGCTATCGCGGGTTGTCCCAAGAAGGCATCGCGGCCTCTATATGGGAGTGCAGCACACATTCGGCGGGGTTTCTCGGGTCGTATTTCCGCTCGCGGCCGGCGTTGCGATGGACCATCTCGGACTCGGGTTCCCGTTCGTACTCGCTGGAGTTCTCGTCCTCGGGACGCTCCTTTTGACTACCTCGATGGAAGCGTACGCTCCAAGCCGGGCCGCTTCGGTGACGTAAATTGGGCAACGGTCGCTAGGGTCGCTTCATGCCGACCCCAGCAGAACGCAAAGCCCTCCTCTTTTTCGCGGTAGTACTTGTCCTCGGCGCTTCGACGCGTGCGTACCGCGTCCTCCACAGCCGTGCACCGTCCGATTCCAAAGCCCGTTCTGCGCTGGAAGCCCAGATAAAAGCTGCCGATTCGGCCCGCCGGTCAGGTCTCAAGAAGCCGAAGCGAGAAAGAAAGCAAAGGACGCCTCCCAAACCATCAGGACCTGTTGATCTGGACGTGGCAGCTGAGAAGGAGATCGAGGCGCTCCGGCACGTCGGACCGACCCTCGCCAGGCGCATCGTTTCCGACCGCGATTCGTTCGGACCATTCGG
>QHVA01000034.1 GCA_003223425.1 Gemmatimonadota bacterium
CTCGGGAATCTCCGAGGACGCGCGGGAGCTGCGTCGCGGTGCGCACATTCTTGCGAGCTCGAGTGCTACTGGTCCGATTTACCTTAATGCTCCGATCGTATTTCACTACGTGGACCGCGTACGTGGAGATGTGCAGCGTCCGCTCATCGTCGCGCCCGGAATCTCGATCACGCTTGATCAAGCTGTAACAATGGCGCCATCCAACGGGCCATTCAGTCAGCTTCTCAAGACGACTCTGCGGTCAGCGTTTGGCGATACGACCCCGGTCACAGTCACGCTGTCGCTACCAGCCGGCCTGTCGGCGGATTCGGTCGCGCGCACGGTCGTGATGGCACCAGGGTCAACTCGCACTCTCGCGTTCAAGGTAAGAGGTGCCCTATCGCGCGGCACTCACACGATTGGGGCAACGGCTACCGCGAAGGGAAAATCATATCAGACCGGGTATATCCCGATCGAGTACCCGCACATAAATCCTCAGCGCATCTATCGTCCCTCCACACTGACGATCAACGCGGTCGATGTCGCGCTGCCTTCCCGTCTCAACGTCGCGTATGTACCTGGGGTGGGTGATAATCTCGCGCCGGTGGTGCGGCAACTCGGTGTGCCGCTCACGATCATCGAGCCCGATGACATTCCTCAGACCGATCTGCGCCGCTTCACTGCTATCGTCGTTGGCCCGCGCGCGTATCAGTCGAGCCAGAGCATTCAGGTCAACAACGACTATCTATTGTCGTACGTGCGTAATGGCGGGCGACTCGTCGTCCAGTACGGGCAGGCGGAAATGCAACGCCCGGGGATCATGCCCTACCCGATCACGCTGAAACAACCTGCGGAGCGCGTAACCGACGAGAATACACCGGTGATGTTTACCGATCCTCAATCGCCGCTGCTGAATTCGCCCAACCGAATTACTCAGGACGACTTCAAGGGCTGGGTCCAGGAACGCGCGACATACATGCCGTCGACTTTCGATCCGCACTACCGGACGATGCTCGCGATGAGCGATCCCGGTGAGCAACCGAATCGCGCCGCGATTCTCGCTGCGCCCTATGGCCGAGGCACGTACATCTACGTTCCGCTCGCTCTCTTCAGGCAGCTACCGGCGGGCGTTCCCGGCAGCGCGCGCATTTTCGCCAACCTCCTCGGCGGCAACACCATTCGATGACGCGCGCGCGGTGGCTCGCTGCCGTCGTGGCGCTCGCAGTATCCGCGTGCAGCTCGGACAATCGAAAAGTACTGATCGTCTATTCCCCACATGGGAAAGAGCTGCTCGAGTACCTGGAAAAAGGATTCGAGAAAGCGCATCCCGACGTAGATGTACAGTGGGTCGACATGGGATCGCAGGAGGTTCTGGAGCGAGTGCGGGCAGAGAAGCCGAATCCGCAAGCCGACGTCTGGTTCGGAGCTCCGGCGGAAGCGTTCGATCGCGCGACCAAGGAAGATCTGCTGCAGCCGTACAAGCCAACGTGGGCAGCGGCAATCGATCCAGAGGGTCGTGATGCGCACGACAACTGGTATGGGACATATCTGACTCCCGAGGTTATCGGCTACAATCGTGACGCGGTGAAAGAAGCCGACGCGCCGAAAGACTGGGACGATCTCATCGATCCGAAGTGGAAGGGTAAAATCGTGATTCGTGACCCGATCGCATCAGGTACGATGCGGGCGATCTTCGGTGCGATCATGGTGCGATCGATTGCGCAAACGGGCAAGCCGGATGCAGGCTATGAGTGGCTCCGGAAGCTGGATGCGAACACGAGAGATTACGTTCTCAATCCAACGATTCTCTATCAGAAGCTCGGCCGCCAGGAGGGCGTCGTCACCATGTGGGACATGCCCGACTTCGCCACGCTCGAACAGCGCACGCGCATACCGATCAAGTGGGTCATTCCCAGGAGCGGTACGCCGCTACTGGTTGACGGGATCGGGATCGTGCGTGGGACGAAGCTTCCAAAAGAGGCTCAGGAGTACTACGAATACGTGACGACGCCCGAAGCGATGATTGCGGCCGCCGATTCATTTCTTCGCATTCCCGCGCGAAAGGACATTCCCGTGTCGAAGCTTCCCTCATGGATCCGCGATGCGATGGCGCAGATCAAGCCGATGCCTGTCGATCGCGAAGTGTTGGCCGCGCACCTCGACGAGTGGATGAAGTACTGGGACGCTAACATCAGGAATCGCGGACAGCGACGGTGACCCTCGCGCTGCACGGCGTTACGCGCCGCTTCGGCGAATTCACGGCGGTAGACAATCTTTCGGTCGAGGTTGGTCCGGGGGAACTGCTGGCGCTGGTAGGTGCGTCGGGCTCGGGCAAGACGACGACCCTGCGTATCGCAGCAGGCTACGAGGTTCCCGATGCCGGCACGGTCACGCTTGGCGGAAACGACATCACGAGAGTTGCGCCGGAGCGACGCGGCTTTGGGATGGTGTTTCAGCATTACGCGCTCTTCCCGCACATGCCGGTCGAGGAGAACGTCGCGTTTGGTCTGGAAGCGCGCGGAGTAAGCAAAGAGGCGAGGCTCGAGAAAGCGCGCGCGGCACTCGCCAGTGTGGGACTGGACGGTGCGGGAAGTCGTGCGATCCAATCGCTCTCCGGCGGTGAGCAGCAGCGGGTCGCGCTCGCACGCGCGCTGGTCATCGAGCCACGCGCACTTCTCCTCGACGAACCGCTGTCCAATCTCGATCCTACGTTACGACAGGCGATGCGTGACGATCTGCGGGCGATGCTGCGCAGGGTAGGAGTACCAGCCCTGTTCGTCACGCACGATCAGGAGGATGCGTTCGCCATTGCGGATCGCATCGCACTGCTGAAGAAGGGCAAGCTTCTTCAGTCGGGGACGCCCGAGGAGCTGTACCATGCGCCGGCGTCGCGCGAAGTCGCGGCATTCATTGGACGAGGCA
Source organism: Gemmatimonadota bacterium (assembly GCA_003223425.1). Taxonomy (GTDB): domain Bacteria; phylum Gemmatimonadota; class Gemmatimonadetes; order Gemmatimonadales; family Gemmatimonadaceae; genus UBA4720. The sequence goes on from QHVA01000034.1 coordinate 2,902, forward strand.
GCATCGTCCCCGCGGTGGACAAAGGCGCAACGGCAACCGTAACGATCGGTGGTGTCGTGAGAGATCTCAGCGTCACGCGCCCGAACGGCGCACCTCCGCGCGTGGAGGAGGCGTACGTTCTGCTGCGGCCTGATGCACTGGAGCTGTCGAGGGGTGCGGGCGTCTTTGCCTGGCGCGGACGCGTTACGAATCGTCGGTTCGCGGGAGGCGTGGTAGTCTACCGTGTACAGCTCGCCGACGGAGTGAGCGTCGATGTCGAATCGCAATCGGGTGACGCGCGCGAAGACGAAAACGTTTCTGTTTCGCCGCTGAAGGGACCCTTTCCTCTGGTGCCAGCTTGAAGCGGCGCTTCCGTCGAGAGAACTGGCTCATCGCGCTGCCCGTGATTGCGCTTCTCCTGTGGACTGTGGTGTACCCGAACGCAGCGGTCATCGCGGGGAGTTTCGAGAACGGACTCGGTCATTGGCGGGAGTTCGCCGCCAGCCCGGCAGATCGGGAAGCGCTGTGGACTACGCTGATCATTTCCGTCGCGTCAGTCTTTGCGTCGCTGGCGATCGGAGTGCCGCTCGCTTTTTTGCTCGGCCGATTTGAGTTCCCCGGCCGGAGACTTCTTCGCGCAGTGGCAACTCTTCCCGCTGCGCTGCCGCCGCTCGTCGGCGTAATCGCGTTTCTTTTCCTTTACGGTGAGAGCGGCGTCATCACGCGCGTCGTGCAGCGCGCATTCGGAATGGCCGAGGCGCCGTGGCGACTCAAAGGGGTGGGCGCAATCGTGTTCGTCCATGCCTACACGATGTACGTCTACGTTTTTCTGTTCGTGTCCGCGGGCCTCGAGCGCTTTGATGCCACGCTCGACGAAGCCGCTTCGGGACTTGGCGCGAGCACCTGGCAAAGATTGAGACGAGTGACGCTGCCACTGCTGATGCCCGCGGTCGCTGGATCGATGCTGCTCGTCTTCATGAATGCTCTGGGATCTTTTTCCGCGCCGTACGTGTTCGGCGGCGGTCTTCGTGTTCTCTCGACGCAGATCCTCGCCTCGAAAACGAATGGGGCAATGGGACTCGCCTACGTCGAGACAACGGTGCTGGCCTTGAGCGCCGTCGCCGGCCTCGCGCTGTTCCGATGGCTCGACCGAAAGCGAAGATACACTCTCGCCAGCAAAGGTGGACGCGGGCGGCGAATTATCCGCTCCAGGCGCATTCAGATTCTGATGAGTGTTGCATCAGCGGTTATTGTCATTGCGCTGGTGCTTCCGCACCTGATGGTGATTCTCGTCTCTTTTGCGCGGGACGGGGTCTGGACCACTCAGGTTCTGCCGCCCGAATACACGCTCGAGAATTATCGGCGGCTCTTCTCGGAGAGTGAGCTGTGGAGGCCGATCACGAACAGCGTTTCGATGGCACTGATCGCAACGACTGGAAATCTCGTCGTCTGCTTCATTGCGGCATATCTGATCGTCTTTCGCAGATTCGCCGGTCGCGGCCTACTCGAGCTGCTCGTTGCTCTGCCCTGGGCGATTCCCGCGACTGCAATAGCGCTCGGTCTCGCTGCGACTTTCAACCGCAATGATCTGCTGAGTGGGCGAATCCTGCTTGTCGGCACATTCTGGATATTGCCGCTCGCGTACTTCATTCGTGACATTCCGCTCGTCGCGTCAGCGGTAGAATCGTCTCTTCGACAGATGGATGCCTCGCTCGAGGACGCCGCGCGCGGACTCGGTGCGTCATGGCTGATGACGATGCGACGGGTCATTCTCCCCGCAGCTCGCCCTGGCCTCGTGGCTGGCGGGTTGCTCGCTGCCGTGACCGCCGTTGGCGAGTTCGTGGCGAGCGTCGTTCTCTACACTCACGCCAACCGTCCGATCTCGATGGAGATTCTGGCGCAGCTGCGGGCTCTGGCGTTTGGAACAGCGGCGGCGTACAGTGTTTTGTTGATACTTCTGGTGTTGCTGATGACGCTCGCTGCCAGATCGGTCGAGGAGAGACTTGCCTGACAAGCCGTTTCGTCCGCGCGTCGTAATCATCGGTGGCGGATTCGGCGGACTGGCCGCTGCGCGGGCGCTCAAGCGCGCCAACGTCGACGTAACGCTCATCGACCGAACGAATCACTTCACTTTTCAGCCGCTCCTGTATCAGGTGGCAACAGCGGCTCTGGCGCCGAGTGAAATCACCTCCCCGCTTCGCTACATCCTGCGCCGACAGAAGAACACCGAAGTCCTGATGGCCGAGGCTCGCGAGATCGATGTTGTGCATCGTGTCGTGCGTGTCGATGACGAGCTCAAGGAAATTCCATACGACTATCTGATCGTCGCGGCCGGCGCTCGCCACGCCTATTTCGGGCATGATGAGTGGGAACCATACGCGCCTGGACTCAAGGCGATTGAGGATGCATCAGAGATTCGGCGCCGCTTTTTGCTGGCATTCGAGCTCGCGGAGAAATCAGGCGACGCGCGTGAGCAGCAGGAGTATATGACCTTCGTCGTAGTCGGCGGCGGACCGACAGGGGTCGAGCTCTCGGGCGCCTTCCCTTTCATTGCGAGGAAAGCGCTCGCGCCGGATTTCAGAAGAATCGATACGCGTAAGACGCGTGTGATTCTAATCGAAGCCGGACCTCGCATCCTGCCGACGTTCCCGGAGAGTCTGGCCGCGCGTGCAGCTCGGGATCTGGGAGATCTCGGAGTAGAGGTGCGCGTCAATTCCGCGGTCACAGGAGTGGAACCTGACGGCGTCTGGATTGGCGCCGAGAAGCTGCGCGCACGCACCACGTTCTGGGCTGCCGGTAATAATGCTTCGCCACTGGGAAAGCTTCTCGACAGCCCGCGTGACCGTGCCGGCAGAATTCAGGTAAGTCCCGATCTGTCGGTGCCGGGTCATCCCGAGATTTTCGTTGTCGGTGATCTCTCGATCCTGGTGCAGGACGGCCGACCGGTTCCTGGTGTTGGACCGGCGGCGATACAGGAGGGATCATTCGCCGCGAAGAACGTTCTCCGTGAGCTTCGTCGCCAGCCACGCAAGAACTTCCGGTATCGCAACAAAGGTGACCTTGCGACGATCGGCCGGTCGCGAGCGATCGCGGATTTCGGATGGGTGCGATTCGCCGGCCGGCCGGCGTGGTTCCTCTGGCTGTTCGTCCACATCATGTATCTTGTGGGCTTCCGCAATCGGATCGTAGTCTTGATAGAGTGGGCTTACGCCTATTTCACGTACCAGGCGGGTGTCCGGCTGATCACCGATGTCGAGCGGTACAAGCCACCTTCAGCAGACACGTCGGCCGCGACGAGGATCGATGAATGGGAAACGACGCTGATGCAGTCAAAGAAGTAGAGCCTGCGCCCGCGAAGGCGAGTCTCTGGGAAGACTTCGTCGACATCTTCTACGCACCCTCTTCGGTCTTCGCGCGGAGAAGCGATGGAAAATTTGGACTGCCGCTGCTTCTGTTGATAGTCATCGGCGTCGTTCTGTTCTTCCTCACGAAGAACGCGATGCAGCCCATTATGGACGCGGAGTTTGCCAGACAGACCGCCGCGGCGATGCGAAAAAATCCGAGTATCGACGCGGAACGACTGGCAGCAGGTCGCGGAATCTTCGAGACACTTCAGCCGGTGTTCTTTGCGGTTTTCCTGACGCTTGGCGTATTCGGAACGGGTCTCGTACTTTGGCTCGTCGGTAAGCTGTTCGACGCCAAAGAAGCGGTCGCCGCCGCGATCATGGTCGCGACTTACTCCGAGGTTCCGCGCCTCGTACAGGTTCTGGTGAATGCAGCGCAGGCGCTGTTCATGAGTCCCGAGAAACTGAACGCGATCAACAGCGTCGGACTCAATCTCGCGCGGTTCATGGATCCCGACCGCGCATCGCCGGTGATGATCGCATTAGCGAGTCGAGTCGATCTGTTCACGATTTGGGTGACAGTGCTGCTCGCGATCGGGATCCACGTCGTCGGCAAAATTCCGAAGCAGCAGGCGGCGATCGTCGCCGCGATTACGTGGGTGGTCGGGTCGTTGCCCGGGGTTCTTGGGGCGCTGAGGGCGGGGTAACTGCAAGTGCAACTGCAACCGCAACTGCAACTGAATAGGCGGGAGGCGTCAGTAGCGTAGTTGCCAGTGATTTAGTTCACTACGCCCCGACTTACCTCTGTGGCGTTCAGGACACAAGCAGTTGTCTGTGGCTTGACCCGCGCCGGTGAAGTCCGGGCGTAGTGAACTAGCAAACTGGCATCTCTGCCACTGACACCTCGCACCTATTCAGTTGCAGTTTTCAGCTAGCCACTCGCAATTCAGCCTTTCGTCCATCGTCGATCCCGTACCCGAGCGCGATGGTAGCAAGAACCAGTGCCGCGGAAGTGAACAACGGCACTGTTTTCCCGAAATGATCGTACGAGAACCCCGCCCATAGCGGGATCACAACACGGGCCAACCCACCGAACGTCTGCTGCACGCCCATGTACAGTCCGCGCTCTCGACTCGAGATCACACGCGAGAGCATCGACGTCACACAAGGGAAAGTGAACGCGGTGCCGAGCGGGATAAGCGCGACCGCGATGGCAAGGGTGGCATAGCCGCGCGCGAGCGGAAGCGTAGCCAGGCCAGTCGCGAGAAGTGTTAGGCCAATTCGCGACAGCTGCGCCTCACCGTACCGCTCCACCATCCGACCGAGGATTCCGGCGCGTGTGACGACCGATATCACTCCGACGTAGGTGTAGAAAATCCATATCCGGTCCTTTCCGACTCCGAACCGGTCGGCGAGAAACAGCGCGAGAATCGCCATCAGTCCGGAGAACGCGCCCATCGCAATCGCATAAATCCAGATCAGGCGTGGCGCCGCCTCGCCCGGGTGGGTGATGACCTGTGCGATCGCTGCGCGAGAGCCACGTGGTTTCTTCTCGTGCGCCTCGGTCATGTCACGGGACTCGCGGAGAAATCGCCAGGCAAAAAAGATGTTGACCAGGCAGAGACTCGCCGCCGCGAGTCCGGGTCCGCTCCGTCCAAATCTGAGCGCGGCCGAGCCGATCGCCGGTCCGATGGCGACTCCGACGTTCGTCGCCGCTGAGAGCCAACCAAGTGCCTTTGCTCGATGCTGAGGCTCGACGGAATCGGCGACATAAGCCTGAATGACTCCAACGGTCCCACCGCCAGCGCCCTGTACGATGCGGGACAGCAACAACAGCCAGATCGAGGTCGCATAGGCAAATACGACGTAAGCGCAACCGGCGGCTGTCAACCCGACCAGAAGAGCAGGCCGCCGTCCGTATCGATCGGAGAATCTTCCCCAAATCGGCGCACTCAACAACTGCGACGCCGTAAACGCACCCATGAGAATCGCGACGATGAGCGAACCGCCGCCCATCTCCCTCGCGTAGAACGGCAGTAGTGGGATGATCATCAGCAGTCCCACCATGTCGACGAAGTTCGTGATGATCAGCACGAACAGCTTGCCGCTCGCAACTCTCGAGACCCGACCGCGCATCGCCGACGGCACTAGGCCTCCGCTTTACCTAGCGCCGCGGGCGGAACGGCTCTTCCCACCACACCCGCGAGAGCAATAATCGTCAGTGCGTATGGAATCATCTCGACGAATTGAGATGGAATAGCATGACTTCCCTGCAGCTGTATCTGCAACGTCTCGGCTGCCGCGAACAGCAGACACGCGAGCGCGGCACGAATCGGATCCCATCGTCCGAAGATAACGGCCGAAATCGCAATGAACCCACGTCCCGCCGTCATCTGGTCCGTGAACTGATGCTGGTCGAGCGCCAGATAAACGCCACCCAGGCCGGCGAGTATCCCAGATATTGCAACCGCCGCATACCGAACCCTCGTCACGCTCACTCCGACACTCTCGGCGGCGTCCGGATGCTCGCCCGCTGCGCGCACGCGCAAACCGAACGGCGTTTTGTAGATCACGAACGCCACGAATGGCGCGACCAGAACGCCGAGCCAAAGCAGCGGGTTGTCGAATCCAGCGGCTTTGATGTTTCCACCAAAGCCAGCAACGCGTGGCGAATTGGACGAGCTGGCGAAAAACAATTTGAGGAAAAATCGAGTGACGCCGATCGCCAACAGGTTGATCGCGACTCCGACCACTACCTGGTCAGCCCGATAACGTATTGTTGCAACTGCGTGAATGAGCGAGAAAATCAATCCGCCAAGTATTCCGCAGAGCACACCGACCCACGGGCTACCTGAGTAGTTGGTACCGAGTACTGCCGCGAACGCCCCACTAAGCATGAATCCCTCGAGCGTCAGGCTGACGATGCCAGAGCGCTCGGCCACAACTCCACCGCTCGCCGCGAATAGAAACGGAACCGCAATCCGTATCATCTGCGTGAGAAAGGAAAACGGATTCACGCGGCAGTTCGGCGGCGCGCGCCGCGCAGGATTCCTCTCACTTCCGGCACCGCCATCGCGACGGCGAGAATCACCACGCCTTGCAGCACGTCCATCATCTGCTTGGGGACGAACGCGTGGATCGCCAGGCCTCCCTGCGAGAGAGTGGCGAAGAAAAACGCCGCGACGAGCACGCCGAAGGGATGATTGCGACCGACAAGCGCGGCAGCGATCCCGAGGAAACCGGCTCCGCCCGCAAAACCATCTTCATAGTAGTGCTTGTAGCCGAGGACGTAGTTGATGCCGCCGATTCCAGCGATCACTCCTGAAAAAGTGAGCGCGCGCATCCACGCTCGACCGACGCTAATTCCACCGTACTCGGCCGCCTGAGGCTGAAGGCCGACTGCGCGCAGCTCGTATCCGCCCCGCGCGCGAAAGAGATAGAACCAGACGGCGAAGGCGACGATCACGGCGACGACGAGCGCGAGATTCGCCGCCGATCCGTGGAATCGTGGATCGATGTCGGCGAGCCTCGGCAACACACCGGCGTGAATCTCGGGAGTGTGAAGAGTTTCGGGCACGTGCAGATGTCCGGCGATAAACCAGTTGAGCAACGCCAGCACGATGAAGTTGAGCATGATCGTGACGATCACTTCGTGGGCGCCGAATCTGGTCTTGAGATAGGCGGGGACAAAGCCGACGATTCCGCCGGCGACACCCGCCGCAATCATGCAGATCGGAAGCGACAGCAGAAGCGGCGTGCCGACCGGCAGCGCGAGGCCCGTCAGAGCCGCCGCGAAACCTCCCGCCGCGAGCTGGCTTTCTCCTCCGATGTTGAACAACCCGGCGCGCAATCCGAATGAGACGGCGAGACCGGTGAAGGCGAGGGTGGTCGCCTTGTAGAGGACCTGCCCGAATCCGTAAGCGTTCCCCCACGTGCCCTCGAGCAAAAGTCGGTACACGGAAGCGGGCGACTGCCCGTAACTCAGAATCAGGAGGTCGCCACAGATGAGAGCGACGAGCAGCGCAACGAATGGCGGAATGAGAGCTTCTTCCGCGCGTTCCCGCCACGGCGTCCCGGCAAGTGTTGGTTTGGCGGCAAGCGGCTGGGTCGCTGTGGTCACGCCGCGGTGCCTTTCTTTGTACCGATCATGTACTCGCCGAGGACTTCTTCGCTCGCCTGGACGGCGGGCATCACCACCGCGAATTTGCCGCGATACATCACGGCGATGCGGTCGGAGAGAGCGAGCACTTCGTTGAGCTCCGCACTGACGAGCAGGATAGCCTTGCCCTGAGCGCGCGCGTCGAGCAACTGCTGATGAATGAACTCGATCGCGCCGACATCCACGCCGCGTGTCGGTTGGGATGCAAGCAGGACTGAAAACTCGCGTCCCATTTCCCTAGCGACGACAACTTTCTGCTGATTGCCGCCAGACAACGCTCGCGCTGCGAGTACTGGGCTGGGAGGCCTGATATCGAATGACGATATCTCGGTCAGCGCATTCTCCATTACGCGATCGCGGTCGATGATCCCATGACTCGAGAAATGCTTCTGAACTCCGAGTATGAGATTGTTGGCGACGGTGTACTCGAGAATGAGTCCGCGTCGATGCCTGTCTTCGGGAATGTGCGACAATCCGACATCGTGTCGCTCAGCGACGGTGCGACGAGTGATCTCTGCGCCGTCGACCATAATCGTGCCGGAAAAAACCGGGCGCAGGCCGGCCAGCGCTTCAATCACCTCTGTCTGACCATTTCCCTCGACACCTGCAATGCCGAGTATCTCACCTGGTTTCACGGTAAAGCTGACGTCATCGATGACGCGGATTCCGCGCGATCCCATGACCGTGAGGCCGCCGACCTCGAGTCCCTGATCCGGCTGCGGAGCTGTTGCGCGATCAACGGGTTGCACGCGCTTGCCCGCAGAGAGGGACACGTCGCGACCGACCATCAGACGCGCGATCTCGGCTGGCGTCGTTTCCGATGTCTTGATGCGGGCGACCGTTTTACCGGCGCGCATTACCGTAATTGTATCCGAGAGGTCGACGACTTCGTCGAGCCGGTGCGTGATGAGAACGATCGTGTCGCCGTTGTCACGTAGGCGCCGGAGCACGGTCCATAGCTCCCGAACTTCTGGTGGCGAAAGAACAGCGGTGGGTTCGTCGAGAACGAGAAGCTTCGCGCCGCGGAACAACACTTTCAGAATTTCCACACGCTGTGCCTCACCCACCGAGAGATCGGAGATGAGTCTTTCCGGCGCGATGACGAGCCCAGTTTCATTGGACAGCGTGCGTACACTCTCGGCAGCGCGCGAATAATCGAGGACGATTCGTCGCACCTTCGGCTCGCACCCAAGTACCAGGTTTTCGGCGACCGTCAACGTAGGCACGAGCATGAAGTGCTGATGGACGATGCCGATTCCCGCTGCAATCGCCTCGTTGGTCGACCATCCCGTTGCATCGCGCCCGTTAACTTCGACGCGCCCGGCATCTGGCTTCATTAACCCGCCCAGAATGCGCATCAAAGTAGACTTTCCGGCGCCGTTCTCACCGACGAGCGCGTGAATCTCTCTCGGCATCACTTGCAGGGATGCGCCGCGATTGGCTCTGATGGCGCCGAAGGATTTGTCGATGCCCTCCATTCGGATGGCGGGAGGCGGGAGGTGGGAGGCGGGAGGCGGGACGGCGGAAGCAGCGGAAGACGCGGGAACAGAGAATCCGGCTTGGTTTCCCGCCTCCCTCCTCCCTCCTCCCGCCTCCCTCTCTTTCATCGAGTGCTGGGGACCTTGATGCGTCCCGCGATTATCTCCTGCTTCAGCTCTTCGACCCGCGCACGCGCGCTGTCGGGGATGAGCGCGCGATTGCGATTGTCGTAGATATAACCGACGCCACCTTCCTTCAAGCCGAAAGAGTATATCCCGCCCTTGAAGGTGTGGTTCTGCACTCTGCGGATCGCGTCGAACGTCGCGGTGTTCACGCCCTTCACCATTGAAGTGAGCACGTGTCCAGGCGCTTCGTCGTTCTGGTCGGAGTCGACACCGATCGCGAGCTTGTTGGTCGCGCGCGCCGCTTCGAAGACTCCCTGTCCTGTCGAGCCGGCGGCATGGAAGATCACTTCCACACCCTGATTGTATTGGCTGAGCGCCAACTCCTTGCCTTTACCCGGATTCTTGAATGCGTCCGGCGTCACGCCGGCATACTGCGCGATAACCTGGCAGTCGGGACAGACTTTCTTCACACCGGCGCGATAGCCGGCCTCGAATTTGTGAATGAGCGGGATGTCCATTCCGCCCACGAATCCGACTTTCTTCGAGTCACTGACGAGGGCGGCGAGCGCGCCAACGAGATAGGATCCTTCCTCTTCGCGAAATTTGAGCGCGGCGACGTTCGGTGGCGGCGGGATGACGTTCCCATTTTTGTCGGTCGCCAGCGCGTAATCGATTCCGGCGAACGCAGTGTTCGGATACTCTTTCGCGAGATTCGCGAGATCGTCGGTGAAGATGAAGCCGACACCGATGACGAGATTCATTCCCTCAGCGGCCAGCAATCTCAGGCCTGCTTCGCGATCCGCACCCTCGCCGGGCTCGATGAATCGGATGTTCGAGCCGAGTACCTTCGTCGCACTGTCGGCTCCGGCGTAGGCGCCATCGTTGAATGATTTGTCGCCTCTGCCGCCAACATCCAGGACGATTCCGATGCGAACCGGGGACGTCTCCTTTCCCTCGGCAATGGCGTTCCGACGGGTGAAAAGAAGAGCGATGTGGACGGCGAGGAGCAGGGAGGTGACGATGATCAGTTTTCTCATCTGAACAGAAGAATCGCCCAGAACACACGGCGTTGCAAGACGATTATCCCCCTTTCAAATGCATCATATCGCGCATTGATTTCAGCGCATGGCCGAGCGGATAAGAACGCGCTTTCTCGTGGTGGGAAGCGGAGTTGCTGGTCTTCACACCGCATGGCGCGCTTCCGCTGATGGCGACGTGATGGTCCTCACCAAGCGATCCCTTTTCGACAGCGCGACCGCGTATGCGCAGGGCGGAATCGCAGCTGCGCTCGGTGCCGGAGATTCACCGGAGCTGCACCGACAGGACACACTTGCCGCGGGCGCTGCACTGTGTGATGCGAAGGCAGTGGAAGTTCTCGTTGAAGAAGGGCCGGCGCGAGTGCGTGAGCTTGCAACGGCCGGCGCGCACTTCGATCTCGAGCCTGGCGGAAACTTCAAGCTGGGTCGCGAAGCAGCGCACTCGCGACGCCGAATCGTCCACGCGCATGGGGATCAAACCGGCGCCGAAGTCGCGCGCACTCTGATCAAGCGCGTGAAGGAAAGTCCACGGATCGAGGTACTCGAGAAAACGCGCATTCTCGATCTCATCGCCGAAGATGGGATTGTATTCGGAGTGAGGGCGGCGGTTTCCGGTAAGGCGGTCGAGATCATCGCCGATGCAACAGTGCTGGCGACGGGTGGGTGCGGACAGGTGTATCGCTACACGACCAATCCGCAGGTGGCAACGGGTGACGGCTACGCGATCGCGCACCGCGCTGGCGCCAGACTCGCCGACATGGAGTTTGTCCAGTTCCATCCGACCGCACTCGATACACCCGAGAATCCGCTCCAGCTGATCTCCGAAGCAGTGCGCGGCGAAGGCGCAGTGCTGCTAAACGAAGACGGTAAGAGATTCATGCTGGAGCGACATCGTCTGGCCGAGCTGGCTCCACGCGACGTCGTGGCGCGCGAGATATTTCGTGAGAAGATCGGCGGGCGTCACGTATGGCTCGACGCGCGGATGCTCGGCAAGAATTTCGAACAGCGGTTTCCGGGGATCTTTGCCATCTGTCGTGCTCGCGGAGTCGATCCCTCGGTGGATCTGATTCCAGTGACGCCGGCCGCGCACTACATGATGGGCGGAATCGTAACTGACCTGCGTGGACGGGCGAGCCTCAATCGCCTGTACGCGTGTGGGGAGGTGTCACGAACCGGCGTCCACGGGGCGAACCGCCTGGCCTCGAACTCCTTGCTTGAAGGATTGGTGTTCGCCGAACGTGTCGCACGCGACATGATCGAAACCAGGAAGTTGCCGACGCCGCCACGGAAGAAGAGCTGGGACGTTCCGGTGCTGCGCGATCGAGGCGCAGCGCAGGTCGCTGCCGACACGATTCGGCAAGTGATGTGGGATTTTTGCGGGATCGATCGCAGCGCCAAGGGGCTGAGACTCGGCAGAACCAAGCTGGAAGAAATCGAATCCCGGCTTCCCGAAGGAGCTACCGAGGAGGCGAACATGGTTCAGACGTCCCGCCTCATTGCCGACGCGGCACTGTTGAGAAAGGAGTCACGGGGTGGACATTATAGAAGCGATTTCCCGCGCGCCAAACGAAAGTGGAGCGGCAGGCACATCGAATGGTAGCCCCCCCCAAGACCGAAAAGCTTTACGCCGAGCTGCAGGCAGAGATAAAGCATCTGGCGAGAACGAGAAACGCGGTGATTATCGCCCACAATTATGAGCGGCCGGAAGTTCAGGACGTCGCCGATTTCGTTGGCGATTCGCTCGGCCTCAGTCGAGAAGCAGCCAAGACGAAAGCCGATGTGATTGTCTTTTGCGGTGTGCACTTCATGGCGGAAACCGCGGCGGTTCTCTCGCCGCAGAAGATCGTACTGCTCCCCGATCTCGCAGCTGGATGTTCACTCGCGGCGACCATTGATGCGGAGCAGTTGCGGGAGTGGAAGGCAGAGCACCCGGGCGCGGTGGTCGTGTCTTACGTCAATACGACGGCGGAAGTGAAGGCGGAGAGCGATTACTGCTGTACGTCCGGCAACGCGGTAGAGATTGTCAACTCCGTTCCCGCCGATCAGGAAGTTCTTTTTCTTCCCGATATGTTCCTGGGTGCGCACGTGCGGCGTATCACGGGGCGAAAGAACATGCACGTGTGGATGGGAGAGTGTCATGTGCACGCCGGGATCGATCCGGAGGATATACGACTCCAGCGTGCCGCGCATCCGGGGTCGGAGTTTCTGATCCACCCCGAGTGCGGCTGTGCCACCAGTGTCGTGGAAGCCGTCTCGGCCGGCGACGTAGATCCGGTGGGAGTTCAGATCCTTTCGACCGAAGGTATGATCAAGCGTCCGAAGATATCCGACAACGATGAGTTCATCGTCGCGACTGAAGTTGGGATCCTGCACCGCTTGCGCCGAGAGAACCCGACGAAGACGTTCTATGCGGCGAACGAAAAGGCAGTGTGCGCGTTCATGAAGGTGACTACGCTCCCAAAGGTGCTGAATTCGCTGCAGCGGATGGAGCACCGCATTACTGTGCCTGAAGAAATCGCGTCACGGGCGCGCCGCGCCATAGAGCGAATGGTCGCAATCGGCGGTCAGACACCGCTGTCCCCTGTTCCCGAAGCTTCCGAAGATCCCGGCGAATGATCAAACGGCAGGAGAGTGAGCTAGCGGCTCACGGCTTCTTCTGTGAGGAAGGACTTCACTTCCCGCTGACAAAAAAAGAAACTACCGCTATCGTCGCCGCCGCTCTCCAGGAAGACGACACCAAACACGACATCACAACCGCGGCAACGGTGTTGTCGAATCGGCGAGCGAGGTGCCACCTCGTAGCCAGACAAACCGGAGTGATCGCTGGACTGGCTCTGGCGTGCGAGGCATTCGAGCAACTCGACCCGGCCGTGACCATCCGAATAGAGCGCGAAGACGGAGCGCGAATTCAGCCGGACACGCCGGTGATGTTTTTGTCGGGTCACGCCCGTGGCTTGCTCTCCGCCGAGCGTGTGGCGCTCAACTTCGTGCAGCGTCTGTCCGGGATTGCAACGTTGACAGCGCGCTATGTCGAAGCCGTGGCCGGAACGGGAGCACGCATCCTGGACACGCGAAAGACGACTCCATTGTTGCGCCGGCTGGAGAGATACGCCGTGCGCGCTGGCGGCGGCCTGAATCACAGACTGGACCTCTCGGCTGCAGTCCTGATCAAAGACAATCATCTCGCGGCAGTGGATGGCGATATCGCGCTGGCCGTGAGTCGGGCGCGGGCAGTTGCTCCCGCAGGTATCAAAGTCGAAGTGGAATGCGACACCCTCGACCAGGTTCGTGCGGCGATCGACGCCGGCGCTGACGTCATCATGCTCGACAACATGCGGCTCATGGAGTTACGCCAGGCGGTCGAGTTAATCGATCACCGTACGGTAACGGAAGCATCCGGCGGAATCACGCTCGACACAGTTCGCCTGATAGCCGAGACGGGAGTCGACTGGATCTCGGTCGGAGCGCTGACGCACTCGGCGCCGGCACTCGATCTCGCGCTGGATTTCGACTGATGCCAGCGGAAGTTTGCGACGTCTGCGGGTCGACGAACATAAAAGAGATCAAGTGCAAGCTGGTGTGTCAGAACTGCGGGACAATTTTGCGGACCTGCGCTGATCTTGCGGTGGTCACGCTTTCCATCGAGGTGCATCGAAATGGATCGTAGAGAGTTCGTGCGCGTGGGTGCAATTGCGGGCGCATTGGCGGTTCGCGGCAATCCGCTCGATGCTGATACGCTGGCCAATCGTGAAGAATCAGCGCGACTGTCCACCAACAGCCGCTGGTTCCTGGCTCCGTTTGAGCTCGAGGAGGCGACAATATCCGATCTCCAGGCGCGAATGGCAGCCGGACAACTCACTGCGAGGTCCATCGCCCAACAGTATCTCGATCGCATCGCCGAGCTCGATCGAAAGGGTCCGACGCTGCGTCACGTGATCGAGGTCAATCCCGATGCGCTTTCGATTGCCGATTCACTGGACCAGGAGCGAAAAGCGGGGAGAGTGCGCGGCCCGCTTCACGGCATTCCGATCCTGATCAAGGACAACATCGATACGGCCGATCGCATGACGACTACTGCGGGATCGCTTGCGCTTGCCGGGTCGATCCCGCTGCAGGATGCATTTATCGCCGCGAAGCTAAGAGTGGCGGGCGCGATTCTGCTCGGGAAGACGAATCTCAGCGAGTGGGCAAACTTCAGATCATCGCACTCGACTAGTGGTTGGAGCGGACGCGGGGGACTCGCGAAGAACCCGTACGTGCTCGACCGCAACGCGTGCGGATCCAGCTCTGGATCTGCCGGAGCAGTCTCGGCAAATCTATCGGCGCTCGCAATTGGCACCGAGACCGATGGATCGATCGTTTGCCCATCGTCTGCAAACGGGATAGTGGGAATCAAACCCACCCTCGGCATGGTGAGTCGGGCGGGAATAATTCCAATTGCGCACAGCCAGGACACCGCTGGACCAATGGCGCGCACCGTCCGCGACGCAGCAATCCTGCTCGGTATCATCGCTGGAGCCGACGCCCGCGACTCCGCGACATCAGCGAGTAGTGGACGCGGTCAAGCCGATTACACGCGCTTTCTCGATCCTAATGGCTTGCGGGGAGCCAAAATCGGAGTTCTGCGCAAGAATTTTGGCTTCAATGACTCTGTCGACGCATTAATGGTCAACGCAATCGATGTCATGAAGCGGCAAGGAGCGATTGTCGTTGATCCGGTCGAACTCGCGACTGCGGGGAAGTTCGATGACAGCGAATTCGAGGTCCTGCTCTACGAGTTCAAAGCTGATCTCAATAGTTATCTGGCGGGACTCGGTCCAAATGCGCCCGTGCGAACGCTAAAGGACATCATCGATTACAATGAACGGCACAAGGATCAGGAGATGCCCTTTTTTGGCCAGGACATCATGATCAAGGCGCAGGCGAAGGGACCGCTGACCGACAAAGCGTACCTCGCCGCGCTGGCAAAAGATCGGAAGCTGTCACGCGAACAGGGCATCGACGTCGCCATGAACAAGAACAAGCTTGACGCCTTGATTGCTCCAACTGGCGGGCCTGCCTGGCTAACGGATCTGATTACTGGGGATCATTACAGCGGCGGCTACTCCACAGCCTCCGCAGTCGCCGGCTACCCGCACATCACTGTGCCTGCGGGATACGTACGTGGGCTGCCGGTCGGGATGTCGATCTTCGGGCGTGCCTACAGCGAGCCCACGTTGATCAAGCTGGCGTACGCTTACGAGCAAGCCACGAAGCATCGCCGGGCACCACAGTTCATCCCGACGCTCGGAGATGGATAAGCACAAGCTACAAAAACTGCGGACTACGGACCAAGTGCATTGCGCACTGCTGACTAACTACGAATTGGGGGACTAACTACGAACTGCGAACTGTCTCGGCGCGAGCTGTTGGTCCGCGATCCGCAATTCGCAGCCGTTAGTTTCGCAGTCCGAAGTAGGTCTCCCAATCCGCAATTAGTCAGCAGTCCGCAATGCCGTTGGTCCGCAGCCCGCAGTGAGCCCGCAGCCCCCAGCCGCTCCGCCCACAGCCCCCGGCCGGTAGTCTTCAGTTGCAGTTAAGCTCTACTCATCGAGTATAGCGTCAGTCACGAAGTAACCTTTCCCACCGCGCACAGCCGCCGCAACAGACCGTCGCGTGTCGTCGACCTCTTCTTCGCGCGAGTCGAGCATGTTGCGGTTCGCACGAAACCGTCGGCCCGCTTCGACGCAGTAGAGATCGCACAGCGTGATTTCACGTTCGCACATCTCCAGGCCACGCTCGCCGATCAGGGTTTGAGTTCGGGCGATTACTGCTGCCGTTGCGAACAGATCGATTGCCATGTTAGCCAGCCGCTCCAGGACCAGCTGGCCGTCGACGATTTTCTCACGATGGCGGAAAATCGCCCGATCGGTCGCCGCGCCAAGCTCGGCGACGTGCTTCTCAAAATATTCCTTGTGCTTCTTTAAGCGATCGTGGACGTCGATATCGAGCGTCGATGTTTGACCCAGTCTAAGTCTGACCCTCGACGTTGCGTAACCACCCAGCAAGCCGAGATTCCGCAGCGGCCTGCGCAACGCCGAGCCGACCTGCTTGAGCGCTTGTGCGGGAGCCTGCACGCCATTGAGAGCGATGAATAAACGCAGCACCTCGTTCGCACCCTCGAATATCCGATTGATTCGCGAATCGCGCAGCATCCGCTCGTAGGGGTATGGTTTGACATAGCCGCGCCCGCCGGCGAGCTGCACCATGTCGTCCGCGGCGCGCCAAACCATCTCACTGGCAAACACCTTTGCGCAGGCGGCCTCCAGTGAGTAGTCGATGTCGCCTCGATCGACGAGCGACGCGAGAACTCCGAGCATCGAGTCCGAAGCGTAGATCTCGCTGGCCATTCGGGACACTTTGCGCTGAGTAATCTCGAAATCGGCGAGCGGATGCCCGAATTGCACCCGGTCCTCTGCGTACGACGACATTTCATTCAGTATGCGTTTCGTTGCTCCAGTGCAGCCAGCGGCGAGAGTGAGTCTGCCAGCATTGAGGACGTGCACCGCGACGCCGAATCCTCGACCGATAGATCCGAGCAAGTGATCGGCGGGTACTTGCATCCCATCATAGCACAACTCCGCCTGCGTAGATCCTCTTATGCCGAGCTTTCGTACAGTCCCGACCACGCGAAAGCCTGGCATATCGGGACGCACCAGGAACGCCGTCATCCGCTCCACGCTTTCGCCCCGACGCTGCACGAATGCCTGTGCGAATGTCGCGATGACGCCGGCACGATGGCCGTTGCCGATCCAGATCTTCTGACCGTTGAGGCGCCAGTGCGAGCCATCCTGGCTCAGCGTCGCGGTCGTCTTGATGTTTTGCGCATCCGATCCGATCTCCGGCTCGGTCAACGCATACGCCGCCAGAAAATCACCACACGCGAGCGGCGGCAGATAACGCTCCTTTTGTTGATCGCTGCCGTGTAGAACGATCGCCTTCGAGCCTAGGCCGCAGTGCACCCCGACGAGAACGGAGAGCGAGCCATCGATCGCGGAGAGCGTCTCGAACACGCGCGCGTAAGCCGACGCCGACAGCTCCAGCCCACCGTACTTCTTTGGAATCGTGAGCCCCAGCATTCCGATTTCGGCGAAGGCGCGAATGACATCGTCGGGGATCGTCTCTTCCTCGTCGAACTTCGCCGGCTTGATGAGGTCGCCTTCCATCTCGCGCAGGCTCTTGATGAGACGACGAACGGTGCGCGCTTCGTCCGGATTGCGCTCATCTAGAGACCGCGGGTACGGAAAGAGAAGCGAATCGAGGATGACACCCGCGAAGATTCCGCGAGTGAATGACGATTGTTGGTCAGCCACTCAATCGAACC
>QHVA01000146.1 GCA_003223425.1 Gemmatimonadota bacterium
CGAGAGTCCGATCGCGATTGCCTGTTTCGTCGATCGCGCACCGTGTTTTCCTTCGCGAATGTGATGCATTTCTTCCCGAACGAACTCACCCGCCTGAGTTGAGGGTGATTTCCCTTCCCGCGCATCCTCGCGCGCCTTTTCGATCGTTTCAGGGTCTGGCATGATCAATCCTCCCGACTTTACTCTGATTCCCGCGCCCGTCGTGCACCTCGCTCTCGGACGTTGGTCGTCGCCGGCCGATCAATGATCAGCAGGACGAATGGGGGCAAGACACATGCTAGCGGTGAAAACTAGCGCCGTTGGACCTACGCCCAGACGGACGCCTTTTTTGCCCAGCTGGAATCCTGGTAGCGGGTCTTGAACGCCTGCGCCGTTTCCTTGAGCGGTGTGCTGTCGTGCGTCGCCTTGTACCGAGAGACTCCGGCCCAGTAAAGAGCTTCGGGTCCAGCGTCGGTATTTGGGAATTTTTCGACGACCTCGCGAAACCGCTTTTCTGCTTCCGGAAACTTTCCCTGTTCGAAGTCGATGCGCGCGCGACCAAGCATCAGCTGCGCCAGGAAATCATCGTTCGGGAGAAAACCTTCGATGCGGTGATGCTCGACGCCGTCTGAATCCAGCTCCAGAATCGTGGGCGTCCACAGAGCGCTGTATTCATCGCCGTATCGCCGGAAGGCCTCGGCGTCTTCCTTCACGTGCACGCGAGCAGGAATGAAGTTCTCATTCACGAAGCTCACCACGCGCTCGTCAGGCCACACCTCGGCATCCAGCCGAGCACAGCCACTTCATATTGGGGCGGCACTGAAATCGAGAAGGACCGGCCTCTTCTGCTGGTTTGCTTCTTTGAGAACGTTGTCGACGTCGTGACGGAACTGGATTTCCATATTTCTCGAGCAGTAGTCTTCAGTTGTGCTTCCCTTCCTACACGCCAATGATGTTCATAGGGTGTGCCGCCGACGGCGGCGGGGTCCAATTCGGAGCACGCTCGAGGGCCGCTCGATCCCACTTCGCCCGTTCGGCGGCGGCTTCGTACGTGCTCTGGAGAAACTCGAACAAGGCACGGTCGGGATCATCCGCTGCGCGCACGCGCTCGTAGGGCAAAATCCACTCGTGCATTTGCGGATGATAGTACGCGCCTTCCGGACGAATTGGCGCGGTATCGCACCCCGGCGGCTCAGGGTAGGAGTAGGCGTAGAACGCTGGCTCGGCGACGGGACCGCCGACGTTGCCGGGCCACCAACCCGCGCTGATGCATTCGTGCGAGTACCCTTCCTCCATCACGTAGGCGGGACAGTTTGGAATTCCTCCGGGATATTTCGGCGCTGGCCGTCCAGAGAATCGCGTGCAGGCGATGTCGAACCCTCCCCACCAGAAATGCGATGGACTCGATTTGCCAAGAAATCGCGCCCTGAATGCCTTGAGCACACGATCAGCGTTCACGAGAATCTGCCAGCACCGATGCGCTGCGTCCGGATCGTATGATGAGTGGATTCGATCTTCGGTGAATCGCAGAGTGTCCGGCATCTCCATGGGGACGGGAAAGATCTTCACTTCGATGCCGAGCGACCGCAGCAGCGACATGTATTCGGTGTAGAAGTCAGCGACCGATCGCGCGACCAGCGGCAGTGTACGAAGATCGCCGTCGCTCGTCCGGGCGATCAGCTTGTGATTGGTGAAGTCGAAGCTGATGTCGAAGGTTCGCCCATCAGCATATGGTATGGGCGATGTGGTCAGGCCGCGGTCGGTGACATATAAAACGACTTGCCACCAATGGTTCTGCATCGGCGCCAGCGCGAGTCGGGTCTTGCCGACAATCTGCGTCCAGCGATGCAGCGTCGTCTGGGTCGGTGCCCACTCGTCGAGTGTCAGCCGCGGCCACATTGTCTCTGTTTTGAGCATGATTTATCCCCCTCACACAAACGTACTTCGTTTGTCAATGCTAAATTCCACTGCGGCTTTCCGAGCCGGAGGGGCCCATTGGATTTGCCTGAGTCCACAACCGATCAGGAATCGGAGCTCACGCGAAATACGCGCGCTCTCGCGCCCGACTTCAAGGTTCTTGGCGAGTTGGGGCGCGGCGGCATGGGCGTCGTCTATCTCGCGGTCGATGTCAATCTCGATCGCGAAGTTGCCATCAAGGTTCTGCCTCCGCATTTGGCACAGGCTCCGGGCGTTCGCGAGCGGTTTCTGCGCGAGGCGCGGACGGCCGCGAAGCTCTCGCATCCGAACATCGTTCCGGTCTATCGCGCCGATGAAATGGGTGGCGTCGTTTTCTTCGTCATGCGGCACGTCGACGGAGAATCGCTGGCGGACCGTCTCGCTTCGTCGGGCCCTCTCACACCACTGGATGCGACGCGCTTGTTGCAACAAGTGGCGTCGGCGCTCGAATACGCGCATTCTCGCGGCGTCATCCACCGCGACGTGAAACCGGAGAACATCCTCCTCGAGCGTGGAAGCGATTCTGCTCTCGTGACGGATTTTGGGATCGCTCGATTGATCGAAGCCGCTCCCGCCACCGCGACGGGACAGGTCCTGGGCACAGTTCATTACATGAGTCCCGAGCAAGTGCTGGGCGAGCGCGTCGATGGTCGGAGCGATGTGTACTCGCTCGGAGTGGTCGGCTTCAAGGCGGTGACAGGTCACTTGCCGTTCGATGCGAAAACGGCGACAGCGGTGCTCGTCGAACATGTGATGAAGGAAGCGCCGGGTCTTCGGAGCCGCGCGCCAGGCGTACCGGAAAAACTCGCGGGGATTATCGACCGTTGTCTCGCAAAGGATCCGGCCACCCGTTATCAGAGGGCGGGCGATCTCGCTGCGGCTTTTGGCGAAGCAGCCCAATCCATGCCTCCCGCGGCGGTGGCGACGAGCGACGCGAGCGAGCCACCAATACTCTCTGAGCGCGAAGCCAAAGCTCTTTGGTCACGCGCCGCCGAATTGCAGGCAGAGACGGGACTGCAACAAAGTTTGCGGAGCGCGCCACCTTCGCTCGGTGCCCCCACTGTTCAGGATCGACGCACGCTCACGAGCGGGTACCGGCTCAGCGACGTGCGAGATGCCGCCAGCGAGGTTGGGATACCCGAGCGATACGTGATTCAGGCGCAATCAGAGCTCGGACTTGCAGATCGCCGCGCAGATCGTGACTCGTCGAGCGTTGCGCCGCCGCGAGAGCGAAAGTCGATGGCTATTGCGCGGGAATCTCTAAGGAACAACGTCTGGATCGGCGGGCCAACAGCCATCGTAATTGAGAAAGAAGTTCCCAGCGAGATTCGAGCTGACGACTTCGAAATTCTTCTCCAAATGATACAGCGAGCCCTCGGAGAGCCCGGCCACGTCAGCATCCTTGGCCGCAGCTTTCACTGGTCTTCGACGCACCAGCAACGAAGATTGCAGATTAGCGTCGTGCCGCGGGCGGGTCGCACCACCATTCGCGCGGACGAACGACTCGCGCCGCTCATCGGTGGGCTTTTTGGAGGCATAGTTGGTGGTGGCGGCGGTGGAGTCGGCGGCGGCGCGGCTTTGCCGGTGACAATACTGGCCACGCATTCGGCCCTCGCGGGTTTCGCCGCGTTCGGCGCCGCAGTCGCTACCGCTTACGTGATGGCGCGACGACTCTTTCAGGGAATTCGCGGCGCTCGAGAACGAGATCTCACAAACCTCGTCGATGACATGGCCGCGCACATTGATCGTAGAAACGATTAATCTTTTGCGGCGACCAGCGTACACACGGAGCTAATCATGCGCCCTACACTCCCCACTCGACAGCTCGGCACCACTGACCTGAACATCACGCGCGTCGGATTCGGCGCCTGGGCAGTCGGTGGCGGCGGCTGGGCGTTCGGCTGGGGGCCGCAGGACGATAACGAATCCATCGCCGCGATGAATCACGCGCTCGATCTGGGAGTCAACTGGATCGACACGGCCGCGGTTTACGGACTCGGCCACTCCGAAGAGATCGTCGGCCGACTGCTCAAGCAGCGCAAGGGCGCGGATCGACCGTACATCTTCACCAAGTGCGGGCTGGTGTGGAATCCGAAGGATCCGATGGAAGATGCCAAGCGCATTCTGAGTCCGGAGTCGATTCGCCGGGAATGCGAGGCATCGTTGCGCCGACTCGGTGTCGAGCAAATCGATCTATATCAGTTCCACCGGCCCGATGATGTGAGCGGTACGCCACCCGACGTGTCGTGGCGCGTCATGCAGCAGCTGCAGCAGGAAGGGAAAGTTCGCGCGATGGGCGTCTCCAACTTCGACGTCTCACTGCTGAAGAAGATCGAGCCGTTTCATCACGTTGATTCGCTGCAGCCGCCATTCTCCATGATTCGACGCGAGGAGGCAGCGGCCGAGATTCCCTGGTGCAATGCGAACCGCACTGGCGTGATAGTCTACAGCCCGATGCAAACCGGAATTCTCACCGACTCCTTCTCGACGGAGCGAGTGAGGAAGATGGCCGACGACGACTGGCGCAAAACCGCGCCCAATTTCCAGACGCCGCGTCTCGAGAAGAACATCGCGCTACGGGATGCGCTCAAGCCGATCGCCAAGCGGCACAACACGACTGTGTCGTCTGTTGCAGTCGCATGGACACTGGCGTGGCCGGGCGTCACCGGCGCGATCGTCGGCGCGAGATCGCCGGCGCAAGTAGATGGCTGGATCGATGCTGCGTCGCTCACTCTCACGGCCGCTGATCTCGACGAGATTGCGCTCGCGATCGAGAGGATCGGGGTCGGGGCCGGGCCGACGCGGCCGCCCGTTGTCCGGGATACGAGGTCACGGGCCGATGCGGGCGAGGCCGCGGAGGCAAGGTAGAGAATTTGTTTTTCTAACTGCCCTGCTGCCCGCTGCCCGCTACATGCTGTTCGCTATGTGCTGCAATCGCCGGGACGCCACAAAGTGGCAAATTCCAAACTGAAAACTGCAGTTATCTCTTCTCATTGGCCGTGGGATAACCGACAGCCGGGTAGGGCCCAATCTTCGCGACGGTGTACTCGCCCGCCCAGAAATCCGGCGGGCCATCGCTATCCTGCACTTTGTGGTTGACCGGCTTAATGCTCTTGAGGTAGGCGGTGATCGCCCACAGATCCTGGTCGGGCATGTGACGCCATGACGGCCACGGCATCGGTATCGCGAGATAGTGAGGATGCTGGGGGAAGTTGCCCTGGCCCGGCACCGTCGATGTGATCTCTACGTCCGGCGTCTCTTCAGGCCGCAGCCCGTAGCGCAGTGCGTTGAAGATCTGCCGCTCGCTGAAGCGTCCCATACCAGTTGTATTGTCGGGCGTCAGGTTCTTGGGACGCGTAACGAACGGGCCGA
Organism: Gemmatimonadota bacterium; assembly: GCA_003223425.1. Taxonomy (GTDB): domain Bacteria; phylum Gemmatimonadota; class Gemmatimonadetes; order Gemmatimonadales; family Gemmatimonadaceae; genus UBA4720. Next base: position 5,308 of record QHVA01000146.1, read on the forward strand.
CGCGGAACTGTTGGGTGAGCGTGTCGCGCAAGCCGTCCAGCCATCCGAATGCAGCCGGATTGCTACCCCCACCGTGACAATCGCCGCAGGCGTGACTAACGACCAGAAACCGGCCGCGGAGTATTTGATCCTGGCTGGCCTGACCCGTCGGCATACTGCTGCTGCCGCTGGCGACCGACGGCGCGGGGGCCGCGCACGCGACGGCGACGAGGATGGCGAGAAACGAAACAGCATACTGCGAGCACTCAATCGACCGTCGCATCACGTTCCGCTCCTTGTTGAGTCTATTGCTTGACTTCGAGAACTCCCATCATGCCGTGGTCTTCGTGGTCGAGGATGTGGCAGTGGAACATCCACTTCCCCGGATAATCGTCGTAGCGGACGATGATGCGCGCCGTCGAGTGCTTGGGCATGTTCAGCATGTCCTTCCAGGCGACATACGGCTCGCGCACGCCGTCACGGTCGAGAACCTGGAACTGGAACCCGTGCAGGTGGAACGGGTGATCCATGCCGACGATGTTCTCGATCTCCCAAATCTCCGTCGCGCCGACCTTCGTGCTCACATCGACGCGAGCCATGTCCATCGTCTTGCCGTTGATGATGCCCTGGCCGAAGACGACGGTGCGCACGGCCGTGACCTTGGTCGTGTCGAGCGGAGTGATCTTCCTTAGCGTAGCCGGAATCGCGATCGGAGTAACCGGCGTTTCGTTCGTCGTCTCGAGCGTCAGCAGGTCGCTCGTCGTTTGCCAGTCCGCGGGTCTCGTCTGGGGCGCGTAACGATCATAGGGTAGGTTCTGGAGCACGCTCTTCGCCCCCGGCACGTCGCTCCCGCGCACCAGCACTTCGACTCGTTCGCCGGTGGTGAGGAGGATCTCTTTCAGTTCAACCGGCTTCTCGAACAGACCGCCATCGCTCCCGACCTGCAGGAAGGTGTGCCCGGTGAGCGCGATGCGGTAAATCCGGCCCGCCGACGCGTTGGCGATTCGCCAGCGCTGCACTTCCCCGCTACGAATGGTGAGCGCCGGCATCACGTGCCCATTCACGA
>QHVA01000035.1 GCA_003223425.1 Gemmatimonadota bacterium
TGGCGAGGTGAGGTGTTCAGGCACGTCGGCGTGATCTCACGCGAGCTTGGCGATTACGTCAAGGCCGCCGAGTATCTCGGTAGGGCGTGTGAATGCGCGGAGGAGGGCGAGGATCTTCTACTCAAGGCCGACGTGACCGAGCAGCTGGCCGAGCTTTACTGGACGCAGAAACGTCATCGCGACATGCTCGCCCATCTCAATCAGTCCCACGCGCTCTACACGCGGCTCAAGGCGCAGCACCGCGTCGCTCAGGTCGAGAAGCGAAACGCGGCGCTCGAAGCGCGCTTTCTGGAGATGGCGCACCACTGGGGCGACTCGATTGAGAGTAAGGATCACTACACGCAGGGCCACTGCCAACGCGTGGCATTCTTTGCTTGCGTGCTCGCGGACAGCACCGGAATGGATTCACGCTCGCTTTTCTGGTTCAGGCTCGGCGCGCTCCTTCACGACATTGGGAAGATCATCGTACCGACCGAAGTGTTGAACAAGGCAGGAGATCTCACCGAAGAGGAGTGGGCGATCATGAAGCGCCATCCTGAGGCGGGACTCGAGCTGGTCGCCGACATTGATTTTCCAGGCGACGTGCGCGCGATCATTCGCAATCACCACGAGCGGTGGGACGGTACGGGGTATCCCGATGGCCTGAAGGGCGAGGCCATTCCTTTCGCCGCGCGCATTCTCTGCGTCGCCGACGTGTATGACGCGCTCACTACAGCGCGCTCATATCGAAACAGCCTGTCGCACGGCCGGGCGGCAGAAGTAATGCGCGCATCAAAGGGACAGTTCGATCCGCACCTACTGGAGGCGTTTCTGGATTGGGCCGCGAGCACGAATGTCAGCGAGCACACTACACCACAGGGCGTCGCGACCTTTTCGATTGGGAATACGGTGTGAAGCACGCACGGTTCATTTTCTCGATCGCGCTCCTGGCGATCCTGATTGTCGGTGCGTGCTCGAGCGATAAACGTGTAGGTGGAACCATCGTGGTGTCGTCGGCTGCGGATGCCGACGTTCTTTTTCCGCCACTCACCCTGAGTCTCCAGGGCAAGCAGGTGGTCGATCAGATTTTCGACAACCTCGCTGATATTGGTGGGGCCCTCAACACGGTTAGCGACGCTGGATTCACGCCCCGCCTAGCTGATGGGTGGCGCTGGGCTTCCGACTCCATGTCGGTGGCGTTTCACGTCAATCCGCGAGCGAGATGGCACGATGGCGCTCCGGTCACCGCCGAGGATGTGCGATACACGTTTCAGCTCGTGAAGGATACTTCGCTCGCTTCGCCGCTCGCATCGACTCTGGACAACGTCGATTCGGTGTCGGTGCCTGACTCGCTGACCGCAGTCGTCTGGTTTCGTCAACGCGCCCCGGACGCGTTTTTCAAAGTCGCGAGTCCGGTCGCAATTCTTCCCGCGCACCTGCTGCGTGAGATCGCTCCTGCGAAACTCCGCGAGTCAACTTTCGCGCGCGCGCCAGTGGGAAGCGGCCGGTTCCGTTTCGCCGCATGGGATCGCGGCGCGCGTATCGTCTTGCAGGCAGACAGTGGCAACTATCGGGGCAGGCCCATTCCAGATCGCGTGATCTGGCTGGTCTCGCCGGATTATCAGGCGGCGTCGCTGAGATTTCTCAACGGCGGGGCGGATTTCCTGGATCTTGTCAAGCCGGAGCTGATCGAGCAGGCGAAGGCGAAGGGCGCCGAGATCATCGCGTCTCCGGGAAGTCTCGACTACGGCTACGTTGCGTTCAACCTGCGAAACGCGACCAACACCGGTCCGCATCCGATTTTTGGAGATCGCGAAACGCGTAGAGCGATGGTGATAGCGGTCGACCGATCCGCAATCGTGCGCAACGTGTTCGACACGCTCGGCCTCGTTGCTCACGGGCCCGCGACCAGAATATTGCCGACGAGCGACACCACGATTGGAATTCCGTACGATCCTCAGCGCTCCGCCCGGGCGCTCGATTCACTCGGCTGGAAGCGTGGACCCGATGGTCTCCGCGCGCGCGGTAACACTCAGCTCGCGTTCACGCTGATGGTGCCCATCTCGAGCCCGATTCGCAGAAAGATCGCGGTCCTGCTTCAGGAACAGTGGAGGAAGGCAGGTGCGAACGTTCGCGTGGAGGAGCTCGAGCTCAACACCTTTGGCGCCCGGATGGATGAGCGAAAGTTCGAGTCGCTGCTCAACGCGTGGCACATCGACCCCACGCCCTCGTCCGTACGTGAAGAGTGGGCCAGCTCCGAGATCAAGAAAGGTGGCTACAACGCCACGTCGTACCGTAGCGCGGCCTTCGATGCGGTTATAGACAGCGCGGTAAAAGAGATGAATCCTTCGCGCAGCGTCGACCTCTATCGTCGTGCGTACCGCATTCTCACCGATGATGCGCCAGCAATGTGGATTTACGAGCTACGCAACGTTCAGGGTGCGTCGAAGCGGATCCACCCAGTGGGGATCCGTCCCGACGCGTGGTGGGCGAAGCTGGCTGACTGGGGCGTCAGGGAGCGTTAGTAGCCGGAGCTGGCCGGGATAATAGCCAAGCTGTCTGGGCTAGTAACCGAGCTGTCTGGGCTAGTAACCGAGCTGTCTGGGGCAAAAGCCGGAGCTGTCGGGCTCTCGGGAAGTGCCAGAGCGCTTTCGTCGCATTCCCAATAGCCGTTGCCAACATCGAGGCAACCCTCCGGCGGGGTATCTCCGGAAGCGAGTATGTAGCGGGTGTTGCTGGCGCCGTGCGGAGCTGCCTTCGCGGCCCGAGAAACCGGAGGCGCGGTGGAATTGGCGCACGCTGCTGTCGCGAGCAAGCAGGCGAAAATGGTCAGGCTGACAACGGCTCGTCTCATAAAGTAACTCACTTGGCGCACGGGGAATGGGTTGCTGGCCCATAGGCCAGCAATATTGCATCGAAAGCGACTTTTGGATATAAAGGACTTTCCAATTTGGAACCCCGGTCACAGACCGAGGTTCCCCGCCTAGCGGAAATGCTACTTTTTCTCGTCGACGATCTCGTAGTCGGCTTCGACCACGTCGTCAGCGGGCTTGGCGCCCGCTTCGGCACCCGCTGCGCCAGCGGGCTGACCCGCCTCCGGCTGGGCACCAGCCTGGCCCTGCTGCTGATAGAACGCCTGACCCGCCTCGCTAAACACCTTCGTCAGCTCCTCCTGTGCGGCGCGGATCTCGTTCATATCGTCGCCACGGAGCGCTTTGCGTGCGCGCTCGATCGCGGCATCGATCTTCGCCTTCGTGTCGGCTGAGACCTTGTCGCCCCACTCTTTGACGTTCTTTTCGACCTCGTAGGTCATCGAGTCGAGGCGATTTCTTGCATCGATCGCCTCTCTCGCCTTCTTGTCTTCGGCGGCGTTCTTCTCCGCGTCCTTGACCATGCGGTCGATCTCGGCGTCGGAAAGTCCGCTTGAAGCCTCGATCCGGATCTTCTGCTCCTTGCCCGTGGCCTTGTCCTTCGCGGTCACGTGCAGGATTCCGTTGGCGTCGATATCGAAGGTAACCTCGACCTGTGGCAGGCCGCGTGGTGCGGGCGGAATGCCGGTGAGCTGGAATTTGCCGATCGTCTTGTTGTACGTCGCCAGCTCGCGCTCACCCTGAAGAACATGAATCTCCACTGTCGTCTGATTGTCATCAGCCGTCGAGAAGGTCTCGCTCTTCTTGGTCGGGATCGTGGTGTTGCGCGGGATCAGTACCGTGGTGACTCCCCCCAACGTCTCGATGCCAAGTGAAAGCGGAGTCACGTCGAGGAGCAGCACGTCCTTCTGCTCGCCGGTCAGAACCGCGCCCTGCACAGCGGCGCCGATCGCCACGACTTCATCGGGATTTACGCCCTTGTTTGGCTCCTTCCCGAAAAACTTCTTGACGATGTCCTGAACCTTCGGCATCCGCGTTTGCCCGCCGACAAGGATTACCTCGTCGATTTCGCCGGGCTTGAGACCTGCGTCCGCGAGCGCCTTTTCCATCGGTGGGATCGTACGCTGGATCAGATCATCGACTAATTGCTCGAGCTTTGCTCGCGTCAGCGAGTAATTGAGATGCTTGGGCCCGCTCTGGTCAGCGGTAATAAAAGGCAGGTTTATATCCGTCGACGGAGCTGTGCTCAGCTCCATCTTTGCCTTCTCACCCGCTTCCTTGAGGCGCTGCAGCGCCATTGGATCCTTCGATAGGTCGATCGCCTGGTCGCGCTTGAATTCGCTCACGAGCCAGTCAATCACTCGCTGATCGAAATCGTCACCGCCAAGGTGGGTGTCGCCATTTGTCGACTTCACCTCGAACTGGCGCGAGCCTTCGACATCGTAGAGCTCGAGGACGGAAATGTCGTAAGTGCCGCCGCCAAGGTCGAACACTGCGACCTTCTCGTCTTTCTTCTTGTCGAGGCCATATGCGAGTGCCGCGGCAGTCGGCTCGTTGATGATGCGAAGCACGTCGAGGCCGGCGATCTTGCCAGCGTCTTTGGTCGCTTGCCGCTGCGAGTCGTTGAAGTAAGCAGGCACAGTGATGACTGCTTTCTCGACCTTGTAGCCGAGGTAGTCTTCAGCGGTCTGCTTCATTTTCTGAAGAATCATCGCCGAGATCTCGGGCGGCGAGTAGCGCTTGCCCTGGACTTCGACCATCGCGAGATCATTCGGTCCCGAGACGACTTTGTAGGGAACGCGCTTAATCTCGTCCGGTACTTCTGCGATCTTGCGCCCCATGAAGCGCTTGATCGAAAAGACCGTGTTCTGCGGATTCGTTACTGCCTGTCTTTTTGCGATCTGACCAACGAGCCGCTCGCCGTCTTTCGTGAAGCCGACGACTGACGGCGTTGTGCGTCCACCTTCCGCGTTCGGGATGACGACGGGATCTCCGCCTTCCATCACCGCAACTACGGAATTCGTGGTACCGAGATCGATTCCAATTACTTTGTCAGCCATTCTGTAATTTCTCCCTGGAGCTGAAATCGCTCCGGTTTCAGGGTACTGCCGTTTTTTGGAGAACTGAGAGGCAAGGCCGGGGCCGCAAATCTCTGCCATAACGGCCGAGTTCGGAGCTTTTCGGAGCTATTGAGCGTGCCAACTTGCCGTTGATGGCCAGGTGCGCCATCTTGGCTCGCGTTCCCATTGAATCTTCCGCGGAGGGACCATGCTGTCGCGCCGCCTCACGCTCGCCTTCGTCCTCGCTGCCGCGGTGGACGTGTTCCCAAGTTTTGGCTGCGCGCAGGAAGCGAGAAACGCGGTCAGAATCGACGTGGTGGCCAATGACTACGCATTTCTGCCGTTACCAGCGCGGATAGCCTCCGGTCCGACAATGTTCACCTTCGTCAATCAGGGGAAAGTCAATCACGAGATGAGCGTTGGCCGCCTGCGGCCCGGTGCGACGATCGAAGATCTCCTGAAAGTCTCCAGGGAGGGCGGGCGACTTCGCGACCTGGTCACACGGTCGGTCGGGATTCTCGTTGCCGGACCTGGTAAGAGTCCTGACGGCCGGCTGCTCGTCGACCTGATTCCCGGCGAGACGTACCTGTTGTTCTGCAACTTCAAGGACACGCCCGATGCTCCGACCCACATGACGCTCGGGATGTACGCGACCTTCCGACCTCAGTAAAGTTTCCCGATCGTCGCACACTGCTTGATCGCGCGACGCTAGTTTTCTTCCTAGCCGGTCGCGCACTCCTCCAACACCAGCTAGATGATTCCGCTCAGCGACGAGCTACCGACAGTTCGCACGCCATGGATGACTTACATCATCCTCGCAGTGATGCTGATCGTCTGGATTTTCGTGCAGGGAGCCGGATTTGATCAGCAAGCACTCGCCGCCAGCGTGTGCAACCTCGGGATGGTGCCGGGAGAGATCACGCACTTGGCGCCAATCGGCGAGGCAGTACCGCTGGGGCGGGGAATGGCGTGCGTCGTCGACAACGATCCGATCAACCTCTTCACTCCCCTCATCTCGATGTTCCTCCACGGCGGGTGGGGACACATCCTGGGCAACGCGCTCTTTTTTTGGGTCTTTGGAAACAACATTGAGGACAGCCTCGGCCACTTTCGCTTCCTCGTTTTCTACCTCGTGTGCGGTCTGGCCGCCGCGGCGGCGCACATTATCGCCCAGCCCGCATCGCCGCTTCCAACCGTCGGTGCGTCAGGCGCCATTTCGGGAATTCTTGGCGCTTACCTGGTGCTGTATCCGAGAGTAAGAGTCCGGATGCTTTTTTTCTTTATCATCTTCTTCAAGGTGATTCCGATTCCTGCCTGGATGGTTCTCATCTGGTGGTTCTTCTGGCAGCTTGTAGCCGCGCTGCCGGAACTCAAGAACGGCGCAGACCTCACCGGCGGCGTTGCGGTTTGGGCCCACCTCGGCGGTTTCGTTACAGGCGTGCTACTGGTGAAAATCTTCGAGAATCGCAGGTTAGTGATCCGGCGCACGACCGCCGCGTAAACACGACCGAACACCACCCAAAGCAATGACCGACCCTGCGCTGTTCCTCAATCGCGAGCTGAGTTGGCTCGAGTTCAACGGCAGAGTCCTGCACGAAGCAATCGACGACAGGAATCCGCTGCTCGAACGGCTCAAGTTTCTCGCGATCTTCAACACCAACCTCGACGAGTTCTACATGGTGAGGGTGGCAGGTCTCCGTCGGCAGGTCGCGGCTGGTGTTCATCACATTCCGCCCGACGGCATGTCGCCCGCGGATCAATTGGCTGCTATCAACGCCCGAGTGGGCGACCTGATGAGCGCGCAGCGTAGTCTGCTCTACGACACGCTCCTGCCCGCTCTGACCAGGCACGGTGTGAGTCTCGTAAGCATCGAAGACCTGACAGCCACCGAGTGGCAAACAGTAGATGAATTCTTCGAGGCGCAGGTCTTCCCGGTACTGACGCCACTCGCAGTCGATCCCGGCCACCCATTCCCGTACATCTCCAATCTGTCGCTCTCGCTGGCAGTGCAGATCCACGATCCCGAGAGCAACGCAGTGAGGTTCGCGCGGGTAAAAGTTCCGAAAAGCCTTCCGCGTTGGATCCCGTTTGGACGTGGCAACGCGTTCATTCCGCTCGAGCAGGTAATCGGTGCGAACCTTGGATCGCTCTTTCCAGGGATGGACATTCAGGGCTTCAACACGTTCCGCGTCACGCGGTATTCGGATCTCGAGCTATCTCACTCCGAAGACGACGACAATCTTCTCTCGCTTATCGAGGAGCAGGTCTTCCAGCGTCGCTTCGCGGAGGTCGTGCGCATCGAAGTGGAAAGCGGCATGCCGGAGTCGCTTCGACAGCTGCTCATGGAGGAGCTGCGTGAGGATCAGCCTGAAGAAATGCGCCCGCTCGCAGATCCAGAATTGGTGGAGACCGGTCCGTTGCTGGACCTGGGCGACCTGATGACGCTCGCGTCTCTCGAGATCGCTGAGCTGCGTGATCCTCCATTCGTCCCCGCAACACCCCCCGAGCTCAAGGACCCCGCGAGAAGCATCTTCGATGTACTGAAGGAGAAGGATGTGATGGTCCACCATCCCTTCGATTCTTTTAACCTCTCGGTGGAGCAGTTCCTGTTGGCCGCGGCGACGGACGACAACGTTCTCGCCATCAAGATGACTTTGTATCGCACCTCGGGAGACACAGGTGTCGTGCGCGCGCTTACCGAAGCGGCGCAGCGGGGGAAGCAGGTTGCGGTTCTCTTCGAGCTCCAGGCGCGATTCGACGAAGCCAATAACATCACCTGGGCCAGAACCCTCGAGGATTATGGCGTGCACGTCGCTTACGGCCTGCCAGGTCTCAAGACTCACGCGAAAACGACCTTGGTAGTGAGGCGCGAGGCCGATGGCATCAAGCGCTACGCACACATTGGGTCGGGTAACTACAACTCGAAGACCGCCCGGATCTATACCGATATCGGACTGCTTACGAGCAGCCCGTCCATCGGCGCGGACCTCACCGATCTCTTCAACGCGCTGACCGGGTTCTCGAGGCAGCGCCTCTACCGGAAGCTGCTGGTCGCGCCGCCGAACATGCGCTTCCGCTTCCTGGAAATGATCGAGCGCGAAGCAGCTAACGCTCGGGAGGGAAAGCCTGCGCGCATCATTGCGAAGATGAACGCGCTCGTCGATGCGGAGATCATCGAGGCGCTATATGCGGCGTCGCAAGCGGGAGTGGAAATCGATCTCATCGTCCGGGGCATCTGTTGCCTGCGTCCCGGTGTTTCCGCCGTCAGCGACCGGATAAGGGTAGTCAGCATCGTGGGAAGGTTTCTCGAGCACTCGCGGCTGTTCTATTTCGCCAACGGCGGGGACGAGCAATTCTACTTCGGTTCGGCCGATTGGATGCCGCGTAACCTCGATCGGAGGGTGGAAGCAGTTGCGCCCATCGATGATGTAACGCTCCATCCGCGACTGCATTCGCTGCTCGCCACCTGTCTCGCCGATAACCGGCAGGCGTGGGATCTCGCGGCGGACGGAACCTACACACAGCGCGTTCCCAACGGTGAGCCCGCGAGAGCAACACACCAGCTGCTGCTGGTTGACTCGTGGGGGATGGCCAAATCCGTCGATCAGAAATCCGGGGCCGCGGTTGGTCAAGGGGGCGACCTGAAATCGACGGTCCGCTTCACGACCTGAACGCGACATTCCGGACCGATTAGTAGCTCGAATGTCGGGTCAAGGATAGATTCTTCGCGCACTAGAACTCGAGCGGACCTGTTCGAGTATTCTGGACTCTCACGGAGATCGTCCTTTGCGGATTCTACCTCGCGACGAAAAGTTCTACGACATGTTCACCGAGCTCGCGAAGAGACTGACCGGCTCGGCGAGCATCCTTCAGGAAATGTTTCAGAGCCCGACGCAGCTCGACGCCAAAGTCACCGCCATCAAAGGGCTGGAGCACGAAGCCGACAATCTGACCCACGACATCATCGATCGCATCGACCGCACTTTTGTCACTCCTTTTGACCGTGAGGACATCCACGCGCTGGCGTCGGAGCTGGACAACGTGATCGATTTGATCGATGGTACCGCCCGGCGCGCCCAGATATTCCGGATCCAGAAGGCCCGCCCCGCCGCAGTAGTTCTCGCCGAGGTTCTTGCACGCGCCGGCAGTGCGGTGGAGGAGGGCGTGCGCAACATGAAGAATGCAAAGCACGTCTACGCCATCAGCGAGAAGCTAAAGACCCTGGAGGAGGAGGGAGATGCCGTCTACCACGAAGCGATGGGGAAGCTTTTCGCCGAAGGGAGCGAGGCGATCGACGTCATCAAGTGGAAGGATCTCTACGACAAGCTCGAGGACGCGCTCGACCAGTGTGAAGATGTGGGCAACGTACTGCACAGCATCGCACTGAAGAACGCGTAGTGATCTACTACGTCGTCGCGATCGTCCTGGTCGCCTTCATATTCGATTTCATAAACGGCTTCCACGATTCGGCCAACTCCATCGCGACGATCGTCGGAACGCGCGTGCTGAGCCCTCTCGCCGCGGTAGTTTGGGCGGCGTTCTTCAATTTTACGGCGGCGTTCACCGCGGGCGAGCTCGTCGCCAAGGCGATTCAGAAGGGGATCATCCGCACTGAAATCGTCACTCCAAACGTGATTCTGGCCGGACTGTTCGGTGCGATTGCATGGAATCTCATCACCTGGCTCTACGGGATTCCCTCGAGCTCTTCGCACGCGTTGATCGGCGGTTACGCCGGCGCGGGAGTAGCAAAGGCTGGCTGGAGTGCGATCACCTGGGGTGTGAAGTGGATGCAGACCCTGTCGTTCATCGTCATCTCACCGCTGGTGGGAATGCTCGCAGGTTTCCTCCTGATGGTCTCGGTGTATTGGATCTTCCAGAAAATGGCGCCGGGTCGGGTCGACACGTTTTTCCGAAGCGCGCAGCTCGCTAGCTCGGCACTCCTGTCGCACGCGCACGGCGCGAACGATGCGCAGAAGACGATGGGCATCATCGTCGGGCTGCTCGTCTCGGTGAACTCTTTGACGGCAGCGGAGACGGGGTTTTTTCACCATCTCTATGTTCCGAATGAGGGGATCCCACTCTGGGTCAAGATGGGAGCTTATACCGCGATCTCGCTCGGCACTCTGTTCGGCGGCTGGAGAATCGTGCACACGATGGGGTCGCGGATCACGCGACTGCGTCCGGTGAGCGGATTCGCAGCCGAGACCGGCGGGGCACTGGCGATCAGTCTCGCGACGCATTACGGAATTCCAGTGAGCACTACCCACACGATTGCGGGCTCGATCATGGGTGCCGGCGCGACTTATCGCTTCTCGGCCGTGCGATGGGGCATTGCGCGAAGAATTGTCTGGGCGTGGGTAATCACTATCCCCGCCTCGGCCTCGGTCGCCGCGGTCAGCTACTGGGCGTTGGCTGCAGCCGGGCTTCGTTGATGTGCTCTTCCTCGCGGTGGTGCTTGATCTGCTTCCCTTCCGCGAGATAAACGGCGTCCTCACCGATATTGGTCGCCAGATCGGCGATCCTCTCCAGGTTTCGCCCAACCAATAGCAGCTCGAGCGAAGGGGTGATCGTCTTCGCATCGGCCATCATGTGAGTCAGGAGAACACGAAAAACAGAGTCGTGCAGCGAGTCTACGATGTCGTCGTCCTTGCACACTTGGCGGCCGAGCGCTCCGTCGGCGCGGATGAAAGCATCGAGGGAGTCGCCGAGCATTTTCCGAGCCCTCCTCGCCATCACCTCGATCTCGGGAATGCGGATGTTGACCTTGGGCTTCTCCGACAGGCGCAGCGCCGACTCCGCGATGTTGACGGCGTGGTCGCCTACGCGCTCCAAGTCATTCGATACTTTGATCGCGCCGATGATGAAACGAAGGTCGCGCGCCATCGGCTGTTGAAGCGCGAGCAGCTCCACCGCTGCCTGCTCTACTTCCATCTCCAGCCGATTGAGCTCCGGGTCGCCCTCGATAACGAGTGTTGCCTTTTCCTTGTCGCGGTTGAGCAACGCTTCGACGGCAAGGTCAGTGCGTTCTTCGGCCTTCGACGACATTCCGAGCAGTGTTTCCTTCAACGCAGAAAGCTGATCGTGAAAATGCCGGAAGCCGGCGACGTTCGAGTCAGCTGTCATCCGAATCTCCCAGTGATATATGCATCGGTCCGCTCCTCGCGAGGACTCGTAAATACCTGCTCCGTTGGTCCGAACTCCACGAGCTCGCCGGTGAAAAAGAAACCGGTGAATTCCGACGCGCGGGCGGCTTGTTGCAGGTTGTGTGTGACGATGATGATGGTCAACTCCCGTTTGAGTTCATAGAGAAGCTCTTCGATGCGTTGGGTCGAGCTGGGATCGAGGGCGCTCGCTGGCTCATCGAGTAAGAGAACCTCTGGCTGATTGGCGAGTGCTCTCGCGATGCACACTCTCTGCTGCTGTCCACCCGAGAGACTTAGCGCGCTGGAGCGAAGCCGGTCCTTCACTTCGTCCCATAAGGCAGCGCGCCTCAGCGATCGCTCGACAATCTCGTCCAGCGCTGCCTGGTTGCCGAGACCGTTGATACGTGGACCGTAGGCGATGTTCTCGTAAATGGATTTGGGAAACGGATTCCATCGCTGGAAAACCATTCCCACCCTTTGCCTGAGGGCCACCACGTCGAGTGACTGATCAAAAACACTGTTGCCGTCGAGGCACAAGTCGCCCTCGTGGCGAATTCCCGGTATGAGCTCGTTTAGCCTGTTGATCGACCGGAGAAACGTGGATTTGCCGCAGCCGGAAGGCCCGATCAGCGCCGTAACCGCGCGAGGCGGAATAGCCATCGTGATATTCCGCAGCGCCTGCTTCTTTCCGTACCAGAACGAGAAGTCCTTTGCCTCGATCGTCCCAATGAGGTTCGGCCTGACTCGTTCCGCAATCGGTGCGAGCGCCGTCATCCGAACCTTCCCGTGACGTACGCTTCCGTCTGTGAATCTTTAGGCGCGGTGAACAGCTCACGGGTGGAGTCGAACTCGATGAGCTCGCCAGCAAGGAGAAACGCCGTGCAGTCGGAGATTCTAGCGGCCTGCTGCATGTTGTGAGTGACGATCACTACAGTGACGGTCTTGCGCAGGTCGTAGACGAGCTCTTCGACTTTCTGCGTGCTGAGCGGATCGAGTGAGGCAGTCGGCTCGTCCAGAAGAATCACACGGGGCCGGGTAGCAAGCGCGCGCGCGATGCACAGCCGTTGCTGCTGTCCACCCGAGATCGCCGTCGCGCTCTCACTAAGGCGATCTTTTACTTCCTCCCAAAGACCCGCGCGCCGTAGGGCTTCTTCCACTATTTCGTCGGTCGAGCCCGATATTTCCCCTTTCTTGGCAGCGATCCGCAGACCCGCGGCAACGTTCGCCCGAATGGACATGGTCGGGAAGGGAGTGGGTCGCTGAAACACCATCCCGACGTGACGACGCACTGCGATGGGGTTTGTCCCGTCGCCATAGATCGCGCTGCCGAGGATCTCCACAGAGCCTTCGACACGCGCGCCAGGAACTGTCTCGTGCATTCGATTGAGGCAGCGCAGCAGCGTTGATTTTCCGCAGCCCGAGGGGCCGATAATCGCCGTCACGGCCTGCTGAGGAATGGTGATCGATACGTTCCGAACAGCCGCGGTGTCGCCAAAGTACGCAGATAAATCGCGCGTAACGATGCATGGCTTCGCCTTATCAACGGCGATGCTCGACTCCGGCGGTTGTACGGCCGGAGCGGTCACCCGACGCGGCCTCTCGCGGTTCTCGCGAAACACTTCAGTCGACTGGAGCACCGAACCGTGACCGCGTCGCGAACCGTGCCGCGATGCTGATAATCAGTATGATGGTGATCAGGACGAGCGCTCCTGCCCACGCCAGCCGGTGCCACTCGTCGTACGGGCCGGTTGCGTAGGCGAAGATCTGAAGTGGTAGCGCGGCGATCGGCTCGCGCAACGACGTCGACCAGAATTGATTACCAATCGCGGTGAAGAGTAGGGGAGCCGTCTCGCCCGCAATCCTGGCCACTGCTACCAGCGCACCTGTCGCAATGCCGGCGAGGGCGGTGCGAAGCACGACGGCAATCGATGTTCGCCACTTCGGATAGCCGAGCGCGAGGGCAGCTTCCCGCAATGATGTCGGTACGACGAGAAGCATCTCTTCCGTCGTTCGCGTAACCAGCGGGACCATCATCGTGCCGAGCGCCACGCCCCCCGCAAGGGCGGAGAAGTGGCCGACGGGCCGAACGAGAAACTCCCAGGCAGAAATTCCAATCACGATGGAAGGGAGCCCGTTCAACACGTCGGAGAGAAACCGCACGGTGTAGGCGAGCGGAGTGGTGCGTTTTTCCGCCAAATGGAGGCCGGCGCCGATTCCGATCGGAAGTCCGATCAGGCTTGCAACTCCGATTAGAATGAGCGTGCCGACGATCGCGTTCGCCATGCCACCGCCCGACTCGCCCACCGGTCTGGGCATGTGCGTGAAGAACGCCAGGGAAAGCGACGAGGCCCCTTTCGCGATCAGATGCACCAGTATCAACACCAGAGGCAGCGTTGCGAGTATGGCGGCGAGATAGGTGAGACCGATCATTACACCGCTCACAACGTGACGGCTGCGCGCGGTCTTCACCTTGCCCGGACCCTCGACACTCTCCAGACGAGCCAGCGCGCCACGGCGTTGACGATGAGCGTGATCACGAACAGAACGGCACCCACTGCCATCAGCGCCGAGACGTGCAAATCATTCGTCGCCTCACTGAACTCGTTGGCGATGAGCGAGGCCATTGTGTAGCCGGGGGCAAACAGCGACGCCGAAATTTCAGGACGGTTTCCGATCACCATCGTCACCGCCATGGTTTCGCCAAGGGCGCGCCCGAGTCCCAACATGATTCCTCCGATAATGCCGGATTTCGCGTAAGGCACGACCGCATCACGGATCGTCTCCCAACGCGTCGCACCCAGTGCGAGCGCCGCTTCGCGCTGGGAACGCGGCACGGCCATTAGCACCTCGCGTGAGACCGCCGAGATATAGGGGAGGGCCATGACTGCGAGTATCAACCCCGCCGCCAGCATGCTCGGCCCGTACGCAGGGCCGCTGAAAAACGGCGTTGCGCCAAGATGAAGACCGTCGCGCAGAAAAGGCATCACCTGCTGTCGAAGCATGGGAATGAGAACAAAAATCCCCCACAGTCCATAGACGACGCTGGGAATTGCTGCCAGAAGGTCGACGAGGAAGCCGACGGGTTGGCGAAGCCAGGAAGGCGAGAACTCAGAGAGAAATATCGCGACACCGATAGCTAATGGCGTCGCTATGATCAGTGCGACGGCCGATGAGACCAAGGTCCCGAACAGCGCTGGCGCGGCGCCGAAATGACCGCCTCTAACATCCCAGTCGCTCGTGGTAACAATTGACAGGCCGAGCCTGGCAAATGCCGGCCAGGCCGCGGCGAAAATGGCTACCGCGATCGCAACAACGAGCGCGGGAACGACCAACGCGCAAAGAGCGGTGAGAAATTCGTAAACCCTGTCGCCAATCGCCGATTGATCGACTCTGAGCCGGCGACGATCACTCTGCAGCCAGTCGAGCGGAAGCGAGGTCACTTCGCGCCAGCGAGATCGATCGTCGTGAGTCTGGCTCTCACGTTCGCTGCCATTGCCGTCGGCAACGGTGCGTAATCGAGCGTGGGGGCTACCTTCTCGCCCTCGGTGAGGGCCCAGTTGAGGAAGTCCACCAGCTTCTTTCCCTTCACCGCATCCGTCTGGTGCTGATAGACGAGGATCCAGGTGAACGACGAAATCGGGTACGAGTCTGCGCCACGCGCATTGACGATCGAAATTCGATAATCAGTATTGGCGGGAAGAGACTCGGCTACGCCAGCCGCTGCAGCCGTCACAGCGGGAACTGAAGCAGCGACGTATTGTCCCGCCTTGTTGCGAACCGCGGCTACTGGAAGATTGTTCTGCTTCGCGTAAGCGAGCTCGACGTATCCGATCGCACCGGGTGTCTGCTTGATCTGACCGGCAACTCCTTCGTTGCCCTTGCCACCCAGGCCGACGGGCCATTTTACTTCCTTGCCTTTGCCCACGCTCGCGTGCCATGCCGGAGAGACCTTGTCGAGGTAATCGGTGAAGATGTATGTCGTTCCGCTGCCATCGGACCGGTGCACGACCAGAATGTCCTGATTCGGAAGCGAGACACCAGGATTCAGTGACGTTATCCGGCTGTCATTCCATTTGGTAACGCGTCCCATGAAGATGCCGGCGATCAGGTCAGGGGTGAACTTTAGTGCCGCCGTCACTCCCGGAAGATTGTAGGTGATAACGTCCGCGCCGAGAACCGTCGGAACATGGAGAATCGGACCGCCTTTCGCCTTTGCCAACTCCTCATCACTCATCGGGCCGTCTGAGGCTCCAAAGTCCACGGTCTGTTCCGAGACCTGTCGAATCCCTCCTCCGGATCCGATCGACTGATAGTTGATCTTTATGCCGGTCTGTTTGGCGTAATCAGAGAACCATTTGGAGTAGATCGGATAAGGGAAGGTGGCACCGGCTCCAGTCAGGTCGACAGAACCGCCAGACGAAGCGGTAGAGGAAGCCGTGCTGGAATTATTTGCGCCTTCCTTTGCGCATCCGACGGCCAACAACATGAGCGCGGCGACTTTCAGGGCTCTCACTGGACGGCTCCTTTTTTTGGGCATCTCTGTAATGGAAAAATAGAAGCGCCCCTAGAGGGTCATGACGGACAGTCAGGTAACGACATTGTCACAACCGCCCGGGGCGCGTCCTACGCCATCAAGCTCCGCCTAGAAGTTGGCCACCAGATGGAGGAAATAGGTCTTGGTTGCAGCGATGACGGCTCCGGAATGCGGTGTCTGTTCCTGGTAGTCGAGCGAGAGCGCCGACTTCTTATTGAGGTCCCAGGTCAGTCCGCCGATAACCGTGTTGATATAGCCAGCCGTTGCAGTGTTAGGCTTGAAGCGATCCCAGCGGCCGATGAGGCCGAGGGGAAAAGTCGATTTATCGTTAACGAGCTGAAACGGCTTGATAAACGCGAACCCGGCGATGAGTCGGCCAGTACTATCAACCTCTACGCGTGGCGACGCGACGGTATTTGCTCCTGCCTCCCGCGCATCCTTGCGGGTATCCCACTCCGCGCCAGCGGAGAACCGTGGATCACGCAGGCCGGCAAAGACACCCGACCTTGTTCTCGGCAACGAAGATCCGACCGGACCGATCTGCCCGGCGCCTCCAGCAACAAAGCTGCTGGCGACTGCCCCAACGTAAGTCCAACCCGTTAGCGCGAAGGTCTTGATTACTTTGTTGCTCGATCCCGACAGTGGCGTGATGGAAAGCCGCGCTGCGTAATCCTTGAAGCGGTCAGTCTCACGCGAAGTGTAACCGGGCCCGTTCACGACGGTCGCGTAGAACTCACCGAACTTGTTCGGCAATGTCCATAAAGTGGCGACGCCCGCATCCGATGACGAAAAGAATCCGGCTCGCTCGACGGGCGACTGCGAGATCCAACGCGGCCAGAACGATTCGACGTGGTCAATCACCACGTTGTGGAGAAGGCCACCACGAATGTTCGCATTCCAGGAAGCGCTCTTGATGAGATCGTACTGGAGGTAGGCGTATTTTGCTCGGATAACCCAGCCTCGATAGAACGCGTCGTTAGGCGTGGTGGTCTGCTGAAAGACATCTGCCGTTACGCGAATGCTGGCGCGATCTCCGGCTGGCATTCTGAAGGTGAGATACGCACGCTCGAGATCGAACTTGTTGGTTGATTTGGCGGCTCCCGCGTCGCCACGATACTGGAAGTTGGCGTACAGCACGCCCGAGAAATCCACTGGCACCGAGACCGTTGCTGGCGGCGGCGCTGGCTTAGTAGTGTCGGGCGCTGGCTGCTGCGCAACCAATCCTATAGGCAGGAGCAGAGCGAAGACTGCGTGCGATAGCTTCATCGAGCCTCTCCAACGCGAGTGTCAGCAAACCGGATTGTCTTCAACCTATTTTGAAGCTGCGCAACCATCGGCGCGGGCAGCGGAGCGTAGTCGAGCGACGACGCAGCCTTCTCACCATCCTTGTATGCCCAGCGCAGGAAGTTGACGAGCTTGGCGCCCTTGACGCGATCCGGCTGATTCTGGTAAACGAGGATCCAGGTCATCGACGAGATTGGGTATGAATCGTTTCCGGGCGCGTTCACCATCGAGACGCGGTAGTCAGTGTTCTTGGGTAGCTTCATCCCTGCGGCTGCCGCTGTGACCGACGCGATCGATGGCGCGACATACCTGCCGGCAGCATTACGGACGTTGGCGTACGGAAGCTTGTTCTGCTTGGCATACGCGAGCTCGACGTAGCCGATAGAGCCAGGCGTCTGCTTCACCTGTCCAGCGACGCCTTCGTTTCCTTTGCCACCGAGTCCCACGGGCCACTTGATTTCCTTTCCCCTGCCGAGCGAGCTCGCCCAGGATGGACTGACAGAAGTCAGGTAATCGCTGAAGATGTACGTCGTGCCGCTGCCGTCGGAGCGGTGGACGACCAAAATGTCCGAACTCGGAAGCGGTAGGCTGCGGTTTTGTGCGACAATTCGCGCATCATTCCACTTGGTGATCTTTCCGGAATAGATATCTGCGATCACATCGCCGCTCAGGTTTAGCGGACGGTTGATCCCTGGAACGTTGTATGTCATTACAACCGCGCCCATCACGGTTGGGAAGTGGAGGACCGCTCCGCCCTTGGCGTTGGCCAACTCCTGGTCGCTCATCGGGCCGTCCGACGCACCAAAATCTACGGTCTGTTCCGAGAGCTGTCTGATTCCGCCGCCGGAGCCGATTGACTGATAGTTGATTTTCACTCCGGTACGCTGTGCGTATTCCGAGAACCACTTTGAGTAAATGGGATATGGGAAAGTCGCGCCGGCTCCGGTCAGATCTACTGATTGCGCTGAAGCAATCCCTGAGAGAAGAGCTGCCGTCGACAGAGCGACGGCAATGCTGCGAACGTTTTTGATCACTTGTGACTCCGTGAGGGAAGTTTGTCGCGATTCAAACTCTCTCGCTCACGTCACAAGTCATCACACCGAACGTAAAGGATCTGTCACGACTGGCTCGCTCGCGTGTTGCGCCGGAGAACCAGTTTCTACCGGTCCGTTCCGTCAGGGAAGAAGATTCTGATGGTTGTTCCGACGCCCAAGGTGCTGTCAGCGCTAACGGAACCACCATGAGCCTCAACCAGATGCCTCACAATCGCCAGGCCGAGACCCGTTCCTCCTGCCTCACGCGATCGGCCGCTGTCGGCGCGGTAGAAACGCTCGAAGATCCTCGGCAGGTGCTCCGCAGGTATCCCGCTCCCAGTGTCACTGACAGTCAACGAAACGCCGTTATCCCGTCGGACTGTCCGGATCGTAATTCGTCCGTCTTCACCCGTGTACCGGAGTGCGTTCTCAACAAGGTTGAGGAGGATTTGCTCTAGTGCCGTACGATCGGCGTACACCGTTTCAGCGCCCGAAGCAAAATCAGTCTCCAGCGTGATGCCTTTTGTTTTCGCAGCAGGCGTGACACGGCCAAAAATCTCCGCGGTGGCTTCGGCAATCGAGATCGGCTGCGGCCGCGGACTCCAGTGTCCGGACTCGATCCGAGAGAGGTCGAGCAACTCGTCAACTATGCGCTGCATTCGCAGAGTGCTGGCAAAAATCGTCCTGGCAAATTCGACCCGCTTATCCTGGGGAACGGCAGGATCCTGAAGCGTTTCGGCGAAGCCCCCGACAATCGTAAGGGGCGTGCGGAGCTCGTGAGACACGTTCGCGACGAAATCACGCCTCACTGCCTCGAGTTTCCGAATTGGACTGAGGTCGAACAGAGCGACGACGGCGCCGCCGGTCGCGAGCGGACGCGCGGTCAATGAGAGCGTCGTGTCGCGGACCACGATTTCCTCCGGCTCGGTCTCGCTTCCATTCAACGCGAGCTGTATCGCATTGCGCAGCGTCGATTCGCGCGGCAGGAAGTCGATCTCAAACGGCACCGGCCGGTCAATGGAAAGGAGTCGGCGCCCCGTCTCGTTAATGCGCACCACTTCGCGCGACGGAGAGATCGCGAGGACCCCTTCGTTGAGCGTTTCAACAAGAGCGGACAGAATCGACTGCTCCGCCGCCAATGCGGACAATCGTGCCTCGAGCTGTTCGGCTAACCGGTTGATCGCGTCGGCGAGATCGCCGACCTCACCGGGCGCGGCGAGGGCTGGATGACGCCTTCTTTCTCCAGCGGCCAGCGATCGAGCTACGTCTCTCAGGTCCGTGATCGGCTTCGACACGGCGCGCGAAAAGAGAGCGGCCAGGATCACGGCCAACAGGGAGGAAATGACGCCGGCGACGAGAACGCCGCTGCGGGCCCTCGCGAAAAGCTCGTCGACTTTTCTGGTTGTCACTGAGACGCGCGCGGTTCCGCGCGATGCTTTGACGGCCACGTACAGCTGCTCTTCGCCCGTGGACGGGCTCATGCGCCGAACTGAGCCGAGTCCGTTTTTTCGGGCGGCGATTACTTCCGGACGGTTGCTGTGGTTCTCGAGCCCCTGAAGCGCAGGCCCGTCGAATTCGGAGTCACCGACGACGTGGCCGGTCGAATCGATCAGCGTCACTCTGTGACCGGTTGCGACGCCTGCTTCGTCGGCCAGCGAGTCAGGATCCACCCCCGGCCTCCACTGAGTCGCAAGCAGACGTGCCTCTCCCGCGAGATCGTGAGTGGTTTGATCAGTGATGCTGGAGTAAAGCTGGTTGTCGATGATGACGACAACCGAGACCACCAATACCGCTACGATCGCGAGCGACTGAAGAAGCAGCCGGTGCGCGAGCCTCACGAGCGTTCGCTGACGTTTCGAATACGGTAGCCGAAACCGCGAACGGTTTCGATCAGTTCGCCAGCTGGACCGAGTTTGGCGCGAAGACGCTGCACGTGCATGTCTACGGTGCGGGTCTGAATGTCGGGAGCCGCCTCCCAGACGATCTCGAGCAACAGATTGCGCGGTTGGACTCTGCCTTTACGCTCGGCGAGCAGCAAGAGAAGCTTGAACTCAGTTGGAGTCAGATCGACTTCGCGCCCGTCGACAGTGACACGATGCGCCGCGCTGTCGATCCTGAGGGGCCCTAACTGCTTTACATCGTGGGACTCGTCGCGTCCCGACTTGACGCGCCGAAGGATAGCGCCGACGCGCAGCACTAGCTCCTGCGGACTGAACGGCTTGGTCAGATAATCATCGGCCCCTAGCGTCAAGCCCTTTATCCGGTCGCTCTCCTCGCGACGAGCCGTGAGCATCAGCACTGCGATCCCGGAAGTTGCGACGTCGGCTCTCAACTCCTCCATCATTTCCAGGCCGGACAACCCGGGGAGCATCAGATCGAGAACGATTATCGCGGGCTTGTCGCGTCTGGCTACCGCAAGACCTTCAGTCCCGCTGGTTGCGGTCGAGACAGAATAGCCCGATTTAGCCAAGTGATAGGCCACGAGCGCAACGATGTCGGGCTCGTCGTCAATGACGAGGACGCGCTCCGCAGCAGCGCTCGGTTCAGTCACGTCTGGAAGTTGTCTGAGGTAGCGAGGTCGCGTCAACTCGACGTCTGTCACGAACATGTGACGATAACGTTGCACTCCCTCGCCCTAGTCCGTGCCGCTAGCTTTGCAATTCATGCGGCGAAAACGACTTTTCAGGGATGGAATGACTGCGCCCGCGCTCGGCTTTCTAGTGCTCATGTCCCTGGCGTGCGCTCCTGGGCAATTACCGCGTTCGTCGGTGCGCGCTGCTAATCCGGGACGGGCAATCCTGCTCGACGGCGGTGACCTGCTTAAGGGAAATCCGGCGTTTCCGACTGGAACGCGATTCCTTCGCATCATCGCCACGAACGACTTTCACGGAGCGCTGGAGCCGCGACCTGACGCGAATGGTATCCGTCGGGGTGGCGCAGCTTATGTCGCCGCAGCGATCGACCGGGCCCGTAAGGAATGCGAACCACGGTGTGAAACGCTGTTGGTAGATGCGGGCGACCTTTTCCAAGGGACCGCAGCATCCAACCTCTCGTACGGACGTCCCGTCGTTGAGTACTACAATAGAATGGGCTACGCTGCGTCCGCCCTCGGCAACCATGAGTTCGACTGGGGAACTGATACGCTGCGCGCCAGAATGCGGCAGGCGAAGTTCGGGATCTTCGGCGCCAACGTTCGCTACACCGACGGACACGACGTGAAATGGATTCCCAACGACACTATCGTGAAGCGCGGCGCCACGAAGATCGGAATAATCGGCGTATCTACCGTAACAACTCCGACTACTACCCGTGCTGCTAACGTTGTGGGACTTCGTTTCGACGATCCCGCTCCCATCGTAGACAGCATTGGAACCGCGCTCAGAAAACGCGGCGCCAACTTCGTTGTCGTAATTGCTCATGCCGGCGCGAGTTGCGGAATAGACGGAGCGACGGAGTGTGGGGGGGAGATCATCGACTTCGCTCGCAAGCTGACAACCAAGGTCGACGTCGTCATAAGTGGCCACACCCACACTCTCGTAAATACGGAAGTAAAAGGGATTCCGATCCTGCAGGCGCGCTCGAGCGGGCGCGCTATCGACGTTCTCGATCTACCGCTAAGGGCCGATTCGAAGCTTCATGTTCGACACGATGTGCGCGAGCTCGCTGTAGATACGATTCAACCCGTCCCCGCGATCGACTCGATTGTCAGTCGGGCAGTAGCGCGGGTTTCATCGCTCGTAAATCGTCACGTGGTGACGATTCCGGTTACGCTCGCGCGTCAGGGCTCGCAATACCACCTTGGCAACCTCATCGCCGACGCGCAACGCTGGGCGGGAAAAGGGGATGTCGCAATCATGAACAACGGTGGAATCCGCACCGACCTGCGCGCCGGCGAAGCGACCTACGGATCGCTGTTTGAGATCCAGCCATTCGGGAACACGCTTTACTCTCTGACGATGAGAGGCGCGCAGCTACGTGGATTGCTCGAGGCCATGCTTGCAAAAAAAGCTGTGGACGACCATGTAAGCGGTCTCAGAATCAGATATGATCCGCTCAGACCCGCGGGATCGCGCCTCGTCTCGGTGACCACGGCGGACGGCTCGCCACTCTCCGACACGAAGACGTACAACGTGATCGTCAATGATTTCCTGGCGACTGGCGGGGAAGGGTACAACCTTGGCGGACGGGCAACTGCTTCCCGCCCGCTGAACATCGTCGACCTGGACGCGCTCATCGATTACATCATGTCGTTGCCGTCACCGATTACGGCCCCGACTGAAATTCGAATCGCTCCGGTCTTACGATGAGCGAAACCGTTCGGATCTACATCAACAGTAAGCCGCTTGATGTAGAGGCCACAGCAACCGCTCTCGAAGCAGTGGCAGCCTGGGATGAAACACAGGCGGCCGCAATCAGAAGCGGCGAGCGGATGATTACCGACAGCCGAGGAATCCAGACTGCCAACGAGACGGTCGTGCACAACGGGGCGATTTTTCGCATCGTTCGCGCTCGACAAACCGCCGGCGACGACTTGGACTACGACTCACTGTAATGCTGCTCTCGATTTTCTCTAATAAGCTCCGCCAGCTTCCGAAAGCAGAGCTGCATTGCCATCTGGATGGCTCAGTACGCCCGGCAACCCTCGTGGAGCTGGCGCGCGAGCATAGGATTCAGCTCCCGAAACACACTCCCGAGGAGCTGGCGGAATTCATGAGAGTGGATGACGCGCGCACGCTCGAGGACTACCTTCGCCGCTTCGACGTGACCATTTCCGTCATGCAGAGCGGGGACGCGCTCGAGCGCATTGCCTACGAGCTGGCAGAGGACGCCGCCGAAGATGGCGTGCGCTACATCGAGGTTCGCAATGCTCCGATCCTGAACGTCGTGCAAGGAATCACGCTGGTCGAGGCGATCGAAGCGCCCCTCCGCGGGCTCCGCCGGGCGGAGAAAGATTTCGGAATCACAGCGAGATTCATTGTTTGCAGCTTGCGACAGTTCCCGCCTGAAAACTCGCTCGAGATGGCGAAGCTGGCAGTCGAATTCAAGAACGAAGGCGTAGTGGGATTTGACCTTGCCGGCGGAGAGAAGGGCCATCCGGCCGCGCGGCACGCCGAGGCGTTCAGGTACGCGCGCGAGCACAATCTCGCCGTTACTGTTCACGCCGGCGAAGGCGACGGCCCTGAATCAGTTCGCCAGGCGGTACACGTCTGCGGCGCCAATCGAATCGGCCACGGAACGAGGCTCATCGAAGATCCTGATTTGACTCAGTACGTCAACGATCGGCGAATTGCGCTCGAGGTCTGCCTAACGAGCAACGTACAAACGCGCGTCACGGATTCCTACGCGACGCATCCGGTCCGCGAATACTTCGACCGGGGTCTCAACGTGACACTGAATACCGATAACCGGCTAATGAGCGGGACCACCCTCACCGACGAATACGTCTACGCGGCGGAGCACCTCGGATTCACCATAGAAGAGTTGGCGGGTATTGCGCTGAACGGCTTCGAGAGCGCATTTCTTCCATGGGAGGAGCGGCTGATGTTGATCGAGGAAATTTCCGACACAATTGACCAGCTGGTCGAGCCGGAAAAGTGAGCATCAAGTATTCAGCCGAAGCAGCCGGTAGAGCGGCAGCCGCAATTAATGAGCGTGTCGGCTCGCGGCACGCGACGATCGGGATCGTGCTCGGATCCGGACTCGGCGGTCTCTCCAAGACGATCGACGATGCGGTGCGCATTCCGTTCGGCGACATACCGGGCTTTCCTGACGCGACCGTTGTCGGACACGAGGGCGCGGTCATAGTAGGCGCACTCGGAGGCCGTGAAGTAGTAGCGTTGAGCGGCCGGTTCCATGTTTACGAGGGGCACCCGGCGGCCCTTGCAGCCTTTCCCGTGCGCGTGTTTCACGCGCTCGGAGCGCACGAGCTGTTTGTCTCGAACGCCGCAGGTGGAATCTCTCCCAAGCTGGCGGTCGGTGATCTGATGATGATTTCTGATCACCTGAATCTCATGGGCACGAATCCCCTCGTTGGTGAACACCAGGACAGCGACCTCCGCTTCCCGGACATGACCGACGCATACGACCCGGGATTTCGGCGAATTCTACGCACGACCGCGGAGAGGCTCGGAATAATTCTGCGCGAGGGCGTATACGCGGGTTTGCTCGGTCCTTCCTACGAGACGCCGAGTGAGGTGAAGATGTTGAGGTTGCTCGGCGCTGATGCAGTTGGGATGTCGACAGTGCCGGAAGTGATCGTCGCCAGAGCGCTACGAATGCGTGTTGCGGGTGTGAGTTGCATCACCAACGCGGCGGCAGGCGTTACTGGTGCCGCTCTCAGTCACGCCGAAGTGCTGGAGACCACCAATCGGGTGAGTGCGACGTTCGAGTCGCTGGTAACCGAATTTCTTTCCCGCTCTGCCGCGCCGCAATTGACCGCGGTCAGGTAAGACGTTCGAAGGCTGTTGCTGGTCGCTCTCAGCTGTCGGCCGCGAGGTGATTAAGTGGGCCGCGACCCGATCCCAGGCCGGGCGCGCTGGCGATCGCGTTGTGGACGTAATCGATCGAACGACGGACGGCTGCATGCAGCGATTCTCCCTTCGCCAGTTGAGCGGTGATCGCCGCTGATAGGGTGCAGCCGGTGCCGTGTGTGTTCGTCGTGTCGAGGCGGCGGCTGCGAAAGGCGCGCAGGTCTCCATCGTAGAGTATGTCGACGACCCTGTCCCCCGAATCCAGATGCCCGCCCTTGATGAGCACCGCCTGGGCTCCCATGCCCTTCATCATCGTCTCCGCCGCGTGCGACATTCCATCTTCGTCGACGATCTCCTCGCCGGTGAGGATTGCTGCTTCGTGGAGATTTGGTGTAACGAGCGACGCCCGCGGGATGAGGTCGCGCCTGATCACGTCGATAGTATCCTGCTCGAACAAGACATCACCCGACGTCGCGACCATCACCGGATCGAGTACGTAGTTCTGCAGCGAGTGGTCACGAATCGCGGCGGCAACGCTCGATGCGATGCCCGCATTGGCCAGCATTCCGGTCTTGAATGCACTCGGAACAAGATCCTCCACGACCGAATCGATTTGCGCCCTGACGAGATCGGGCGACAGAGCTTCCCACCTGCTCACGCCGCGAGTGTTCTGAGCTGTGATTGCGGTAATCGCCGATGTTCCGAAGATGCCGAATCGCTGAAACGTCTTCAGATCCGCCTGGATGCCGGCGCCGCCGCCGGAGTCGGAGCCCGCAATTGTCAGCGCTATCCGCATTAACGAAAGATGCGCCGTGAAACATCACGACGCATCATCGACTCGGATACTGAGAAAAGCTACTGGATCTGTCGCGGCGGAGGTGACGGCGGCAGCGACTGGATTCGTGCCTTGAAGGAGTGGAAGTTGCGCGTGTCAGCGCCGAGGGAGGTTAAAGTGCTGCGCGGAAGCTGGTTGATCTTGGCCTGAATCGCTTGTATGCGGTCCTCCTCGAGCGGGTGTGTGATGAACCACGATTCCACTGCTCCGGGCCTGGTTCTGCGCTCCGCGAGCAGCTTCTGGAACATTGTGACCATCCCGACTGGACTGATTCCGGCGCGAACAACATTGTCGAATCCCTCAGCGTCCGCTTCCGCTTCGTCCTGCCGACTGAATCGCGCGAAAACGGCGCCGCCCGCGATGTTGATGGCTGCGCCGGCGATCTGGCTGTTGCAGATGCTGGTCAGGATGCACGCTAGTGTGACGCCAACGTTGGCGCCCTGCGCCTTCTCCATCTGCTTGATCGTATGGCGCCGCAGAACGTGTCCGATTTCGTGACCCAGGACCCCAGCTAACTCGTCCATCTGATCAGCACGCTCGATGAGGCCACGATTCACGTAAACGAATCCGCCCGGCACCGCGAAAGCGTTGACCTCCTGTGCGTCGACGACGAAAAAGTGCCAATCGAGATCACGCCGCCTGGTGAGTCGCGCGATCGAGTCTCCGAGGACGTTGATGTAACGATTCAGCTCGGGATCCTGGATGATCGGTAGTTGCGCATTGATCTGTTGCGCATATTCCTGTCCCATTTGCACTTCCTGCTGCTGCGAGATGCCGCATGCAACGAGGGAGCAGGTAATGGCAATTCCTACGAGGACTCGCTTCATTGGTGCTCCAACGATGAGATTCCAAAGAGACGCGGAGGCAAGTCCCATTCCAGCTGAGCCCCGCACAAACCGCGCGTGAAACTCCTTACGCTTGCCCGCGATTTGAGGCGGAGAAAGGCTCGCGAGAAACACTCACTCTTCGTCGCCGAAGGTGTACGCTCGGTTGAAGAGTTGCTTCGCTCCAAACTCAAAATCCGCGGCGTTCTGGTCGCCCCCCAACTCTCCGACGCGCCACGAGGACTGGCGTTGCGAAAGTCGCTCGACGAATCACGCGTCGAAGTAGCCGAGGTTTCCGAGAAGGATTTCCGCTCGGCGGCAGAGACCGAGTCGCCGCAGGGCGTGATCGCGATCGGAGAAGTTCCCGGTCGCTCATTTGATACACTCCCAATCACCGAAGTGTGCCGGCTTATCCTGCTCGATGGTGTGCAGGATCCCGGCAATGCCGGCGCGATCGTGCGCACGGCAGCTGCACTCGGCGCTACAGCGACCGTTGCCCTTCCGGGCACGGTCGATCTGTGGAATGCAAAGGTTATTCGTAGCTCAATGGGCGCTCAGTTTCACCATCAGGCGTTTCACGCCGGGGTAGAGGACGTCCTCAGCTTTCTCGAGCGCAAGAACATCGATCTGTGGGCGACCGATGCAGCGGGTAGCACGCTCGATAAGACGACGGCACCTGCACGACTCGCGATCGCAGTTGGGAACGAAGGATCCGGCTTATCTCCACAGATCCGTGCGAAAGCGCAACGAACGGTTTCGCTTCCGATCGCACCCAACGTCGAATCCCTCAACGTTGCTGTTGCGACAGGAATCATTCTCTACGAGCTTCGATCATGATTGAAATCCTTGAAGGGATATACGTGTTCGCGATTGGAGCTGCCATCGGCTCGTTCCTCAACGTCTGCATCGGTCGTTGGCCCGAGGGCATGTCAGTGGTAAGGCCGAGGTCGCGGTGTCCCAAATGCGGCCACCAGATCAAGGCGAGCGAGAACATTCCGATTCTGAGCTGGCTGATGCTGCGTGGCCGATGCAGCAATTGTCACCAGCCTATCTCGATTCAGTATCCAATCGTCGAGCTGCTGGTGGCCCTGCTCTGGCTCGCTGCGTTCCTTCAATTGGGGATGACCTTCACCGCCTTCCGTGTCGCAGTTTTCGCCACCGTTCTGCTCGGTATCTCGATCACCGACGCCAAACACTTTCTGATCCCCGACGGTTTCACCGTTTTCGGATTGTTCTTCGTGTTGTTGACATCGTTTGTAGCCCTGTACCTCGGGGGATCAGAGCCTTTTGCTCGTCCGTGGGATGCGATCATCGGCATGTGTGTCGGCGCTGGCGCAATCTCGATTGTTGGCTGGCTCGGCGAAGTCTGGTTGAAACGACCGGCGATGGGTTTTGGGGATGTAACTCTGATGGCTGTCGTGGGCGCGGCGGTTGGCCCGACGCGGGCGCTGCTCACGATTTTCATCGCAGCCGTCATCGCTCCGATCGTTCTGCTGGGGATCGTGTATCCACTCTCGGCGCGCGGACTCGCGGACGACAAGGGTCAGACGGAGCTCGCTCTCGAGGCGTCGGGAGGATGGCGCAAGCGCGAGCTGCCGTTCGGCGTCTTTCTTGCGCCCGCAGCGCTGGTCGCGTTGCTTGGCGGAGAGGCCATCATCGCCTGGTATCTGCGCATCTCCGGACTCTGAGCTATTCGGGATCCGTCCGTCGTATTCCTCTTACAAGTGTGCAATGAGCGCTCTGCTTAAGCGAAGCTTTCTTCTGGCCGCCGGTCCACTGCTGACGCTCGTATCCGCGTGCGAGAGCCAAAGACCGAAATACGAAGGTCCGTACGCCGCCGAAGTCGCGGAAGCCGTTCCGATGATCGAGAAAGCGGTCGGGCTCAAATACAAGACGCCGCCAAAAGTCGAAACACGCTCGAACGAACAGGTGCGTGAGTTTGTCATAAAGCAGCTCACAGACTCGCTTGCGACCCACGACATTGACGGCCAGGAGGCGGCGTACAAGCGGCTCGGCATGATACCCGACACGCTCAAGCTGAAGCCGTTTCTCACCAGCCTGCTCGAGGAACAGATCGTCGGCTACTACGATCCGCACACGAAGGTGCTCTACGTCGTCGACGGCGCTCCGAAGGACATGGCGTCGATGACGATCACGCACGAGCTCGTGCACGCGCTGCAGGATCAGTACATCAGCCTCGATTCTGTTCAGAAGATTCGCGACGACAATGACCGGCTTTCCGCTGCCCAGTCGGTTTTCGAGGGACAGGCGGTTTACGAGCAGATCTCCATCATGCTTGGCGGGTCGAACATAGCGATCAACCTTCCCGGCGGTTGGGATCGCATTCGGGAGATGATACGCGAGAACCAGGCATCGATGCCGATTTTCGCCGCAGCCCCGAAGGTGATACAGGAAACGTTGATCTTCCCGTATCTGAGCGGAGCCGAGTTCTATCGAAATTACAAGGAACGGAAATCGGGCTCGATCATTTACAAGGACATGCCGGTGTCTACCGAGCAGATAATTCACCCGGCCGCTTTCTTTGGGACTCGCGACAATCCAACGCGAGTCACGCTGGGCACGCTCGCCAACGCCACGAAGGTTTATGAGAATGACCTGGGCGAGTTCGAGACGAGATTATTTCTCTACCAGCAGCTGAACGATCAAAACGAAGCCGTACGCGGCGCCAGCGGATGGGATGGCGATCGGTACGCCGTCGTGAACACGCCGCAGGGTCAGGGAATCGTATGGCTGACGGTGTGGGATTCGCCCGTCGAAGGGGGCGAATTCTTTCATCTCGCCGGCCAAGCGGTTGAAGCGCGTTACTCTACGAAAGTCGCTTCCGGTTCGACCGAGCTCGTCAAGAAGTATTCAGGCGGAGGAAGAACGATTCAGATCTCGACGATGGAAATCCAGGGACGACCGGTGGTGATCTACGCCGACGTTCCGGCGGGAGCGAATCCGAATATCATCAATCCCGCGCAGGTTACGCTGAGCCAGTAGCTGCTATAGCCCAAGCAGCTTCTGGCCGACATACGAGACGGCTCCCACAAGAGCGCCCAGCACGTAACCGGCGATGATGATCATGCGCAGCTCCTTCTCGATCACCATCAGCAGAATCTCCTCGACACGCTCGACACTGAAAGCCATCACCTTCCGCTCCACCATTGACTGAACGTCGAGCTTCTTCACCAGCTCCGGAATCTGCTGGTCGATCCAATCCCAGATCACAGGGGCAGCCGAGGCTGCCAGACGGCGGGGGGCGTCGGGATCCTTTCTCGCCTCAACATCGCCGATGATGTCGGAGATTGGCTTCTGCAAATAAGCGAGAATCGCGTCATGAATCGCCTTCGATATTTCCTCCCTGACTTCTGGTTCCTCCAGCAATCCGACCACTTGCTCGACGCCGTCCCTCTCGATCGCATCGAGCACCGAATCGAACTTCTTCTCGGTCATCATCAGCTTCGCGAAGATGCGCTCGTGAAAGCGCATGTCATCGACAAAGCGGTTGAACATGGTGTGCAGCGCACCACGGACTTTCACCCGCGTCGCCGGCTGACCGAGGAAGCCACCGAGTTTGGTCATCGCGACGGGTAGGTAAGACGTCGTGGCTCCCTCGAGTGCGGTGACGACCGCTGGAGGCACTTTGTCGATCAGGGGATCGCGCGACGTTAGCATCATCGCGATGACGTCGCGGAGCCGCGCCTCGAATGCTTCGCGGAACTCGGGACGCGAGAGCTCAGTTTGTAGATCGCCCGGAGTGAGGAGCCGCTCTCCGACAGTGCGGCCGAGACTTCTCGCCAGTCTCGCCTGATTCTTTGGTATCGCTCCCTGAAATCCGAAACGCGGCTGCTTCGGATTGAACAGCATCCACACCGCGATGGTATTGGTGATCCCGCCCGCTACGGTGCCGACGAATACTTGGATGCCGAACTGTACCCAGGGATTGTTGGGGTTCACTTACTTCGTGACTGCTCCTGCGGGCTCGGCGCGATTGATCGACGCGGTGGTCGAATCGCCGACCGCGTTCTTCGCCGGTACATCGCCGTGGGGCTCGGCAGCGTCAGCGTAGTGCCCAGGAAGTTTGGGCAGAAGCGCGAGGTGAATGATCTCGTCCATTGTGGAAACGAACGTGAACGTCATGCTGTTCACGACCTCGTCGGGAATGCCGCGCAAGTCCTTCTCGTTTGCCTTGGGGAGAATCACCTGCCTGAGCCCGGCCCGATACGCAGCCATCACCTTCTCCTTGACACCACCGATCTCCAGAACTTTTCCGCGGAGCGTCATCTCACCGGTGAGCGCAATGTCACGACGGACGGGGCGCCGGCTCAGTACGCTAGCGATCGCCAGCGTGACCGCCGCACCAGCGCTGGGTCCGTCCTTTGGAATTGCGCCGGCGGGGAAGTGAACGTGCAGATCGACTTCCTTGAACTCGACGTCCTCAACACCCAGTGTATGCGCGCGCGATCGAACGTAGGAATACGCAGCGTCGACTGACTCGCGCATCACATCGCCGAGCTGGCCGGTGACGGTGAGGCGGCCCGAGCCGGGCATCCGCAGAGCCTCGATGACCATCAGGTCGCCGCCTGTTGCGGTCCAGGCCATTCCGGTCACTGCACCGATCTCCGGCTCCTGCTCCGCGTCCTCGAGCGTGTAAGTCGGGTTTCCGAGAATGTCTGTCACCATCGGATTGTCGACGACCCACGCTCCCTCTTCACCATCTGCCTTCTTACGGGCGCGCTTGCGCATCAGCGCGGCGATGTTACGCTCGAAATTGCGTAGTCCCGCTTCTCGAGAATAGCGATTCGAGATGAAGCCGAGCACTTCGTCGGTGAATTGAATGTCCTTGTCGCTGATTCCGTGTTCCTCCAGGAGGCGCGGAAGCATATAGCGCCACGCGATCTCGACTTTCTCTTCCACCGTATA
This sequence comes from Gemmatimonadota bacterium, assembly GCA_003223425.1. Classification (GTDB taxonomy): domain Bacteria; phylum Gemmatimonadota; class Gemmatimonadetes; order Gemmatimonadales; family Gemmatimonadaceae; genus UBA4720. Next base: position 30,960 of record QHVA01000035.1, read on the forward strand.
CCCGAGCACGCGAATGACTTCCATGCGGTCGCGCAGGGGAGCCGGGATGTCGTAGAGGTTATTCGCCGTGCAGATGAAAAGAATGCTCGAAAGGTCGAACGGCAGGTTGAGATAGTGATCGACGAAGTTCGAGTTCTGCGATGGGTCGAGAACCTCCAGCATCGCGGCTGTTGGATCACCCGAAGGACCTCCGGATGTCATTTTATCAATCTCGTCGATCATCAGCACCGCATCTCTCACCTGCACACGACGAAGCGACTGCAGAATCAGTCCCGGCATCGCTCCAACGTAGGTGCGGCGATGACCGCGAATCTCGGCCTCGTCGCGCACCCCGCCAACCGAGATACGGTAGAACGCGCGCGTGATCGAAGTGGCGATCGCTTCACCGAGCGACGTCTTGCCCGTTCCGGGCGGGCCGACGAAACAAAGAATCGGACCATGCGGATCTCCGCCGCGAAGCTTTCGCACCGCCAGATATTCCGTGATGCGTTCCTTCGCCTCTTTCAGTCCGTAGTGCCGGCTGTCGAGCGAGTCTTCGACTTTCTTCAGGTCGATCACTTCTTCGGTGACGGATCGCTTGTTCCAGGGAAGAGCGAGCATCCAGTCGAGATAGGTGCGAATGACCTGATACTCACTCGAGGCGGGTGAGAGGTTGCGCATGCGCTCGATCTCGCGCCGCCCCTCCTGCGCGGCCTTCTCGGGGAGATTTGCTTCCTCGAGCTTCTTCAGCGTTTCGATCGCCTCTTTTTCGCCCGGATCGCCCTCACCGAGCTCCGACTGAATCGCGCGCAGCTGCTGCCGCAGATAAAACTCGCGCTGGTGCTGCTCGATCTTGATCTCTGTTTGCCGCTTAACGTCTTCGGCGACGCGGGCGCGTCCCACTTCCCGCTCCACCCGCCCCAGCAAGAATTTCAGACGCTGACCGATGTTGAGGCGTTGAAGGATCTCGTCCTTGTCCGAGACCTTGAAGTTAAGATTGGTCGCGGCGAGATCCGCGAAGCGCCCGGGATCCGAGATGTTCATCTTGAGAATCGCCGGCACTTCGTCCGGAATTCGCTCGATCAGCTCGGCCAGAGTCTCGGCGCCGGCAACGATGCGGGAGATAAGATCGTCCACCTCGCTTGCATCGGGTGGGATCTCTTTTGCGGGTTTGATCCGAACGATCGGGAACGGCTCGGTCTGTGCCACGCCCTCGACGACAAGCCGCCGCAGTCCCTGAAGTGTGATCTGCACTGTCTCGCCGGGCAGATTGATGCGCTCATGCACGCGAGCTGCAACACCCACGCGCCCGACGAATCGCTCGGGATCGAGCACATCGTCGTGATCGCCACTCGCGACCACAAGTCCCACGATCAGCCCTGACTGCTCGTTCGCCTTCAGTAACGCGAGATTCTCAGGCGCACCCATCTGCACGGCAATCGTGCCGAGCGGGTAAACAATGGTCGATCGAAGCGCCATTAGCGGCAGCGTCGATGGTATTTCAGCTTGGAGTATGTCGTCTTTGCGCTGGGCAGGCGGCATCCAATTCCTCTCGTGCGACGTAGTGCGTGAGTTGTTTCAGAAGTTAACGGCGCCTAAGTTTAAAGGCTATGTTCGAAGACCTGAGCGAAAAGCTCGAGGCCACGTTCGCCCGCCTGCGTGGCCGCGGTGTTCTAACCGAAGCCGACATCAAGGAAGGGCTGCGCGAAGTTCGTCGGGTATTACTGGAGGCCGACGTCAACTTCCAATTGACGCGCGAGTTCCTCGAACGTGTCGAAAAGAGAGCGACCGGTGTCAACGCGCTCAGTACGGTCTCTCCCGGGCAGCAGCTGGTCAAGATCGTCCACGAAGAGCTCGCCGCAATGCTTGGCGAACGCCGTGAGGGATTGAAGCTCGGCACCGTACCGCCCTCCGTTGTGATGATGGTCGGGCTGCAGGGATCCGGTAAGACGACCACCGCTGCGAAGCTGGCGAGAAAGCTGAAGGCCGAGGGTCGCTCAGCCCGGCTCGTCGCTGCAGATGTGTACAGGCCCGCCGCCATCGATCAGCTGGAGACGCTCGGACGCGAATTGTCGATTCCCGTCTACGCTGATCGTGGGACGACCGACGTCGTGAAGATCGCGCGTGCCGGAGTCGCCGAAGCTTTACGCGAGCGCGACCGAGTCGTGATCATCGACACCGCCGGCCGCCTGCAGATAGACGAGCCGATGATGCAGGAGCTACGCGCACTCAAGGAGGCGTTGCGTCCGTCGGAGATTCTGCTCGTCGCCGACGGCATGACCGGGCAGGACGCGGTAAAGATCGCGCAGGGTTTCGACCAGGCGCTCAACATTACTGGGGTGGTATTGACCAAGATGGATGGCGACGCGCGTGGTGGTGCGGCGCTGTCGATCTATGGTGTAACGAAGAAGCCGATCAAGTACATCGGTGTTGGCGAGAAGCCCGATGCCCTCGAGGAATTCCATCCGGAGAGAATGGCCGGACGCATTCTTCAGATGGGTGACATCGTCACACTGGTTGAAAAGGCGCAGGCTTCCTTCGATGAGGCCGAGGCGAAGCGGCTGGAGAAAAAAGTCCGCAAGGAGGGAATGGATCTCAACGATTTCCTCAACAGCATGCGCCAGATCCAGAAGATGGGCCCGCTCGAGGGAATTCTGAAAATGCTGCCCGGGGTGAACACGAAGGCGCTGAAGCAGATGAAAGCGGACCCCAGGCGGATGAAGCACGTGGAAGCGATCGTGCTGTCAATGACGCCCGAGGAGCGCAAGAATCCCGGAATAATCAATGGCTCACGGCGCGCGCGGATCGCCAAGGGTGCGGGGCGTCCGATCAGCGACGTCAATCGGTTGCTGGATCAATTCCGCGAGATGCAGAAGATGATGAAGAAGATGGCCGGCGGGGGGCGGATGGGAATGCCGTCCATGCCCGGAATGTTCGGAATGAGGTAGGCCGATCAACTCGGCGTACGGAACCCGCCGGTCCCGCTTTTTTCCGGGTCCCTCGAGACTGATCGAAAGACAGTGAGCCGCATTCGTGTGGCTTTGCGACTCGCACTACTTCCCGCACTCGTGGTCGTGGCGCTCGCGCTCGCCTGGCGCCTCGGCTATTTCGCGCTCGCCAGACGGGAGCCATTGGTTGCTTTAGTTCGGCAGGCGAGGCACACGCCACTGGCCGGGCTCGTTTACGTAATTGCTTATGCGCTGATCGCCGCGCTCGGACTGCCGATTACTGTGCTCTCCATTATCGGTGGCGCGCTTTTCGGCACCGCCCGGGGCGCAGCATTGGCTTGGTCGGGGGCCATGGCCGCTACTCTCATCGCCCACACGTTGGCTCGGTCGATCGGGCAGAAATCCGTGCGTCGCTTGCTCGGACGTCATCTTTTGCTCGATCGCCTGCGGAAGCGGTCGGACTTCTGGTTGCTTGTTCGTCTCCGCCTTGCTCCAGTCCCACCGTTTGCAGTGCTCGACTACGTTGCCGGGATCGTCGGTGTGTCTCTTCGCGTGCTGCTGCTGGCTACGGCATTTGGAGTATTGCCGACCGTGGCGGCGTACGCCTACGCAGGCGCAGAGCTAGTAACCGGTTTACAGCAGGCAGGAGAGGCCCGATTCCGTGCTCTCTGGATCGCCGCCGGGGTCACTCTTATCATGATGTGCATCTCACTGATGCCGACAGCGATTCGACAATTGCGCCGGTGAGATGCAGGCGAATGGCCGGTTACAGCGATCCCGAGCCGTCAGAAAATCGCGCGTAGGAGCAAATGGGTCGGTAGATAAATCAGGATCGGGAATCCCATCATCAGCGCGAACACCCATAGTTTGGGCGGCAGGGGCCGTCGCGGTGGATTTCCAAATCCAAAAACCCAGTTGATGTTGTGTTCCGGTCTCGTCAGCAGATATGTGGCGGGCAAAACGATCCAGGCGATAATGGTCATCACGAGCCAGGCGCGCGAGTCGTAGCCAAGTGAATAAACGAGCCAAATGAGCGTGAACGGAAGCACGACGTGATATAGAGAGAGCGCACGCATGAAGAGCGGACGCCTGTTGTCGAACATGTAATCAGTCAGGCTGGAGAGGCTTTTCCCCGTCAGTAACCGGACGGCAAAACTGAGATTCCAAAACAACTCCGGCGCCAACACGCCGACCGCAGTCGTGCTGGCGAGCAGCGAGCTCTCGAGCCATAGCGCTCCACCAGTCGCGAACAACGCGAGGTCCGAGAACCACAGAAAGTTGAGTGGTCCAGCGTCTGCTTTCCGCGCGTACGCCGGCAGTAGGATTGCGGCGTACACGGTGTAAGCGAGTTTGAGCCAGAGCGGGATGTGTCTCATTGGAGATCCTCGGCGTCGAGATCCTCGGCGTCGAGGTCGCAGCGCGATCTGGCACCTATAGAACTAAAGCAGGGAGCGGTTAGCGTCACAGCTTTACTGCTCGGAGCTTTATACCGACCCATTTGTAGCCCAACGGAGAGGCTTGTGTGCGGACGAATGGCGAGCTCTTGGCTAAGAGGCTGCAACGCTGTTCGCTCCCCGCTTTAGTTCTATGCATGCTAGTTACCGCCGAGAACTGTATGCCGAGATACTGACCAATTAGATTGTAGGACCAAGTTTCCCCGGGTGCGCGCCGGAATCACCAGTGTCGCGAGGAGCCCGGATTGGGATGCGAATCAGGCGTCCCGCCAACCACCCTCTTTCATGGGAGCAGTACGAGATGGTAAAGATTCGTCTCCGCCGCGTTGGGCGGAAAAATGCGCCGTTCTATCGCATCCTAGTCGCGGACTCGCAAAGTCCGCGCGATGGGAAGTTCATCGAGGTCATCGGCCAGTACGCCCCCCGGAAGAGTGAGGGTTCGCTCCAGGTCGACGAAGCGAGAGCCAACTACTGGCTCAACCTCGGCGCCCAGCCAACCGATACAGTACGGTCGCTCCTTCGGCGTGCTGGCGTTCTCCGACGGCGGCATGAGCAGCGTCTCGGCATCGAGCGCAAAGCCGAAGCCGTTCCGGTCGGCGAAAAACCGGAAGAAGCTGCCGCCGGCGCCTAGACCGGACAGTTCTCCAATGCCTGGGCCCGAATACGCGATCGTCGGGCTGATCCGCAAAGCACAGGGAATTCGCGGAGAGGTCATCGTAGAACCTCTCACCGACAAGCCGGACGTGATATTCGCGTCCGGCAGTCGTGTCTTTGCTGGCACGTCGAAGGGCGATCCAGCGGTCGTTCACGACGTCAAAGGGGAAGAGGAGATTCCGACTCTCACGGTCGCCGAATCCCGACCGTTCAAGAAAGGCTGGATCGTTCACTTTGAAGAGCTGCAGGACCGCGACAGCGCCGAGTTGTGGCGCGGACGCTATCTGCTGGCACCGTTCAGCGAGCTCCCTGCGCTCGAGGAGAACGAGGTCTACCTTCACGATCTGATCGGAATGAAGGCGGTTAGTATCGCGGGCGCAGAGCTCGGAAGGGTGACGACCTTTTACGAGCTGCCGCAGGGCCTAGTACTCGACATCGCCACCCCGGCTGGCAGCGTGATGATTCCATATCGTCCCGAAATAGTCGTGCGAACCGACGTTCACGCCCGCACGATTTCGATCAACGACACGTTCGGCTTCATGGACGCTTCGGGCGCGGAGGAGTAGTTGTGGCGCTGAGAATCAACGTCGTCACGATTTTTCCCGAGTTCTTCAACGGACCGCTCGGCTTGAGCATTCCGTCGCGTGCTGCGGCAGCAGGCAGTGTTCGCTACAATATCATTGACCTTCGCGACTTCACGCACGACAAACACCGAACGGTCGATGATTATCCGTACGGAGGCGGCGCCGGCATGGTGATGAAGCCGCAGCCGTTCTTCGAAGCAGTGGAATCGCTGCAGACGAAACCGCCGATCGTGTTGCTCTCCCCGCGTGGTCGCGTCTTCACACACGCCGATGCCGAGCGATTCGCGGCCGGCGACGAGCTCACTCTTCTGTGCGGTCACTACAAGGACATCGATCAACGCGTTGCCGATCATCTTGCCAGCGAGGAAATCTCGCTCGGCGATTTCGTTCTGAGTGGCGGCGAAGCTGCCGCGCTGGCCATAATCGATGCCACCGTTCGTCTATTGCCGGGCGCGATGTCCGACATCGATAGCGCTCGAACAGATTCATTTTTCGGCCGAGGATTGAGCGCGCCGAGTTATACGCGGCCGCCGGAGTTTCGTGGGCACGAAGTACCGGAGGTACTACTGTCGGGAGATCATGCGCGGATCGCCAAGTGGAGAGAGGAGCAAGGCGAGAGGCTCACTCGAACTCGCAAATCCTAGGGCGGTTAACACCAATGCAGCTGACGACTTGTTCAGTTGCAGTTGATGTTGGAGTCACCGACAGACTTTCACTGGCATTGACCCGGTTTAAGGTTTACTTTTCGTGGCTAGCCGGGAACCCCTAAACAAGTCCTTATCAGGCTGTAACTCCAGCCCAGAGCGTCATATGCATCCCTTCATCGACACCCAAAAAGAGTGGCTCCGCGACAACATCCCGCCCTTCCGCGCTGGGGACACGCTCCGCGTCAACGTTCGCGTGCGCGAGGGTGACAAGGAAAGACTCCAGGCTTTCGAAGGTGTCTGCATCGCCAGGCGTGGCAGCGGGGTCAGCGCGACGTTCACGGTCCGGAAAATCTCCAACGGCGTCGGCGTCGAGCGCATCTTCCCGGTTCACAGCCCGATGATCGCTGACATCAGCGTCGTTCGCCGCGGCCGCGTGCGTCGCGCCAAGCTCTACTACCTGCGCCATCTGACCGGCAAGGCGACCCGCATCAGAGAGCGGAAAGCCAAGGTTACGGTGCCGGGCTCGGAGACGATCGCCGAAACGGCAACCGAGACTGGCGTCGAGGCCTAGCTCTTTAGTCGCTTAGCGAGCTCAGAGCGCCATGCAGGACGAGGTCGAACAGGGAGCTCCCGACTCGACCCCAGACTCTCCAAGTCCGGCTCCGAACAGGAAGCTTCGCAAGTTTCGCTGGGCACGCTGGACAACCATTGAGCGCGACCTCCGCCGAGAAAAGGGTCCGCTCCTGGCCGGTGTCGACGAAGTAGGCAGAGGCCCGATTGCGGGACCCGTCGTCGCCTGCGCGGTGATAATGCCAGCCGACACTCGTGCAATAGCGGGAGTGGACGACTCCAAGCGGTTGACCCATGATCAGCGCGTACGGCTCGCGTCAAAGATTCGCGAGCGCGCGGTTGCATTTGCGCTTGGTGCCGCTTCGGTGCGCGAGATAGATCGAATCAATATCTATCAGGCGAGTGTGCTCGCAATGCAGCGCGCA
>QHVA01000147.1 GCA_003223425.1 Gemmatimonadota bacterium
AGCTGCTGGTAGATCCGCTCGAGGTCACGATGCTCACCGCCGGCGCGAGCCGCGCCTCCGCGAGCTTCTCGCTCCAGAACACATCGGACAGACCGGTGCAGGCCTCGATCACCCGTCAGGACTGGGATCGCCAGGAGAATGGCGACAACCGCTTTCTTGCTGCGGGATCGAGTGGCAAGTCGTGCGGCGCGATGCTGAGTGTGTCGCCTCTCTCGATTCGCGTCGAGCCGCACAGCTCGCGTGTCGTACGTCTGGCCGTTCAGACCGACGCCGCGCTCTCGAGAGAGTGCTGGGACATAGTCTTCGTCGAGGAGGTCCCCCAGCGCGCGGCCACCAAGGGAAATTCGCTGCAGTACATCTTCCGCACCGGAGTGAAAGTGTACGTCGCTCCGCCGGGACTCACACGCGACGGCGCGGTGGAAGACATGGCTGTGGTCGATGCGCCTCCAGCGAAGGCGGCGGCTACGACAAAGACGGCTAGCGCAGTCGCGGCACCGGCGCCGGCCAAAAAGCAAATCGCGATCAGGTTCCACAACACCGGCGGCATGCACCTCCTGGCCAAGGGACGCCTCGAGTTTCGTCGTCTCGACAACACGCTCGCTACTCAGGTTCCAATTGCGGAATTCCCGACTCTTCCAGGCGCGGCTCGCAAGGTTCTCGTCGATGTGCCGAGCGACCTCGCTGCCGGAGATTACGTCGTACTCGCCTTGATCGACTTCGGCGGTGCCGAGCTCGTAGCCGGACAGATCGATTACCAGGCCAAGTAGGTCAAGTGGCCACGGTCGGGCGGAAGATTTCTGGCGGCAGCACCAGCGCGGCGCTCCTGCTCGCGATGGCGTTGTTCACGCATCCGCTCTCGGCGCAGAAATCAAGTCTCGCTGTGACTGGGGGCACCATCACATTCCCCGCGCCCACCGCCGCGGATTACATCGCTGGTTTCGTCAACTCTACAACGGGTGTGACGTTCACCATCGATGCGCAGACGGGTTCGTCGCGCACTACTACAGTCTCGATTCGCTCCACGTCGGCGAGTCTGGGTGGTACTAAAGTGATAGGTGATCTCCAGTGGCGGCGTTCCGATCTAGCCACCTGGAACAGCATCACGCTCACCGACGCACAGATCGAGCAACGAATCGTCGTTCGCAACGCGTCGAACGACCCGTGGAGTAACACGATCTTCTTCCGAATGATTCTCAACTGGACAACAGACGCGCCAGGGACCTACTCCGCGAGTTATCAGATCACGCTGGCACAGACGGTCCCGTGATAGCCTTATCGCGTCGCCCCCTCTTCGTCTCGTCGTTGGCGGCAGCGGTGTACGCATTCGCTTTTTCTTTCCCGTCCCCGGTCGGAGCGCAGTCGTCATCAGGCGCAGTGCAACCGGGCGCAGCAGCGACTCTCGCTGTTGCCGCTGCATCCCGACAAGACTCAACAACCGACATCGAGATCATGCTGCCCTCCGTGACTGCGTCCGGAGCGCCCCGCACCTATCAGGTTGTGTCGATCCCGGTGCCCGATGCCCTGTCCTCAGTTTCGAATCTCGAGGTGATCATCGTCCCCCGAGGCGATTTCACTGTGCTTGGTCCGCGGACGCGTTCACTCGACTCTCGTTCCGGTCGCAAATCGCGCGTCGGTTTAACCGTCGGAATCCCGGCCAATGCCATCGCTGGCCGACTCGTCGCCGCCGAAGTGCATTTCTCCGCACTCGGATCGCCGACGCTGGTGGTGCCCGTCGAAATAGATGTGACTCTCGTCCGCAGCATTCTTCTCCGTCCGGCGTCCGGCCCGATCAACGCGCAGGCGGGCAACGATGTGATCCTGCCGTTCGAGATCGCGAACTCCGGAAACGCCGTTGAAACGATCAACGCTGACCTCGCCCTCCCAACCGGCTGGGCGTCCAGAGAGGTCCATCAGTCGCCAATTGTGATCGCACCCGGCGAAACCGTGAAGCGCCGAGTGCGACTCAAGGTGCCCGCGTTATCGGCAACGGGATCGTCGTTCATACAGGTGTCGCTGCGCACTGGAAGAGACACGCTGGCGTCGGAGACGATGACGGTGGAGGTCTTCAACTCGAGCTCGATCGGGCGCGAAGCCGGCCCTCTCATCACATCGGCGATTGCCAACGCGACGGATGAAAACGGCCGCGCGAACAGGCTATTCACTCTCACCGCGACTGGCGCGTTCTATGACTCGGTCCATGTTGACGCGCGGATTTCGCTTGGATCGGCGCTGGGCGGCGCAGCGAGCAATGCATTCGCCCACCTCGGCAGCTACCAGTCCTCCGCTTCCCTGACTCTGTCCGCTCCGACCGGCCAACTAAGTCTCGGAAACACCGGCACATCGTTCTCGGAGCTCACCGGACTCTATCCGTATGGTCAGGGCGCACTGCTGCATCTTCAACTTCCCGGATGGAGCGTTCTGAGTCTCGGCGCCCTTTCAATGACCCGTGTCGGATCGACGGAGCGGAAGCCGCTTATCGGGATCCGTGCTGAAGGTCAGGTAGGCGTTGCGCGGTTGAGTACTTCGATTTCTCACCTCGCGGACGCCGGAACATTGCCGCGCCAGCTCGATGCAATTGGAATCGGCGCCGCAGTTCCCGCTATCTTCGGAAGCACGCTCAAGGCTGAAATCGCCGAGCGCCGGTTTCAGGACGGCAGCGGGCTTGGCTGGTCGAGCGAGCTGGTGAGACTACGCTCAGAGGGCAACGAGCAGCTCCGCGTGACACACGCGCCCGGCGGCAGCGATGCATTCGCGCGCGCAACCAACGAGCTGATTGCGAATATGTCCGAGCGGCTGTCGTCGCGGGCCTCCCTGAGCGCCAGCGCCTGGCGCACCAGCGACGCGACATCGGTGTTCACCGGACTCAAGTCGAATGGATTTTCGGTGAGACCGCAGTACGCCATCATCGGCGGAACGACGATCGCGCTCGAAGGCCGATCCTATCTGTTCGACGCGACATCACGACAGGGTGCGCCCGGAACTGGCGGGGCGTTCGGCAGTCGCGAGCGGCAGCTTGGCGTCAGCGTCAGCAGCTATCTGCGCCAGTATTATCTGAACAGCTCGGCGTATCTAGGCAACGTCACCCGGACGGTCTCGCCAACCGGTCAGAGCATGGTGACTGATCGCTCGCCGCGAAATTACTGGACGAGTAACGCTGGATGGTCCGGAGCTGGAGGCGTCGTCGAGGTGCAGATGCGCATCGAGCAGACCCGCGACAGAGGCGGGTTTGTAAACCAACAGAGTCTGTTCGGAGTTCGCGGCGAGCAGGTGGTTCTGCCGTGGCTAGGCGGAATTCGCGGTGAAGGAGAATTGCAGCGCGTCAATGGCTTCGGCGGCGAGACCTCGGCGATCATGCGCGCGGGGCTCGCAATTCCGCTGATGAACGGATTCGCGCTCAAGATCGACACCGAGCGCAATTCGATCTTCCACTCGGTTAGCGGGCGAGTGCCGTGGATCTTTGGGATGCGACTCGAGCATGCGATGACAGTGCCGATGCTGCGTACGCCAGGCACGTCCGGCTTCGTCTACGAGGATCTGAATGGAAATCAGCGTCGCGACCCTGGAGAGCCGGGTGTCGCGGGCGCAATCGTCCGGCGCGGATCAGAGACAGCCGTCGCCGACGCGAGTGGAAAATACAGGGTCGCAGGTGATTCGCGTCAGCCGGTCGCGATCGACGAGGCGTCGCTGCCGGACGGCTGGTCTCCGAGCGGAGTCGGGCGAGGCGATCTAGGCGTGCAGTTATCGACGTCGGCGGAGATCGAGCTTGTCGTCGCGCCGAGGTCGGGCATTTCCACGGTGCTAGTCGATCTTAGCAAAGCGCACGTGATCGCGCGGGACAGCGCCGGGCGCGAGTGGGCAGCGCTGATGACGGGACCAACAACCGCAACGTTCCTGTCGCTCCCGGTAGGAACCTACACCCTCGAGTTTGATCTCAGCGAGCTGACAGAGCCATTGGTCCCGCGCGCGCCAATACCGTTGTTGATCGTTACTGGTAAGGACTCGAAGTCAATCACGATCACGCTGGATCCCCGTCCGATCCGCATGTGGACTCCGCCGGCAACGAAAAGTGGAGGCGCTCAGAAGAACAACGCGACACTGAACGAGAGTGGAGCAGGAACAGGGGAGAGTCGTTCATGATCGCGGCGCGCCGCCAGCGTAAAGTCGCTGTATTGCTCACGCTCAGTGGCTGTGCGCTGCTATCTGCGTGTCTCAAGTCGACCGAGCCGCAGCCATCCCTGCTGCAACTCAACGGATCATGGAACTACACCGGAGTTCAAACGAGTCCCGTGCACGAGACCATCACTGGCATGCTCACGATCTCGCGCGAGTCGGGCACCAGCTTCCAGGGCCGCCTCGATCTCGTCGGAGTCAACTCTCAGACGGGACAGAGCCGCGTTCTTGGCGGTTTGGTCAGTGGCTCGGAAAGCGGAACCGATGTGATCGATTTCGATGCTGATCTGGAAGCGACTCCACGTCGTCACGTTGGCCAGATCGTGGCAGATACCGTGACTGGGACCTGGGTGGGCGCGTCGGCCGACGGGTCTATGTCGTCCGGAACCTTCAGAGTCGAACGGGAGACCAGATGATGCACATTCGGTTGACGATTGCGACCATGATATTGGCTGCAACCGCAGTCGCGATGACGCCGGCATCGGCGGGCGCACAGTGCACTGCTAACGGTGCTCCCGCCAGCTGCGGCGTTCCGGGTAGCGTGTCGATGACTGCGGGTCGCGTTGTGCGGCTTCAGATGAGCGCAGGCTCGACCTCGCTGACGGCCCCGACTACCGCCGACTTCGACGCAGGCTCCAACGCGACCACGGGGCCGACACTGACGGTAAGCGCGAACGCGCCCTGGGCGCTGCACATTCGCGCCGCGGCTGCGACGTGGACGGCGACTAATACCTCGCCTGGCGCACCGGCACGGACGAATAAACCGTCGTCCGATCTCGAATGGAGCACCTCATCGAGCGGAGGATTTGCCGCGCTTACAGCCAGCGACGCCAGCCTCGTCACGGGTACGGCAACCGCGAGCAACGCCACTACGCTTTACTTCCAGACGCTATATGACTGGACCCTCGACACACCCGGTAATTACAGTTTGTCAGTCGTGCTGACGCTTACTTCGCCATAGCAAGCAAGAAAAACAACTGTGCAAGGCTTGCAGAACGCGACATGGCATTGCATTCGACCGTGCGTGTAAACCCATGTCAGTGTGAGGGTTAGCGAGCAAACAAACAGCCGCAATCGGGTTGCGTATGCGCTCGCGCAGCGTCTTTTATGTAAGGCCGCGCAACCCGCGCCCAGCCCTCCAACCGCTGCAGGAGAATTGCCCGATGTTACGCAACAAAAAAGGTTTTACCCTCATCGAGCTTCTGATCGTGGTCGTCATCATCGGCATTCTTGCCGCGATCGCGATTCCGAAGTTCGCGAATACCAAGGACAAGGCGTACGTCGCCGCGATGAAGTCTGACCTTCGCAACATGGCGACCTACGAAGAGCAGTACGCTGCCGACAACGGTGGTGCGTATTTCGGTGGAACCGCGACGTCTGCGGCTCCGCTTCAGGGCTTTAGCCCCTCGCAGAACGTCACGGTTGTCGTGACCAACGTCGCCGGCCCGCCGCCTTCATGGAGCGCGACTGCTACGCACTCGCAGTCAGCGAAGGTCTGCAGCATGATCAACGGCGTGATCACCTGCGTCTAAGTAACCTCGACCAGCCGGCCAATGTCGCGCTGTTCGAACGCATCATGGGGCCCGGGGGAAACCTCGGGCTCTTCTGCGTCCGCTTACCTTTCCGGTCAGGTTTTGCCGATACACTTCCTACCGTGTCCGGTTTGTGACCCGTGCATGGTGTAAAGGAGTCATTCACTTGTGAAAGGCTCGTCAGATGCGGAACTGATTTCCGCCGTTCTTGCCGGGGACATTGAGGCTTTCTCGGGGCTGATTCGGCGCTATCAGGACACCTGCGCTCGGTTTGCCGTGCGGATGCTTGGATCTCGGGTCGACGCGGATGATGCGCTGCAGTCTGCTTTCATGCGGGCCTTCCGGGGGCTGCGCAGCTGCAGGGACCCTGAACGTTTCGGAGGTTGGCTTTACCAAATCGTCGTCAACGAGTGCAGGACCTACGCGTCGCGACAGCGTCGCCGCGAGCTTCGCTTTACTCCGGCGACGAACGCGATCGAGCGAGCGGTCGCACCAAGTACGGAAGTCGAGAGCGAGTCTGACGTCAGTTGGCACATCGAGCACGCGCTGGGCATGTTGCCGGCGGATCAGCGGGAAGCATTTCTTCTCAAGTACGTCGAAGAGTTGACGTACGATGAGATGGCGGGAATAACAGGCGTCAGCGTATCGGCGTTGAAGATGAGGGTGAAGCGGGCCTGCGACGGGCTTCGCGATCTACTTGAAGGGGTTTATCATGGCTGAGAATTACGACGAGGGCGCGGTCGACAAAAACGACGCATTTGTTGAGCGGGTTGCCGCTCGACTGCGCACGCCCGAACACGTTCATCCATCGTTCGAGAAGCGAGTGATGGAGAAAGTGCTCGCGGAAGGAACCGCCCTATATCCAAAGCGA
>QHVA01000036.1 GCA_003223425.1 Gemmatimonadota bacterium
CTCGATGAACATCGCCACGCTCTACTTTGCTGCGTGGCTGGTAGCAGATTTGGGCCACTCGAATACGCTCTACGCAACAGTGAACGGAATTGCATCTGCGCTCGTCGTAGTGTCGATCCCGGTGTTCGGAGCAATCTCCGATGCGACCCAGCGCCGGAAACCATGGGTTGTTGGCTTCACACTGATTGCGTGTGTATCGACGGTGGCAATGGCAATCCTTGGTCAGACAGGCCTGCCGCTCATCGGAGAAGGGGTAACAGCGCCCGCAACGCGCCAACTGATACCGCCTGGCATAGCTCTGTTTGGTGTGCTCGCAGCTTTTACCATTGCGAACTACGCATACCAGGGCGCGCAGCCGTTCTATAACGCGATGATGCCGGAACTTGTTCCAGTTGACCATCGCGGCCGACTTTCTGGCATGGGCGCGGCGTTAGGCTACGTCGGTTCAATAACGGGTGTTCTGCTGACTTTTCCGTTTTTCACCGGTGCGATGCCGATCCTCGGAACGATTCCGGACCGTGTCATCGGCTTTCTCAGGAGCGCAGTTCCATTCACGACACATGGCGGCCGAGTTTCCACTTTTGTACCGACTGCCTTCTTCTTCCTTCTTTTCTCGCTGCCGCTCTTTCTCTTCTGTCGAGATCACAACGCACTTCACGGAAAGAGGCGAGTCGCGTGGCGCGAGGCATTCAGGGATGTTCGCCAGACACTCGACGAGGCAAAGAAATATCCCGGAACGATGAGGTTCATCCTGACATCGTTCCTGTATCAGGATGCAATGGGGACGATCATTGCGAACATGGCACTGTACGCAATCTTCGCGATGGGATTCGTGAAGGGCTCTGAGGCAACGCTGTTCGTGATCCTCACAGTACCCGCGGTCATCGGAGCGTATGGCATCGGCAAGCTCGTTGACCGTTTCGGACCGAAGCGAACTCTTTCGTGGGTTCTGGTCAGTTGGATCGTACTGCTCTTCTCCATGATCGTCGCTCCATCCAGAACCGTTTTCTGGATCGTAGGAGCTTGCATTGGTCTTATCTACGGAGGCGTTTCGACGGCGGAGCGTCCACTACTTCTTAGTCTGGTTCCCGACGTCGAAGCAGGACGTTTCTTCAGCCTCATGGTTCTCTCGTCACGAGCTGCAGCGGTGGTAGGTCCATTCGTTTGGGCCCTCGCAGTCGACGGCCTTACGCCCTTAGTGGGAACGGGCTTCGCCTACCGAGCCGGTGTAATGACGGTTGCGATCGGAATGGCGCTCGCTCTTTGGATGTTGCGTCGCGTTCCCGACAACTTTGCTTCAACCGCCCGCGCACAGTGATCTACAATCTGCTGAAATGGATCACCGGAATCGCGCTTCACTGGTTCTACCGAGACATCTGCGTGATAGGGAGTGAGAAAATCCCCGCTGATGTTCCACTCCTCATCGCGGCGAACCATCAAAACGCTCTCGTTGACTCACTAATCGTTGGGTGGGTTGTTCCGCGCAGAATTACGATGACGGCCAAGGCCACGCTAGCCGAGAACGCATTGATCTCGTTGCTGTTCAGAATGTTGGGGGTGGTACCGCTACGAAGAGCAAGCGACGAGATCCGGAATGCAGGCCAGGTTTCGGTCGATCGTTCACGCAATACCGGAGCCTTTCGAGAGATTCTGAACGTCCTCAATCGAAACGGAGCCGTGCTAATCTTCCCTGAGGGGAAGAGTCACAACGAAGTCGGTCTCGAGCCACTCAAAACGGGCCTCGCCAGGCTCGCCTTAAAGGCGCGGGACGACTGTTCAATCAAAGGAGTGACCATTCTTCCACTTGGTCTCGTGTTCGAGGATAAGGGTACACCGGGGACAATCGTTGGTGCACATGTTGGAGAGCCGATAAAGATGGATTCCTGGCCTAGCAACGATCACGTTGCCCTCATCGAAGAGGTCTCCAAGAGACTTCGCCGCGTGTCGGAGGAGGCAGGATTGCCAACGCCAACCGAGAAATTAGTTATTCAGACGGGAAAACCATGGCGCGAGAAGCTCATTGCTCTCGCCGCAGCGTGGGGGCGCTTCACCCACGAGCTCCCGATCAGAACCGCGCGGCGCATTGCAATCAAGCGCAGTGTCGACGCCGATCAACCCGCAATGCTCACGATAACGTTCGGAACGGGCCTGGTGCTGCTAACCTACATCATCCATCTCACGATCGTGGGCACGCTCGTTCATTCCTTCTGGATCAGTGCACTCTATCTCGCAGGCTTGGTCACCGGAGCATACTGGGCAGCCTTCGAGCAGCATCCGCGCCGCAGCTAGATCAAAGCTTCGTCTCGAGCCAATTCGGGCCAACGCCCAGATCTACGACGAGCGGAACGGACAGCTGGGCGGCGTGCTCCATCTCGTATTTCACCAGCTCTTGCACGTGCTCCATTTCACCAGGAGGTACCTCGAAGACGAGCTCATCGTGCACCTGCAGGAGCATCTTACTCTGCAGCCCTTTGGTCCTGAGCGCGTCATCGATTCTGATCATCGCGATCTTGATTAGATCAGCTGCTGACCCCTGGATTGGAGAGTTGGCAGCAGTTCTCTCACCAAACGCACGGATATTGAAGTTGCGCTCTCGGAGCTCTGGGATATAACGCCGGCGCCCAAAGATCGTTTGCACATATCCATGCTCGCGTGCAAACGCAACCATTGCATCGAGATAGTGCCGCACGCCCTGGAACCGCTGGAAATAACGAGCGATGAATTCCTTCGCCTCTGCGTGCTCGATGCCAAGCTGCCTGGAAAGGGCGTGGGCGCCTTGCCCATAAATCGTAGCGAAGTTGATCGTCTTGGCGCGACTGCGCATTGTGCCGGTTACTTCTGTGAGTGGCACGTCAAAGATCAGCGCTGCTGTCTGGCGATGGATGTCGCCGCCAGCCTGGAAGGCCTCCACGAATGCAGGATCTCTCGACAGGTGAGCGAGGAGACGGAGCTCGATCTGCGAATAATCCGCCGCAAGCAGCTGCCAATCGCTGCGCGGGATAAATCCGCGCCTAATGTCGCGACCGAGCTCCCGACGAATCGGAATGTTCTGAAGATTCGGATCACTCGACGAAAGACGGCCCGTTGACGCGACGGTCTGATTGAAAGAAGTATGCAGCCGCCCCGTTTTCGGATTGACCAGGCGCGGTAAGGCATCGAGATAAGTGTTCTCGAGCTTGGACAACTCGCGGTATTCCATAAGCAGCGTCGGCAGCGCATGACCTTCTTCTGCCAGCGCAGTAAGAACGCTGACATCCGTCGACGGACCGGTGCTTGTTCTCTTCAGCACCGGCAGATTCAGCCGGTCAAAAAGTATTTCGCGCAGCTGTAGATTAGAGTTGATATTGAATTCTGTGCCTGCTACTTCGTAGATCTGTTTCTCGACCAATTCGCGGTCGGCCTGAAAACGCTGTTTGAGCGAAGCAAACCACGGCAGGTCGATTGTAACACCGGTCCACTCCATCTCCGCCAACACATTGATCAGAGGGATCTCGACGCCGTCCAACAAACGCGTGAGCTCATGTGACTCGAGTTGGGGCTCGAAGATCTTGCGAAGGCGCAGTGTCACGTCTGCATCTTCGCACGAGTAATTACGAGCAGCTTCGACGGGACACTCGTCGAAAGGGATGGCCGAGCGACCCTTACCACATAGATCGGCATACGATGTCATCGTGTGATCGAGAAACTCAAGGGCCAGTACATCGAGGCCATGAGATCGACGGCCTGGATCAAGTACGTAGCTCGCCAGCATTGTGTCGAAATCCAACCCGGCGAGCTCCACACCCAGACAACGCAACAACAGCACATCGAATTTTGCATTCTGAGCTGTTTTCCTCACCGACGGATCTTCGAGAAGATCCCTGAGCGGCTGCATCTCAGGTGAGTCGAGCGGCGGAAGATTACGGACGTGTGTCGGCCTGTTTTGCCGGAGCATCCTAGCAGCGATGCTCGTCGCATCACCGTTGGTCTTTCTCTTTCTCGCCGGCGGCTCGGCGACTACCTCATCCCCGCCCCGAATAAGACCACGCTCCTCCGGTGCATCGGTCGCAGATCGATCTCCCGCGACATCAACCAGTAGCTCTACCTGCCCACTTCTCGGAAGCCGGTGTCGGAGCGGAAAGTAGTAGGCCTCGCCTTCAGCAACGCCAATCGCAAGCGCTATAAGTGATGATCGTAGGGGGTCTGCCATCTGAGGACTGTCCGGATCAACGAGTGCCTCCGTGTCGAGCGAAATTACTCCCGCTTCGCGCGCGCGTTGGACTGCCTGATGCAACCCTTCCACGTCGACAGTTACATAGTTGAGAGTTTTCTCGGGCGCCCGCTCAATAGCCGTCTCGACAACTGTGTCCCTGGCAAGCGAATGAAACTCCAACTCGATAAACAGCTCGCGAAGGCGTTGATTATTCGGCGCCTTCACTTTGAGCGAATCCAGATCCAATGAAATTGGGAGATCGTCACGAATTGTGACTAATTCCTTCGAGAGCCGCGCGTTGTCGGCGTGCTCGAGAAGAGCTTCGCGCGGACGCTTCTTGGTAATCTCGCCTGCGTGCGAAAGGATCGACTCGAGATGCCCATACTGCTTCACCAGCTCGGAGGCTGTCTTGTCACCAATGCCACGGACACCAGGTATGTTGTCCGACGAGTCACCTACTAGCGCCAGATAGTCTGTAACGAACTCGGGAGCGATACCCAGGCGTTCGTCTGCGTTCTCGACTCCAACCCAGTGTTCCTCGACGTTTGCCGAGCCTCCGCGGCCTGGATTCAGGAGCCACACTCCTGGTCGAACGAGCTGCTGAAAGTCCTTGTCGCCTGATACAACGACAGTGTTCACGCCAGCTTCGACGCCTCGTGCCACCAGCGTTCCGATGACATCGTCCGCTTCATAACCCGGGAGGACGAGGATCGGAATCCTGTACGCATCGAGAATCTGGCAGATGCGGTCCATTCCACGATCAAAATCGGACTGAAGCTCCTCGGTGAGTTTTTCGCGCGTCGCCTTGTATGCCGGATAGCGCTCATGTCGGAACGACAGGCCGGAGTCGTGGACCCAGCCGAGGTAGTCCGGCCGATGGTTGGTCATCAGGAGCCGCAGAAAATTCGCGATGCCCCAGCTGGCGGAAGTATTCTCACCTTTGCTCGTGGTCAGCGGTCGCGAAATCAGGGCGAAAAAAGCGCGATAAATGAGAGCGTAGCCATCGACAAGAAACAGTCGCGGGCTGTCTGGACCATTCATAGAGTCAATATAAAGCAGCCTCGTTTCCGAGGAGCTGATGGAGCATCGATTATGAGTGTGTGGCCGGGCGAGTTTGTACTAGTGCTGTCGACGAGCGTTTAGCGCAAGAAACTCGGTCTCGCTCGGTCTGGTCAGTCTCCACTTTCCGGTTTCCTCGTAGAAAACCAGCTGTGAGTTGTACTGACGATACTGCCAGATCTGAAGCCGAGTAGTGGATGACATTTGCGTGGTCGTGAGCGCCTGGTTCACATTCCGCTCGAAGATCTGGTCCGGCTCTCCCAGAGCTACGAACACCATTCCGCGGTCAGATAGCCACCCCGGATTTCGATCCATCCTGAACTGGGCATTCGCCAGTTGGATTCGACCAAAATAGGCCTGCATGTCTTCGTTCGTCGCTGTTTCAGGTATCGGATCAGTTGCACGGAGAAACTCCGCCCACATCGTCGCACGTCTCTCGAGCGGAGCACCCCTAAGTGCACTAAGACGGCTCGGACTTGCAAAGAATCGCAAGTACCCGAGCATGTCCTCGAACGACATGAGAGGAATGTCCTCGCCAAAACTCACAAACAGCGGGGCCTTTACGGTATCGGAGCCATCCCGTCGGGTGAAAGAAACCTGGGCGATACCAACACCGACCGTGGAGATAGGTACGCTTACGACTCCATTGAACAAAGCACCACGGCGGGCCAGCGTAGCAGAGTCGCGCCACAGTTGTGCTCCTTTATCGTTACGTACGACAAAGTCGACCGGAAGCCGAGCTCCGGAACCATAGGCTTCGACATAAATCGCCACAGTACTGTCGCGACCAAAGACGGCACTCGAGCGAGGACTCGCAAGCAGGCCTGGAGCTGAGTCGAGCATCGATCTTCCCACCGCTTCGTACACGAGTAGTGGCGTAGACAGCCGGCCAGCACTTAGCGCGGGAACAGTTATCGACGCTTGCTGCGTTGCACCACGGGAGCCGCCTATATCGCGCACCATAGCCGAGATTTCATAAGCTCCCGGCGCGACGTGAAAATAGTGCTGGAAGATGACGCTCTCGTCGGTACGATTTATCTCGCGAAATGATCCGACTCGAACTATCTCCATGGCATTGACACTTGCCGCTTCTGTGTCGCCACGATTGAGGGTGAGCTTTACTTCATACGGAGCGCGATATCGGTCGCCTTCTCTAGTGAAAGTGAGAGCACGATTCGGGATAGAAAGGCTCACGAGAACTAGAGTCGTATCCGGACGCGCGCTAGCAAAGGAAGAGATTTTACCGACGAAGGCGACTGGGCTCGGCGCAGCTATCAGTCCAATCTGCCTATAGAGATCGCTTACGTCAGGGGCCGGCGTGCCGGCTGGAGGAAGCACCCTCGGATTCGGCTCGGGGTTGACACGCGTGCCGGAGCTGCTACAGCTACTGACAACAGCAGAACCCAGGAGACACAAACCAAAGTAGCGTTTCGAAACATTCAGCATGAGCAATTGATACCCTATCCGGTCTTCCGGGTTTCTATTAGCTTCGCGGCGTGTCTCGAGAGCAGATGGTCGGCACTCCGGTAGCTGGCTACACCATCAAAAAAGAGGTAGGTGAAGGCGGCACCTCCGCCGTGTACCTGGCCGAACATCCCAATCATGGCACGGTCGCGCTCAAAGTGCTACGGGAAAAGCTGCGCCAGGACAAGACGGCGGTAACTCGTTTCGTCCGTGAGGCGAAGTACGGAGCGAGAGTCAAACATCCCAATGTTGTAGAGACCATCGAGATAGGACAGGCCGATAATGGCCTCCACTTTCTCGCTATCGAGTGGGCTGAGGGCGAGATCCTCGAGCGCTATGCCAAACAGAACGCTCCACTGACAAGAGACGAGGTCGCAACCATAGTCTCACAAATAGCGGCAGGGGTACAGGCAGCCCACGACGCCAACATCGTTCACCGCGATCTGAAGCCCGAAAACGTCATGTACGATCCGAAAACGAGACGCGTGAAGCTGCTCGACTTCGGAATCGCGACTGACACTCAGGCCTCGAGCGATGAAAGGCTCACTCGGGCGGGGTTCTTTGTCGGCACGCTAATGTACATCGCTCCCGAAGCTCTCTCGGGGGAAATCGTGACCGCTGCTGCCGACCAGTACAGCCTCGCTACGATTGCATACTACCTGCTGACACGCTGTTTGCCCTATACGGCGAAGGCCCCCCGTGAGATGTTCACGCAGCTTCTGACCATGCCTCCCATTCCGCTAAGAAGCGCTGGAGAAGGCGACTTTAATTTTGCGCCGGAGCTCGACGCCGTAGTGATGCGCGCACTATCACGTTCACCCACAGATCGCTATTCCAGTGTAATAGCCTTCGCGAACGCGTTCACCGAAGCAGCCAGGATCACACCGGAACAGCCAAAGATTCTCGACAAGTTCAAAGGGCTACTTAGACGTAACCGGTAAGTCTTCAGGATCGACGGGGAGCCAAAGCGTAAAAGTCGAACCCTTGCCGAGCTCACTTTCCAGCTCGACCATCCCACCAATCAGAGCCGCAAGACGTCGAGAGATTGCGAGTCCCAATCCAGTTCCACGCTCTGCAGAATTACCACGGGGTCCGGCATCCACTTGCTCGAACTCCTCAAAAATCCGAGTCTGGTCTGCTGGATCAATGCCAATCCCCGTATCGATCACCTGAATCCCAATCCAGGGATTCGTTGGATAGGAACTTCGGTTGACGGAGGGAGGTCCGCTATCAGGAAGTGAATCAACGAGCCGGGTACGGATCACGACCCCGCCCTCGTTAGTGTATTTCACCGCATTTCCCAACAGGTTTACGAGGATCTGTCGCAGGTGAGTGGGATCAGTTCTGATCCGCGGCAGGGCTGCCCCCATGACGAGAGACAAGCTCAATCCTTTCTCGCTTACCAGCGATTCGATTTCGCTCGCAACATCAAGAACAAAAGGCCGGAGGTCGATAGTCTCCGTGTGAATCTCGAGCCGACCTGCCGCCATCTTGGCAAGATCCAGCACTTGATCGACAAGGTGCCTCAGGTGATTGGCTGATGCCTCGATCCGCTCCACCGGTTTTGCCTGCCGGGGAGTAAGCTCCCCGTAGACACCTTCCCGTAACAAATCAACAAACCCAACAATGGCATTGAGAGGAGTTCGAAGCTCGTGAGAGACATTCGCGAGAAACTCACTTTTCATTCGGTTGACCCGGAGTAGCTCAGAGGAGAGTCTTTCCAGCTCCTTTGACCGCTCCACCAGACTGCGTGCCTGCCGCCGCTCATGACGAAGAACAAGGGCGAGACCCAGCACCGTAGCTACGGAGACGATCCACCCAACAAGACCAGTCCAATGATCGAAGCCGATCTGCGACAGCGAATGCATTGACTCCAATCATAAGAATCCATAACCTCCCGCACCATGACCGATCATGCGGCGCTCGTTGCACTACTTGCTGAACACTCTGCGAAACGCGGCCGGTTCACGCTCGCATCCGGCAAGCAGTCGAAGTACTACATCGACGCGAGGCTGACGACGATGAGTCCGGAGGGGCTTTCGCTCATAGGCCCATTAGCGCTCTCCGCACTCAGGCAATCGGGATGGGAGATAGACGCAGTCGGTGGCCTTACACTGGGCGCTGATCCAGTCTCTTATGCAATCAGCTACGCTAGCGCGGATTCAGATCGTCCCTTGCGAGCGTTCACTGTTCGAAAGGAGACAAAGGCTCATGGAACAGGAAAGATGATTGAGGGGCCTTTCAGAGAGGGTGATCGAGTGGGGATAATCGAGGACGTGATCACCACTGGCGGATCAGCACTTCGAGCAATTGAAGCTGTCCGCAACGCAAACGGCATTGTAGCTGGTGTTCTAGCTCTCGTCGACCGCGAAGAGGGTGGACGCGAAGCACTTGAAGCAGCTGGTGTGCCAGTTATCAGCCTCGTCGGAGTAGGCCAGATCATTGGCGCTCTCGACATCTAGAGCTTTCACCCGACTGCGGTTTTGGTATCCAGCCCGGATAGGCAGCTGATGGTCTAAAGCCACACAGGATATCAACATATGGCAGAATCAGTTCAGTCCTGAAGTACTGAAGCATACCCTGACCATCGTAAGTGCTCCTGAATACCACCGGAGACATTTTCATCACAGTACGTACATGCCGGCCGAAGCTCTGGGGTGACGAGTAGTCGAGATGGTTCGCCACTCGGGCCACCGACAGTCCGGGATTCTCAAAGAGCCTTGCCGCACGAATCAATCTCGCCAGCGATAGATACCGCTTCGGCGCCGGCAGTCTGGCGCGGAAGAAACGACTCATGAGCGTGCTCGGCAGAATATTCAGGTGACGCGCGAGCTGCCTCACAGTCGAGATCTTCGGTGAAGGATCAAAGAGCAACTCGAAAAAACGCCAACAGTCTTTCGACACGCCAGGCAGATCAAGACTGATCTGCGAGAGCGCTGAACGCTGTAGGTCACTCGACCCTTGCGATGCGAGGATATTTCTCAGCGTCTGCCATCCAGCTGGCATCCTCGCGTCTACGAGCGTCCGGATCCCAAGTTGGCCCAAGGCGAGCGTCGTGTGAGGAGTTGAGCTCTGTGTTTCTGTCAACAGCGCAACAGCCGGGACCCTAGGAAACTCCCGGACCATTGCTGCAACCCGGCTTGAATTCTGGGAACCGTAGCGCGTAACAGAAATCAGAACCAGTTTCGCCTTCTGCTCCCGCAAGTCTGAAAGCACCTCATCAAGTGATTCGCGGTGAAGCGCATCGCATAGCCCATGTGCCGCTGCGTCAACTCTGGAACGCTCGAGCGGAGTGAGAATTGTCGAGACAGGAGTACAGCCAGGGCGGGTTCGGGGGCGGCGCTTGGAATCGGACGGCATGTAATCCTCACGGAACTAGTAAGACCAACGAGAAGAACAATACTCGTAGCCGTCAGATCGTCGTCATGGGCTGCAGAGACTGAAACCGAGCTCTCGGGACTTTCGTCATTCTGTTATATTTGGGGAGCAAGCGGTCGGACGATCGCGCATTTAGTATCCTTGCGATACCTATTCGAGGAAAGTCCGGGCTCCAGTGGACAGGCTGCCAGGTAATACCTGGGCGCGAGTAGCGAGAGCAATTCGCGACGGAAAGTGCCACAGAAAAAAGACCGCCATCTCACGATGGCAAGGGTGAAAAGGTGGAGTAAGAGCCCACCGCGCTCATGGCAACATGTGCGGCACGGCAAACCCCAGCTGGAGCAAGGCCAAATATGCGGCGAGAGGCGTCCACCTCGATCAAGACACCGCGGGTAGGCTGCTAGAGAGCATGGGCGACCATGCTCGTAGAGAAATGATCGTCCGGATTACGAGAGTAGTCCGACAGAACCCGGCTTATAGACCGTTTGCCAACAACAAACAACCTCCGCCAGCTTTGGTCGGGGGTTGTTTGCTTTCCTGAAAGTGCAGTCGCAATTAAGGACCAGACACAATGCACCGAAGAACGACCAGCTTCATCTCCACGCTTTGTCTGTTGGCGGGCTGTGCCAGCCCTAGCATCCCCCACCCTGGTACGCCAACACCATCACCTTCAGTTCCAGTTTCCCTCGCTGTGCCTCCAAGCACAAAGACATGGGCTTTCAACTATGCATCGGGCATAGTCTCATACCAGATATCCAGAAGTGCAGCAATAGAAAGCGAATCTGACTCCGGCCCACATTCACAAATCTCCACCAATACAACCCACGAGTCACTTAAGCTCGAATCAGCGGGAGACACGGTCCACTTTACCGCTACTATCGACAGTTTTTCAACGACGATTCAAGACTCGATTAGCCGACCACAGGCCACGCAAGGACCCATTCAGGTAATAGGATCATTTTTGAATGACAGTCTTCTCATCTCAAGCGATAGCCTGACGACCAAAGACTGCAACCCTGCCAAGTCCGCACTGATGACCGATCTCCATAACCTCTTCGTGCGGATTCCAGCCCAGCTCACACAGGGCACCAACTGGAGAGACTCAGTAGAGGTCATGGGCTGCCAAGGCATGATTCCGACAACGACGCGAACTACCCGTTCCTACGTAGCAGCCGGCGAAGCCACCCACCAGGGCTACCCAGTTGTGTTAGTCCAGCGTGTAGACACAATCAGTGTGCATGGAGAGGGGTCTCAAAAACAACATCGACTAGTTCTCGATGTTACTGGAACAGGCACAGCGACCTACTACCTAAGCCCTGGAGAGGGACACATTGTACGACTTAGCACTGGGCAGGATCTCAGCTTGGCTATTACTGCTTCAGGCCGGACCTATCACTTCAAGCAGAGCTCCAAGCAAGACTTCAATCTCGTTCGTTAGTCGACAAGCCGAAGTGGCATTACGAGGCACATATATGAGCCAGGATCCTTCCAGCTCTCTGGCTCCATGGTTGCAGCGCGTTCAGGCGCTTTGAACGTCATACGCACTTCATCAGTCGGGATGTAGCGGAGAATCTCCAGCAGGTAGCTGGCATTAAAGCCAATATCCAGCTGATCGCCAGTGTAGCGGATAGGAAGCTCGTCCTGAGCCTCACCCAGGTCGGGGGTCTGCACGCTAAACTTGAGCATACCTGCGTTGAAGGAGAGCCGGATCCGATGGGTCTGATCCGACGCAATGACCGACATCCTTTTCAACGCGCTCGCTAGAGCAACCTTATCCGCAACAGCCACTTTATCATTGTCCTTCGGAATGACTTGCTCGTAATTCGGGTATGGTCCCTCAATCAGCCGTGTGAAAACCGCAGTAAATGGCGACCGGAAGCCGATGTGATTGTCACCACGAGCAATCTCTAGCTCCTCCTCCGCTGGAAAAAGCCTTCGCACCTGTTCTAGTGCTTTCGGAGGTACGATCAAGTCGCTTGCGGGAGCATTAGCCGAATTGATTGGCAGGTCCATCTTTGCCAAGCGATGACCGTTGGTGGCTACCATCCGCATTTTATCAGGTCTCAGCTCCCACAGTACCCCATTAAGAATGGGGCGGCTCTCCTCAGCCGACACAGCAAATGACGTATGAGCGATCAGCTGTTGCAGATCACCTGATCGAATCCTCCAGCTCTCATTGAATCGAACTGATGGAAACGTCGGAAATTCATCCCTAGGGAGACCCAGCAGTTTGAACCGTGATCGTCCACAGTCCAGGGTAACCCTCTGTTCCCCAACTGCAGCAATTTTTACCGGAGCTGGTGGCAGCTCTCGAGCAATCTCACTCAGCTTCTTCGCAGGAATAGTTACCGCTCCTGCCGCATCCACATCTGCCATTACCTCAGTGCTGACAGCTATATCGAGATCCGTCCCGGATAGTTTGATGCCCTTATCCGTGGTTTCCAAAAGGATATTTGCCAGAACTGGCAACGTTGTCTTTGCCGGAATGCTAGCCGCGACTGCAGTTAATCCTTCCTGAAGCTTTTCTCGAGAGATCGTAAACCGCATCCCTTCCCCTGTGGAATTCGGGTGAGGTACTAAGAGTAGGTCTCTGATTAGAGACCTTATACTAGTAGCTGTAGCAGGTGCTGTGGAGTTCTGTTGAGTGAGTCCAACTTATGGAACCAGTAGGGTTTCCGCTACGCTCGGTGATGTGTTGTTGGATGTTGGTAAACTCAGTTGAGAAAGATTGTCGACATCGATTTTAGGAGGCTCTAGTTGTTTCCACACGTTGGAGGGAGCGGAAGTTGAAAGTCTGAAGGGTATTGCGCAGCCGGTTGATTCTGGATTTGAGATCTGAATCCTGTGTAATGTCTTGTTGGACCTTCTCGAGACTGTGGATGACTGTGGAGTGATCACGACCGCCGAATGCGTTGCCGATCTCAACGAGTTGGGTGGCGAGGAGCTCGCGGGTGAGATACATGGCGATTTGGCGAGGCGTGGTGAGCGTTTTGGTTCTGGTCTTTGAGCGTAGGCCATCGACTGTAACTCCCCACTCCTTCGCAACGGCCTGCTGAATTGTGAAGATTGTAAGTGATGCCCCTGTCTCATGCTCAAGGCCTTCGATTGCACGAAGTTTGTCGCGGAGAGCCTCTCGAGCGACATCTACTGTTATGTCTTTGTGTTTCAGGGAAGCGTAGGCAAGCAGCTTGATGATTGATCCCTCGAGCTCTCTCACGTTCGATCGTACGTGTTCGGCAATGAAATGGATGACGTCGTCCGGGATTGTGAGTTCCAGGCGATCGAGTTGCGCTTTTTGCTTCAGGATTGCGACGCGGTGCTCAAAGTCTGGCAGGCTAATGTCGGCTACCATTCCCCACTGGAATCGGCTAATTAGCCTGGCTTCGAGGCCCGCGATTTCAGATGGCGGACGGTCGCTCGTGAGCACGATCTGGCGACCGGCTTCGTAGAGCGCGTTGAAGGTGTGAAAGAACTCTTCCTGGGTGGTTTCCTTCCGCCCCTTCAGGAAGTGTACGTCGTCGATTAGAAGCAGGTCGGTTTCGCGGTAACGACGGCGGAACTCTGCGCCTGTACGGTCGAGAATCGAGCCGATAAGCTCGTTCATGAATTGCTCTGTTCCTACGTAGGTGATGCGTGTGTTCGGGCTGCGTTGAAGTGTCTCATGTGCGACTGCTTGCATGAGATGAGTTTTGCCAAGCCCTGTGTCGCCGTAGATGAACAGAGGATTGTAAACCTTTCCGGGTGCCTGACTAACGGCATGAGCAGCGGCAGCGGCAAGCTCGTTTGACTTCCCGATTACGAAAAGGTCGAAGGTGTAGCGCTCACTCAAGGGTGGAGAAGAACTGCCTCCGTTCTGTACTGGGAAAGGCTTGGAAGGAGTAGGAGGTGGGCTGACGAAAAAATCCATCTGAGACCGCTTTTTCCGCTCTTCGTTAACTCGGAATGCAACGTTAAGAGGGTGACCGAGAACGATCGGAGCGTAGCTCGAGAGTAGCTCGGCATGCTTGGAGTCATTCCAGTCAGCTGTAAACTGATCAGGCGCTCCTACGAAGATTGTGCCGCCCTCCATAGAAAGAGCTTCAGTAGGCTGCAGCCAGGCTTGAAAGGTTTGGTAAGGAAGCTCTTGGCGGGCACGGTCGAGCAAGCGCTTCCAAACTTCTGCGGGACTAAGCGACATGACGCGCTACCCTAGCCAGTTTATGTGGAAAAGTCAAACTGCAGGGATCTGCACTCCTTAAACTGCCTTGAACTATCTTCAATGCTGGAATAGTTTTAGCGGCTTCCT
Source organism: Gemmatimonadota bacterium (assembly GCA_003223425.1). GTDB lineage: Bacteria > Gemmatimonadota > Gemmatimonadetes > Gemmatimonadales > Gemmatimonadaceae > UBA4720. The sequence continues at coordinate 14,379 of QHVA01000036.1, forward strand.
ACCGCACCCGCTCTTCCTGGTTTCTGGAGTATAGTAATGGGCAAGCCGACCTACCGTCCCCGTAATAAGCGTCGCATTCGCACTCATGGTTTTAGGTTGCGTATGGCTACTAAATGGGGTCGAGAAGTTCTTAGCCGCCGCCGCAAGAAAGGACGTAAACGGCTCGCCGTCCAGTTGCCGACGAAATACGCCGGCGCGTAAGCGGCTCGCGTTTCCTCGGAGCGCTAGGCTGAGGAGCGAGACTGATCTGGAGAGAGTAAGACGTACAGGGAAGCGAATGCAAACTGAGCTCCTTGAGGCTCGGGCATCTGCTTCCCTGTTGCTGCATCCACGGGTCGGTGTAGTCGTTCCAAAGCATAGGCGAAAAGTCGTTGAGCGGAATCGCATAAAACGTCGCCTGCGCGAGCTTGTGAGAGTAAGGCTGCTACCCCAGCTGGAGGGAATTGACCTTCTGATTCGCGCGAAAGCCGAAGCGTATGACTCTACGTTCGACCGACTCGCAGGTGATGTAGCAGTGATTGGTCAGTGGGTGTCAAGCATGTCAAGCATGTCACGCTGACCGTGCGCTTAGTGTTCATTGTTCTGATTCGCGGCTATCAGCTGGCCATATCACCGCTGTTTCCAGCTAGCTGTCGTTACTATCCAACCTGTTCCGCCTACGCCCTCGAAGCCTTCGAGCGGTATGGAGTGGTCAAAGGGCTGAGGCTAAGTGTGAGCCGAATCCTTCGATGCCACCCCTTTCGCCCTGGCGGTTACGATCCGGTTCCTTGAATGGATAAGCGTTTTTTTCTCGCTCTTTTTCTTTCGCTCATTGCGATTGCGATTTCGCAGCTGCTGTTTCCGACTGTAAGGCCAACCGCCTCGAGGCGTGCTACAGATTCCACCTCAGGTGGGGAAACCTCTGCATCCTCGACACAGTCTACATCTGTGCAGCTGCCTCTAGGTCAGGCACCTGAGACTGTCGTGTCGCAAACGCAAGCGACAGTAGGGGCGGCGGGCGGAGCCGTACGCTCGGTTGCCGAAATGACCACTGTGAGCACGCCAAAAGCGATTTACAAATTCAGCAATGTTGGTGCGGCTCCGATATCAATTGTGATTCGGGATTATAAGAATCGCTCAGCCCGAGGCGGCTTGGTAGATCTTGGAGCCCCCGGATCACCATTGGTCAGCTATGGGCTCGTCACTCGGACGGATACTACTGATCTCGCCCAAGTGCAGTTCAGGCTCACGCGCACCAAAAACTCCAGGGGAGACGAAAGTCTGGTCTATAGCGCGTCGGTAAAAAACCTCGGGGTCTCGATTGCATACTTGGTGTCGAGTGATACGGCTGCAAGCTATGTGCTTCGCGTGGATGGGCGGGTGACAGGAGCGAATGGGACTGCATATTTGATCACTGAGCTTCCGAGAACTCTCCAGCCGACTGAAGCCGACACGATCGGAGATCATCGGACTCTGGCCTACAGTTTCAAGCCAGTGCGTGATCACGCGCGCAGCGTGCTGTTTGGCAGTCTCGATCCGGGTGAGAAAACGCTCGAAGCAGGGCCGCTCAACTGGGTTGCGATAAAGAATAAATATTTCGTGTTCGGGATTCTCGCAACGCCCAACGGTGCTCCGTTCAGCGAAGTAACGCTAACTGGTGGGGCACGAACGTCGAAGATCGCAACGAGTGCTTCTGCGAGCGTGGTGGAAGAAATTCGGAGCGGCAGCTTTTCATTTGAGATTTATGCCGGACCGCAGGAATCACAGCGTCTCATGCGAATGGGAAGGGACTTCGATCATGTGAATCCCTACGGCTGGCGTTTTCTTCAGGGGGTGGTGCATCCAATCGCCTCGAAGGTGATTCAGGCTCTCCTCTGGATGCACAACCGGCTCAATCTGAGCTATGGGTGGGTGCTGGTCATTCTTGGAGTCCTTGTGCGGCTTGCACTCTGGCCCCTCAATCAGAGTACTATGCGCTCGAGTCTCAGAATGCAGGAGCTGCAACCGAAGCTCGCCGCCGCTCAGAAGAAGTACAAGGATCCAGTACAACAGCGTGAAGCGATAATGAAGGTCTATCACGACGCTGGTGTGAGTCCATTTGCTGGATTGACTGGCTGTCTGCCAGCGCTTCTCCCGATGCCGATCCTGTTCGCGCTGTTCTTCGTTTTCCAGAACACGATCGAGTTTCGTGGCGTGCCTTTCCTGTGGCTCCACGACATCTCGATAAAAGACCCCTTCTACGTTCTGCCTCTGCTCATGGGCGCATCGATGTATCTGCTCTCCTGGATTGGGATGCGTAATGCTCCTCCCAACCCACAGGCGAAGATGATGGGCTATATGTTTCCGGTGATGATGACGGTGGTGCTGCTGAACCTGGCCTCAGGGCTCAATCTTTACTATACGGCGCAGAACATTGCGGCCCTGCCCCAGCAGTGGCTCCTGGCGAAGGAGCGGTCGAAGGTACATCCGGCGGGATAGGAAAAGAAGGAAGGGCGAAGGGGGGAAGGAATGCTGCGTGTTACCTACATTGGTCACGCAACGCTACTAATTGAGATCGGTAAGAGGCGAATTCTTACAGACCCCAATTTCGATTCGGCGCTGGGGAGATTTCTTCCTCGTGTTAGTGCTCCCGGGATCGCAATCGACGCGCTCCCTAAGCTCGATGCGATACTGCTGACACACGCACACGCTGATCATCTGTCGTTCAAGTCGCTGGATGCGCTTCCAGCGGGCATTCCACTGTTTGCTCCTCCTCCAATAGCGAAGTGGCTACGGAAACAAGGTTATGGCCATGCAGTTCCTGTGGCTTCGGGTGAAGAAGCTGTGCTGGACGACGTGAGCATCCGTGCTGCCTCCGCAACTCATAGGGGAAACCGATACGGTGTAGATCGCTGGCGAAGCGCGGCAAATATGTATCTCTTAGATACTAATAAGGTATCCTGCTTTTTTGCCGGAGATACTGCGCTTAGCAGTGATACGACCCACCTGGTTGAAAAACATCTTGTCGCAAATGGAAGAAGCCTGGATCTCGCCCTTCTTCCCATCGGACATGCGCCGTGGTGGAAGCCAGGGTTTCGCAAAGGGCACCTTACCAGCGGTGATGCTCTTACCCTGTTTGAGCGACTCCAGGCCAAGTACTTCATTCCGTATCACTGGGGAACTTTCAATCATGTCACATCGACTGCCTTCGACGCGATTGACAGACTCAGAGCTACGCTTGAGAGCCATCCACTGCATCCGGCGGTAAAAATCCTGGAGCCGGGAACCAGCTTCGTGCTGCCAACGGTGGCTGTGTGACTGCTGTAGGCGGTCATGTCATTCAGCTCGAGGACACAATAGTCGCGGTAGCGAGTGCGAACGGTCGTAGCGCGGTGGCGCTCGTCAGGCTCAGTGGCCCGGATGCTTTTTCGATTGCTGCCAAACATTTGCGAGTCTGGCCACTTGGACCGCGGGTTACCTGTTTGTGCGATGTGTTTGATGGTGACCAGAAGCTGGACCAAGCGCTCGTCACTCTGTTCCCGGCGCCCAATTCATTCACCAGTGAGGATACGGTCGAATTTTCTACACATGGTGGCTACCTGGTGCCGAGCACAATAGTAGCCGCACTGATCTCTTCGGGAGCCAGACAGGCATTAGCAGGTGAGTTCACGCGGCGGGCAGTGCTGAATGGCAAGCTGGATGTGCTCCAGGCTGAAGCGATTGGCGATCTGATCGACGCCAGCTCTCATGTCATGCAGCACACAGCACTCGGCCAGCTCGACGGAGGGCTCTCACGTCGCCTAGTGAGTCTGAGAGCTCAGCTCATCGAGCTCGAAGCGCTGCTTGCCTATGACGTCGATTTTCCGGAGGAAGACGACGGGCCGATTCCGCGTGAAAGAATTGCGCAAGGCGCGACAGAAATTCTGACATCTCTCGGGCTGCTTCTCGAAACAGCACCTGTTGGCGAGGTTATTCGCGAAGGTGCAGTTGTCGTTATCGCCGGCCCGCCGAACGTTGGTAAGTCCTCTCTCTTCAACGCGCTTCTGGGTAGGTCGCGCGCGATCGTGACCGAAATTCCGGGTACCACCCGCGACGCTCTGGAGGCGGTAATCGACAGTGGCAAGTGGCCGCTACGCCTAGTCGATACTGCCGGGCTGCGCGAAACTGAGGATCGAATCGAGCGTCTGGGCGTCGAGGTAAGCGAGCGCTACCTGGCCAGTGCGCATATCGTGCTCGCCTGTGCTGAAGATCCCGGAAGCCTCGAGGAGACAATCAGTCTGGTGTCCAGTCAGTCGACGGCATCAATCATCCCAGTACGGACGAAAGCTGATTTAGTCACTGGACGCCATGAATACCGATCTTCAAGGACTTCAATCCCGGTGAGCGCTGAGACTGGCAGTGGGCTTCAGGACCTGCTTGGTGCGATCGACGATGGACTGGATTCACTGCACGGAGAAATTTCCCCCGATGTCCCTCTGCTCACGAGGGCGCGTCATCGGCAAGCGATAAGTTCAGCTCGCTCGGAAGTCGACCAGTTTCTGGGTGCTTGGTGCGAGCAGAAACTTCCGGCCACGGTGGCATCGGTCCATCTCCGGACTGCTGTCTTTGCGCTCGAAGAATTGATTGGCGCCGTGGATGTCGAGGACGTGCTCGACCAGGTATTCAGCTCTTTCTGTGTGGGGAAATAAGCTCAAGCCGAGGCGGCAGCAGAGCTCGCGATCGACGTGATTTCTCCAGCACTGGCGCGAATCGCCCACGACAGGCCTCGTGCGTTAACAGCTGGCTCGACCATACGGGTCCCCAGGAAATAGCCACTCCGCTCAGGGAAGACATGACGGTCGACCGTTCGGGCATCGTCACTCATTCCGCCAGAGAGATACCTTAAACGCAGCCCCAAACCCGCACGATCGAGATCATTGTTGAGCGCTCTCGTCATCACAGGCTCGAGCTCACGAACGCTGGCGTACTCCCGTCTTGTATAGCCGTAGTACTCCCAGGCGGCATGACCCGGGCTGATTGCCCGTGAGGCGAGGGTCGCCAGACCTTCATTTATCATGAGTTCGCGGAGAGTGGCACGTCGACCCGTCTCCCAGTAGGAGTAGTAACCCCCAGCGTCGTCGATCAGCTGCTTCATCTCGCTTCGACTGGCTGGGGAAGTGTAGCGGACGGTGTGCGCGATCTCGTGGGCCAGCCAGAGTGGAATCAATTCAGGATCGAGCCCCAGGCCCTGGGTCTCCGGATTCGTCACGCTCGTGAAATGCTCCAGGCACACGAAGGCGACTCCCTTTCCCTCGACAACGAGCTCGCCGGCATTCGCGGCACCGACACCAACCATCAACACGACATCGACATCCATGTCCATGTCGAAGAGAGTACGACATTGCTCTTCTGTGTTTCTGGCGAGAGAGACTACATCGATTCTCTCGAGCATGGTACGTAGGTCGACACGACTCGCAAGTGCGGCAGAGCGAACGACTTCCAGAAAATGGGGTCCTGCCGGATCCAGGACGTAGTTGTGCCAGTAGGCTTCTAGGAAGCGGCGGTGGGTTTCGAAGTAGCGGAGATAGGCGGCGACACGGTCTGTACTGTTGTGAACTGCGAAGAAGTCAGGCAGTAGGTTGATGAGCATCAACGACCAGGTCGCGGGGTGG
>QHVA01000137.1 GCA_003223425.1 Gemmatimonadota bacterium
CCAGCCTTTGCCCCACACTTTCAGATCGTACTTCTTGGCAACCTTGAGCAGGAATTGCGCGCGCGCCGCGTCGTAACCAGTACCAATGAAACTCACGTCCGAATGGAAGGCTTTCCTCGACGGAACTGGCTTGATATCGCGATCCGCGGCAGACGGCAGAAATTTGGCGGGCAGGCCCAGGGCTCTCCACTCGGCCTCGAAACCAGACACGAAGAAAGTCTGCGTCAGCTTTCCAACAGCTATGATGTGCGCGATGTCGGGACGATAGGTGCTCTTGTACCATTGGGGATCGTGGTACCACATGCAGTTCGGCTTGCCCTCGATGATCGTTCGCACCGTATCGATGTCGAGACCGTGGCACTTGCCGAGGATGACGAAGTCGGCCTTGAACCGGCGCGACTGTGACAGCGCCCATTTCTGCGTGAGCTTGCGGCCGATCACGCGGTTCGCGCGCTTGTCGTCGATAACGAGAGTCTTGTGACCGTCCCTTTTGAGAGCGCGCTCGGTGCACTTCTCCATCCGCCAACGGTGATTGCTACCGATGATGAGAACTCTCAAACCAGTGCGGACCCTCAGCGTTCACGACGTACCGATCGTTCCCAAAGTCGCGCGTACTTGGCCATCACGCTAGCGGCGGCCAGACAGGCGAGGACGAGTCCGCGAGCGCCATCGCGAAAACCGCCCCTGAAGAAATACATGCCGACGAACTTCGCCGGCGGCTTGAAAAGTATCGCAGCTGCCGTGCTCTGCCGCCCTTTCGCAAAATTCTGTTCAGCCCACCACCGGCTGTATCGATCGAACTTCTCGAAATACTGATCCAGGGAGGCGTAGGTGTAATGGAGGAGCTTATTCCTGACTTCTCCAATCGAGCCTTCGGTCACATCGACGTGCTCATGCACCAAACTCGCGTTGTAGCGCAGCTCGCGCCTGAACAGACGGATCGGCTTGTCGCTCCCCCCGCCCCAACCGCCGTGACGTATCTCCTTGCCGAGGAAGAAATTGCGGCGCGGAACGCGGAAGGCGGATGTAGAGCCCGGCTGCGCAACGACTTTCCTTATCTCTTCTGCCAGCTCGGGGGTGCAACGCTCGTCGGCGTCGAGAACCAAGATCCAGCTGCTCTTCGCCCTTTCGATCCCCTTGTTACGTGACGCTCCGATCGTGGTGAACTTCGGGCTGATCACCGTCGCGCCGGCGCTGCGCGCGCGATCGATCGTATCGTCCAGCGAATCGTTCTCGACTACGATTACTTCGCGCGCCCATTCGACGCTCGCGATGCAGGCTTCGATGTTCGCGGATTCATTGTGAGCCGCGATCACCGCCGTTACGTCGGAGGAGCCGCGTGACGAGCTGCTCACCTCTAACGACGGCCCCGCATGCGGGCGTTGTTGGCGGCGCGATCGAAGCCTTCGATCATCTCCGTCTCCGGAAACTCTCTGGCGACTCTCGTTCGCGCGGCCTTCCCCATCGTCTCGCGGTCGTCCTCGCTCAACAGCATTCCGGCAACGGTGGCGGCGGTGGACGCGGAGTCGTCCGGCGGGTAAAGCGCCCCACTGATTCCGTTCGCGATGTAGCGCTGAGCAACGCCATCCTCGCTCGCCACCGTGGGAATTCCAAGCGCCATCAAGTCGAGAATGCCATAGGCACCGGTATCCGCGTCGGCGACGACCCAACCCAAATGCGCGTCCCGCATCAGGTTGATCACATCGTCGCGCTCGCCCAGGAAGCTCACCAGGTGCAATACCCGTAACGCGGCGGCCTGCATCCGCAGGTCTTCGTCGTCCGACCCGGGTCCGACAATGATCAGCCTCAGATTCGGATGCCTCGGCGACAGCATCGACACCGTGCGGATCGCTGTCGCAGCGCGTCCTCGCGAAGTCGGATCGTAGACACAGACGATGTACTTGAGCGGCTCGGTCTGTTTCTGATCGCTCGCCGAATCGCCCTCAGCTGTCGGCGCTCTGGACCCGTCCGTTGGGTAGGTCGAGACATCGACTCCAATTTCAGCAACCGACGAGTCAATCGCATTTTTCGGAACGCTCGCTGCACTCCGATCGGTCTCGCTGGCGAAGAGATACGCAGTCTTTGCCAGCCTCGATGCCCAGCGTCCCATGATACCCATCTCGAGTACTTGGCCCGCCGGAGTCCAGCGGACGACTGACCCGTTCCCACTCATCCAGCACGCTGTCGCCGCAATCAGGTGTTCGCGATCTGTGGTGACGAAGATCGCATCCGCGTCCCAGCGCCGAAAAATCTTTCTCAAGCGTCTCGCCGCCGCGAAAAACAAACCTTCGGTGGAAAAAGGGATGATCTCAAAGGGTTCGGGAATTGGCGTGTGACGGGGCTGGCCGGGATCTCGACGCGGTGACACCGCCAGATGCACGTTGCTGTCCGGCGTCACCAACAGCGTCACCTTTGCGCCACGCTCGGAGATACCGCGTGCAGCTCTCGCGAACAGGCGGGCGGTGCCCGACCATTCGCGAGCAGAGTGAAGAAACAGAACGTGCACTCTTGGTTACCCTGCTGAAGGAGCCATTCGGCCGGGCGTGGACGAGGGCGCGGCATCGCCTTCTCCATTCGCGCCACCGAATTGCAACGCATAGAGTCGCGAGTACGCGCCGCGCTTCGCCAGCAGCTCGGCGTGCGTCCCGTGCTCCACGATCTCCCCCCGCTCGAGAACCACTATTTGATCCGCGTGCGTAATCGTGGATAGTCTGTGCGCGATCACAAACACCGTCCTTCCCCTCAACAGCCGGTCGACCGCTTCCTGCACCAGTCGTTCAGACTCCGTGTCGAGCGCGGACGTGGCTTCATCGAGAATGAGGATTGGCGGGTCGGTGAGCAAGGCCCGCGCGATCGCCAAACGCTGTCGCTGGCCGCCGGAAAGCCTCGTTCCCCGCTCGCCGAGCAGAGTATTGTAGCCTCGTGGCAGCTCCATGATGAAGCTGTGCGCGTTGGCTGCCACTGCCGCCGCTTCGATTTGCGTCTGCGTGTATTGGTCGGCTGCTCCGTAGGCGATGTTGTTGCGTACGGTGTCGTGAAAGAGGACTGTCTCCTGACTCACGATCCCGGTTAGCGCGCGGAGCGCGGGAAGCTTGATCTCTCGCGTGTCGATTCCGTCCAGAAGAATCGTTCCTTCCGTCGGCTCGTAGAATCGCGGAATCAGATCCACCAGCGTGCTCTTTCCCGATCCACTCGGCCCAACGAGCGCGATTACTTCTCCCTTGGGAGCGGTCAGATTGATGCCGGAGAGAACCGGCGCGTCTCCGTATGAGAAGCTGACGTTCTCGAAGCGCAGATCTCGCTCGAAGGCCGCTTTCTCTCTGGTACCACGGTCGCGCTGAAATTCCGCCGGCGAGTCCAGGATCTCGAACAACCTCTCAGCGGACGCGAGTGACGACTGCGCGGTGGTGCGCATCTGCGAGAGTTGCTTCAACGGCTGGAGCAATCGTAAAACAAGGGTGAGGAATGCGAGCAGCGTTGCACCTGTCATTGTCCCGCTTTTCAGCACCTGCCAGGCGCCAATCCAAAGCACCAGCACTGCGATCAGAGTGCCGATGATCTCCGTCACCGGCGGGGCCAATAAAGCGAGTCGCGTAAGCTTGAGGCTGCTGCGCGCGTACTTGTTGCTCCCATCGGCGAACCGCGATTCCTCGTAGCTCTCGGTACCAGATGCCTTGACGAGACGAATGCCGCTGATCGTCTCTTGCAGCACGCTCGTCATCTCACCATGAACATTTCCTCGGCGGAGGTTCCCACGCCTTAGTCTCTTGAGCATCGGCTGCAGCGAAAATCCGAGCAGCGGCAGAATGATGAGAGCAATGAGCGAGAGCTTCCACGAAATGCTGAACAGAATCGCAATGTAGACGATGACGAGCGATGCGCTCTGCAGCGATTGCGTCACAATCTGGGTAAGGATCAGGCGCGTCTCGAAAGTGTCGTTGATCACGCGCGACAGAATCTGGCCCGCCTTCATCTGAGTGAAGTAGCCGAGCGGGAGATGCGCGAGATGTCGATAAACGGAGTTGCGGAGATCGCGCGTCACGTACTCCTGCAGTGTCGCGCCGAACTGCCCGGCGATCCACACCAGCAGATTCTTCAGCAGGACCGCGGTCAGAACCAGCAGAATGACGTTCCGCAACGAGCGCATCTCGTCGCCGGGAATGATCTGACTTCCCACCGTCGCGTTGAGGAGCTTAGCGACCCACCCCGACTTGAGTGACGTCGACGGCTGATGGAACAGGATGTTGAGAAACGGAATCAGCAGCGCGATCGCGAAACCATCGAGCAACGCCGCAAGCAGGTTGCAAACGATCGTAATCGCCATGCGCCAGGCGTGAGGGCGCAGATAGGGGAGAAGCCTTCTATAGATTGGCGTCTTCACTGAATCCAAATCACCGTTGTGGGCCTGCTCGCCTTATCGAAAGTTGATTCGCAGTTCCCGCAATCGATTTACCGGCGCGGAGTGAGCAGCGCCAGCGGGAGAATTACTTCTTCGGGCGTCACGCCGCCGTGTAGGAACGATCCGCGATAACGGCTCTGGTACTCGCGCAGCTTGGTCGGATAGACGAAGAAACAATCGCCGCTCGCGAGCAGAGTGTTGCCGCCGGCGCCGCGACGCGGCAGTCGCAGCATGTCCTCATTCGGGAACAGCAGCGCCTGGTCCGGCCGCTCGGCCCGCAGATCTTCACCGAATTTGTAGCGGAGATTCGCGCTCGCATCGCGCTTGGCGTAGACGGTCGCGGGAGTGTTGCAGTGGATCGATCCGTGATCGGTGGTGAGCAGGACCGAGATCTTCCGTCGCGACGCTTCCTTGAGGACGCTGAACAGAGCTGAGCGCTGGAACCATTGCCGCGTTATTTGCCGCAGCGCGATCTCATCTCGCGCCACTTCATATAGTATTTGCGACTCGCTGCGTCCGTGCGTCAGGAGGTCGACGAAGTTGAACACGAACGCGCTCACGCCCTCCGGTCCGATGGCGGTGCCAAGATGTCGCTCGAGCTCGTCGGAGTTGGCTGAGGTAGAGATCTTTTGATAGCGGACCGGCGTCTTCCCACAGAGCTCGTCGAGATGCGATTCGAGCAGCTCCCGCTCGTGCGCGTTGAGTGATTCGTCCTCCCGATCGGCGTTTCCCCACCAATCGGGAAGGCGCGCCGCAATCTCGCCGGGAAAAAGTCCGCTGAACAACGAGTTCCGCGAATACGGAGTCGCCGTCGGCAACACCGCGAAGTAGTGGGTAGTCTCGACGTCGAAGTAGGGTGCGAGCAGAGGCTCCAGCACCCGCCACTGGTCCAGTCGCAGACAATCGACGACGATGAACACCGCCGCTTTGTCGCGGTCGATTATCGGCAACAGGAATTCGGCGACGATGTCAATTGAGAGCGGAGGCCTGTTGCCCTGGAGATTTTTCAGCCAGCTCGGATAATGCTCCTTGATGTACGTCGCAAACTCGCGATGCATGTCGGGGTAGAGACCCTGCAGCGATTCGTAGAGCCCCATCTCGCCGGCGGCAGCGAGGTCCACATCCCAGCGCATTAGCTCGTCGTAGCGGTCAATCCATCCGCGCCAATCGAGATTGCGATCGCGCTCCAGCTCGATCGCGCGAAATCTTTCCACGAAACTGCGCGCGATGGCCTGCTGTCGGATGCGCGGTCCCTCGAGAATCCGCGTCACTACCGTCAACACCTGTCGCGGGTTGATCGGCTTGACGAGATAATCGCGGACGTTGGCGCCGATCGCTTCCTTGAGCGTCGAATCTTCCTCGCTCTTGGTCACCATCACCACGGGAAGAGTCGGCGCGATCTCGCGCACGTCGCGATAGACTTCGAGCCCGACGCCTCAGGAGCTCTACCGCGTCGTCGGCGTTGGACGCCCACTCTACGGTATAGCCTTTGGAGCGAAGGAAGATGCGGTGAGGCTCCAATAGCTCACCTTCATCGTCCACCCAGAGTATCGATTTTGGGGGGTTAAGGACCGGCACGGCCATAAGCCGGAATGTAGCCGAGGGTCGAGTCCGTGCCTAGATTCGGAGTGTGCTCGGCCAGCTGCCCCCTTACGCTCTTGCTACCCCCACTTTTCGGTTCCGCGCGTTAACCGCGCTGTCGGGGCGGGCATCGTTGGGCGGCGACAGGGAGACTGTGGTCGCGTGTCTGCAACTGGGCCGACTCTGCGCTGGGATTCTCCCTCCTTACGAGATGTCGAGGGAGCTCGTGGTCGAGCGCACCGAGAACACAAAACAATGGCTGTCCTCTCTCGCGGTTCCGAGCGGGATAAGGTCGACCGCGTTCGGCATTTTCGGCGCTATAAATGGATTGGATCGCGCGCGCTGTGCGACCGCTTTTCTGGATCTTGTCAAAGCAGCATCCGCGCAGTTAGATGAGGCATCACGCTTGGAGCTGAACGCGCTGTTACAGGAGTTGTTCGGGTCGCCACCCACGGGACAGGTGCGACCCAGCGTGACACAATTTCACCCGATCTGATTATGGCCGGTCATAGTAAGTGGAAGCAGATCAAGCATTACAAGGCGGCGACCGACGCCAAGCGCGGTGCGCAGTTCACGAAGCTCATTCGTGAGATCACTATGGCCGCCAAGCTCAGTGGCGGCGACCCCGACCACAATCCGCGACTGCGAACGGCGATCGACGCCGCCAAGGCCAAGTCGATGCCGAAGGAGAACATCGAGCGCGCGATCAAGAAAGGCACTGGTGAGCTCGAAGGAGTCCACTATACGGAAGTGACTTACGAAGGCTACGGTCCGGGCGGCGTCGCGATACTCATATCCGCTTTGAGTGACAATCCTACTCGTACGGTAGCCGAGATTCGGCACAGGCTCACCCGACTCGGCGGAAATCTTGGGCCGCCGAATTCGGTGTCCTATCTGTTCGACCGTAAGGGCCAGATATACATCGACGGCACCAAGTACGAGGAGGACAGCGTTCTCGAGATCGCGCTCGATGGTGGCGCCGAAGATTTCAAGGCCGAAGACAATCAGTATGTCGTCACGACCGATCCCCACGGACTTCATACCGTTGAGGATGCTCTCAAGAAAGCACGGATTGAGATTGTCGAATCCGAAGTGACGTTCATTCCGAGAGCTCGAGGATCTCGACGACGTGCAGAAGGTCTCGGCCAATTTCGACATGGACGTCGAGCAAATGTCCAGTGCGTGATGCCGCACCCATCGTCGTACTGGGGATCGACCCCGGCACCGCGGTCACAGGCTACGGAATAGTTCGTAAGGAAGGCCGCAATCCGCTCACTCTCGTCGAGTGTGGCGTGATCCGCACCAAGCCGCGTGATGATTTGCCGCAGCGGCTCGCCGAGATTCATGACGGAATTATCGAGCTTATTCGCCGTCACAAGCCGACCGTTCTTTCGATCGAGGACATTTTCTACGCACGCAACGTGCGTACGACGGTGGTGCTCGGGCACGCGCGCGGGGTGATTCTTCTCGCCGCAGCGCACGCCGGTCTCGAGATCCACGAATATCCGCCGGCGGAGATCAAGAAAGCAGTGGCTGGCACCGGTGCCGCAACCAAGTTGCAGATTCAATTCATGGTGACACGCTTGCTGCGATTGAAATCAGCGCCGCAGCCGACCGACGCGGCCGACGGAGTAGCGGCGGCGTTAGCATACGCACTGATGCCGGATCTTCCGAAGATCGAGTCGGTGCGATTTCCTGCCAGGGTCGTGGTTGAGCGTCCGCGACGTTTGGCGGTGCCACCGGTACCGGTGGACGTAAGGAGATCCGAGCGTTGATCGCGCGGGTCGAAGGCAAGCTCGTCGCAAAGGATCTCGACTCACTCGAGGTCATGACCAGCGGCGGAGTCGCCTACGAGCTGACGATTCCTCTTAGCGTGTACGAGACGCTGCCACGCCTCGGCGAAGACATAGCGCTCCACACGTCGCTGGTCGTGAAGGAAGATTCGTGGCAGCTGTTCGGTTTCGCGAGCGTGTTCGAGAAGCGGTTGTTCGAGAAGCTGCTCACCGCCAATGGCGTCGGGCCCGCGCTGGCGATCGGGCTGTTGTCGGCCCTCTCGGCCAACCGTCTCATCCGCGCGATACGAGAAAAGGATATTCCGACACTTCAGAGCGTTCCTCGTGTAGGAA
>QHVA01000145.1 GCA_003223425.1 Gemmatimonadota bacterium
ACAGCCGAAGCGTATTCAGATCGGTGGCGCAATGCAGCAGAAACAGCAAGCCGCGGTGGGAAGCGGGAATGTTTCGAATCAGCAAATGACCGGAAAAACTTCCGGCCACAAATCGACAACAACTTCCCAGCGCGAGAGCGAGAAGATGGCGGCTCACAGTCGCTAAGCACCAAGTAACACAGGAGGGCCCGCCGATTGGCGGGTCCTCTTTTTTTGTAGGGAAGGCCAACTTGGCGGGTGCCTTTTTTTGCCTAGCGCACACTCGTAGGAACGCCCTTCAAAGTGCATCTTTCGGCGATGGGAGGACGAACGTTCATCGTCGCGCTGACGCTTGGCTCCGCACTGAGCTTACCTCTGCACGCCCAGGCCGCGCAAAGCGCTGCTGCGACACCATCCACGACGAGTCCGTCGACCGAGCCCGGCTCGAACCTCACGGTGTACCTCCTCACGTTCGGCTGGGGCGACGTGGTGTGGGAACGGTTTGGACACAACGCGATTTGGATCAGAGATCGCGCGAGCGGCACCGACATTACCTATAACTGGGGAATGTTCGATTTCAATCAGCCGCATTTTGTGTGGCGATTCGTAACCGGTGACACCCGCTACTGGATGGAAGGCATCGACCTCGCCGCGATGCTCAGATACTACAAGGCACGCAACCGATCGATTCTATCCCAGGAGCTCAACTTCTCTCCCGCACAGCGACTGAAGCTACAGCAGTTCGTGCAGTGGAACGCACTACCCCAGAATAAGTTTTATCGTTACGACTATTATCGCGACAACTGCTCCACGCGCCTTCGAGATGCGCTCGACCACGGACTGGGTGGCCAGCTCCAGACAGCGACTGTATCCAGAATGACGTCGGGAACCTACCGCTGGCACACACAGCGATTAATGACCGGCGATATTCCACTCTATACCGGCATCACTCTAGCACTCGGCCATCCTGCTGACAAACCCATCTCCGTGTGGGACGAAATGTTTCTTCCGGTACGAATGGCCAATGATCTCCGGTCAGTGAGGATCAGCGACAGCACCGGATCGCAGATTTCGCTGGTGCGATCGGAATCGGTGCTATTCACCGCGGGCCGCGCCCCCGAGCCATCGTCTCCCCCGAACTATCTGCCGTTGTTTGTCGCGGTTGGGATTGTGGTCGCTGCCCTGCTGGTTGTGCTGGTGAGAAGCGCCGAGGGAGGACATCGCGCCGCGTTATTTGCCGCGACTGGCCTGGCAACGCTGTGGAGTCTCATCGCGGGTATCAGCGGACTCGCTCTCCTCTTTGCGTGGTTCTTCACTAAGCACTACTTCATGGGACGGAACGAAAACCTGATGCACTTCAATCCGCTTTCGATCGTTCTGGTCGTGCTGATTCCGTTGTCCGTCTATGGACTGCGCGCGGTTTCGAGAGCGGTAAGATTCGCCGGATTCATCGCGGCGCTTTCTTTGTTCGGATTCGTCGCGCAGGGGATTCCGTTCTTCGATCAGCGAAATGGAGAGATCATAGCGCTCGCTCTTCCGATCAATTTGGCGGTGTGGTGGACGGTTTATCGTCTCACGTTCTACAGACGAACTTCCTTGCCCTCTTCCGCGGCTTTGTAGATCGCCTCCATCAACTTGATCACAGCCAACTGATCATCGGGCGGCTCATAGGGCGTCGTCTCATTCACCACGGCAATGAAATGCGCGAGCTCCGCGCGGTACGATTGGAGGAACACACTCTCGCGCGCCGCTGCTCCACTCGGCGACACATCAGTCGGTTTGCCGTTCAGCATCTTGACCACGCGCAGCGGCGCCAGGCGGGCGCTTCCGCGACCCGAGAGTACCTCGAACCACCACCGTTCTTCCTGCCCGACGTAAGACCACGACACATCGAAGCTGAGGCTGATTCCGCCGGCGCATTCGACGTGCACCAGCATCGAGTCTTCAACCGTGCCGGCGCCGCGGGCACGATCCATGTGCGCACTAACTCGCACAGGTTCGGGAAAATCGGCAACCCAAAGCGCCAAATCGACGAGCGGATAACCATGCTCGAAGAAAGCTCCGCCACCAGCCTCGGGTCTTCTGAACCGCCAACCTGTGCGACTCGTCGCGAACTGATACTGACCCGACCGCACACCGATGAGGCGTCCGAGCTCGCCACCCTGCAGGAAGCGATAGAGCTGCTGGACGTCGCTGCGGAAACGATGGTTGTTGCCGACGACGACTTTTCGCCCGGCCTGCTTAGCGGCGGCGAGAATGCGATCGACGCCGCGCGAGGTGAGCGAAAGTGGGCGCTCGCATAACACGTCGACCTTGGACTTTAGCGCGCGCAGAACGTGCGGCTCGTGCAGGTGATTCGGCGTGGCAATGACGACCGCATCGACCTGATCGAGCTCGAGCAGGTCCTCGATGTCGGTGAACACATCCGGGACCTTGAGCCGTTCCGCGATCGCGCTTGCTTTCGGTCCGTCGTTGTCACAGAGCGCAATGAGCTGCGCGCCTTTGATCTTCGACAGCACCGGGAGATGCGCCAGTTGCGCAATTGCCCCAGCGCCGACGAGCCCGAGGCGGACGTCCTTTGTTGCTTTCGAGTCTTTGGTGCTAACCGGCGATTCGGCCAATCGTCGTCCCCGGGTAATAAGTCTCTAGAATCGTACGATAGTTCTGGCCGGCTCGCGCGCGTCCGATCGCGCCCCACTGGCACATTCCGATTCCATGGCCGTACCCGCGTCCGTTTACCGTGAGATTCGTGACTTCTCCGCCGCCCGTATCCTTTGTGAACGTGAAGTATGTGCTGTTGAGGATCGCACCCTTCGGATCGCGTAACACGAATCGGATGTCATTGCCACGCAGAGTATAGCTGCCGCTTTCTGTCTGCACGGTGAGCGCAGCGACTCTGCCCGACGGCGTACGTCCCGCCTCTCTAACGTCCGTAATCTTGCCGAGGTTGGTTTTTGGGGCGTTGGTATAAGCCGCGAGATACTTCTCCATCACCGTCCGAAGTCCCGCCGCATCGTAGCTTTGCGTCCAGCTGAAACGAGGTGACGGATCGCAGTAGTAGTGGTCGGTGCCCGGAATTCTGTCACTCACGGGTCTGAGATAAGGCTCGTCGGGCTGATTGTACCACACTTCGGTGACCGCGGCGGTGCTTCCGCCGCAAGTCGAGTGATAAGGCGTGCTGATTGGCTGCCCGTTGTAGAGAACGACGACGTCTGCCGTGGTCATGATCGCGGAGTCGGATTGCGGTTTTTCCGCGTCGACTCCGCCGTAGACCTGATCCTGAACGGTGGAGTACATGTCGAAGGCGCGCGATGTCGTGAGATGCTTGTAGGCGTAGGTGCGCGCAGCAACCGCCTGTGCTTCCACCGCTGCGAACTCCGCCGCGGTCCGATTTCCGATCTCCAGCGGGACGACGCCGCGCAGGTAGGAATCCATTGTCAGCCGATTTACAGTTATCAGACCCGAATCGCCTCGTGCAAGCACGATCTCTCCGCGGTATCGCTTTCCATTCCAGGTGATGAAAGAATCCTCACGCAAGGGACGGATGATGACGGAATCTTTATTCGTGGTGAGATTGACCGTGGGTGTAACGGCAAAGTTCATGGTGCAATAACCAACCGAATTACAGTCCTGAAAGATTCGTATGGTTAGGTCTTGGTTCGGCTGGAACCGCGCGATCGGTGAGCTCTTTCCCGGTTCGAATACGCCCCACTCGCCTGTCCCCGAAATACGGGGCTCAGAGCTATCGGGTGCAAGGAGAATCCGGACAAGTTGGCTAGCGCCACTCTTGTACGCACCGCGCACGACAGGAACGTTCCCGCCTCCTCCGCCACGAGGCGACGAAAGCGAAACGCAAGCAGCCACCCCAACGAGGGTGGACACGACCATCCATGTAGCCGGTCGACGAAGCCAGTCGGCGTTAGGCAACGGCAGCCTCCATCGCTCCTAGCAACCTGTCCAGCGCGCTCTCCACTTCCGCATCGCCGTGAGCGGCCGACATGAAGCACGCCTCAAAGGGAGATGGCGCCAAATACACTCCTCGGTCGAGAGCGGCGTGAAAGAAGCGGCGAAATAGTTTCACGTCCGATGCCTTCGCGTCCGTGAAATTCCGAACAGGCTTGCTACTGAAAAAAAATCCCCACATTGAGCCGGCGCATCCGGCCGTGAGCGGAACGCTGAGATCATCCCCGATCTTTTGCAAACCTTCGACCAGCGCGCTGGTTCGCTTCTCGATCCTGGCGTGAAGGGCCGGCGTCAGCGCCGTAAGCGTCGCGACACCCGCCGCCATCGCCAGCGGATTCCCGGAGAGCGTGCCCGCCTGGTACACAGGACCTGACGGCGCGACACGCTCCATGATGTCGCGACGCCCCCCATAAACCGCGACCGGCAAACCGCCACCAATCACTTTGCCGAGCGTCGTAAGATCAGCAGTGACTCCGAAACGCTCCTTTGCGCCGCCGGGTGCAATGCGGAAGCCCGTCATAACCTCATCGAAGATGAGAAGCGCGCCGGCGCTATCCGCCAGCGCTCGCAGACCTTCGAGAAAACCCCGATCCGGAACAATAAAACCCGAGTTGCCGACGATCGGCTCCACGATTATTGCTGCCACTCCGCGCTTATTATCACGCACGAGCCGCGTCGTAGCCTCCAGATCGTTGAAGGGTGCAGTCAGGGTCAGTGCAGCCAGCTCGGCGGGAACGCCCGGCGAATCCGGCAGTCCCAGCGTCGCTACGCCGGAGCCAGCACGAACGAGGAAAGAGTCAGCGTGTCCGTGGTAGCATCCATCGAACTTGAGCACTGCGTCCCGACCCGTGAATGCGCGCGCCAACCGTATCGCGCTCATCGTCGCCTCGGTTCCGCTCGAAACGAAGCGCATCATCTCGAGGTGGGGCATCCGCTGTCGAATCAACTCGCCGAGCTGCACCTCGAGCTCCGTTGGCATTCCGAAGCTGGTTCCGTTTTGCATCGCGCTGTCGAGCGCATCGAGCACAATTGGGGATGCATGTCCGAGAATCAGAGGTCCCCACGAGAGAACGAAGTCAATGTATTCGTTGCCATCGACATCCCAGATCCGCGCTCCCTCGCCGCGCGCAACCACGATCGGCTCTCCTCCAACTCCGCGAAAGGCGCGTACGGGCGAGCTCACTCCCCCTGGAAAGAGATCGCGCGCACGCGCCATTACTTCGGCCGAGCGCGTTACGTTGGTCATGTGCCGAGTCGATGCAAACGAACTGCGCATCAGCGTCCGTAACTGCCGATCGTCACCTGCTTGATTGGAAGCTGACGAGTTACACGATGTCTCTCCGGCACCCCGAGGGGTTGCGCAACGCGAATCACGGACGCCTGAAAGTCGTAATCGTCGACGACTTCTTCCACTGCAACTTCGGCGATCGTACCCGGCGGTAGCGCTACGTCGATCTGCGTTACGCCATCTATGTCATCAGCCTGCCAGGGGAGTCGCGCTTGCGAAGTGCCAAGCTCTTGATGGGACCGGTCGACCAGGGCGAGAGCGGTGCGACCAGTGCGTGATTCGTATTTCTCGGCTGTGATCATCCGCTGAAGCTCCGTCAACCTCTCCAGTCGCTCGCGCTTTACAGTCTCAGGGACGTCGTCCTGGTATTGCGCTGCGCGCGTTCCCTCCTGCGCCGAATAGGTGAACGCGCCGACACGCTCGAATTGCATCTCTTCGAGGAACTCGAGGAGCTCCTCGAATTGCTGCTCTGTCTCGCCGGGAAAGCCAACGATACAGGTAGTGCGAATCGCGACATTCGGAACGGCGCCGCGGAATTTGTTGACGCGTTCGCGAATAGTTCGCTTTCTCTCCGGACGCCGCATGCGCGCGAGAACAAGATCAGAGCCGTGCTGAATCGGCATGTCGAGGTACGGCAGTACGCGATCCTCTCGCGCGACGACATCGAGCAAACGGTCGGTAATTCCGGCGGAGTACAGGTAGAGCATGCGAATCCACGGAATCGATGTCCCGGCGACCAGTGCCTGGAGTACGTCGGGCAGCTTGATTCCGTCATTTCGGTCGCGGCCGTAGTGGGCGAGATCCTGAGCCACGAGATTGAGCTCGCGCGCCCCCTGCAGCTCCAACAGCTGCGCCTCGCGCACGACCTCGTCGAGGGCGAACGATCGGTGCTTGCCGCGCATGAGCGGAATTGCGCAGAAGGCGCAGCCGTGGTCGCA
>QHVA01000156.1 GCA_003223425.1 Gemmatimonadota bacterium
GTTCGTACCGCTCATCATCAGCTCGGGCGGAAACTCAGGATCTCAGGCGACGTCTCTGATCATCCGGTCGCTCGCGCTCGGAGAAATAAAGTTGCGCGACTGGTGGAGGATCGCGCTCCGAGAGCTGCCATCTGGTCTGGTGCTTGGCGCAATTCTCGGACTGATGGGAATCGTCCGCATTTTGTTGTGGCAACATCTTGGAATCGGTCAGTACCCACATCCGAACCTGCTCGCAATCACTATCGGCCTGGCGCTGGTTGGTGTCGTGACCTTCGGCTCGCTGGCTGGCTCGATGTTGCCGTTCGTGTTGCAAAAGCTCGGGTTCGATCCCGCGAGCGCTTCCGCGCCCTTCGTCGCAACACTCGTCGACGTTACCGGTCTCTCGATCTACTTCTACGTCGCGCTCCTAATTCTTCGCGGAACTCTCTTGTAGTATTTGGATGGTCGCGCTCGGTCCGTCGGAGGGGGTCCTCGTAGGAGGCACCCAGTTACCGACCAGGAGACCCCCGACCGAGCAGAGCGAGGGAGCGCTGTTAGGGGCTCGGGGCGCCCGCTTGCGGGCACCGCAGCGAGTGTGCGGCCGAAGAGGACATCCTCGCCGACCGACCGCACTATGAGCTGAGTCAGAGTGTCCGAATCGCGCGAAGATACAAAGGCGCGCGCAAACATTCGGCGCACGCTCGTCGTGGCGGAAAACCCCGGACGCGCTACTTTACCGACGGCGCGGAGCAGATTTCCGACGCGCAACCCAACAACCAGGAGATGCGCAGCATGAATACCACGATCCAGAAGCTGGCAGCAGTTTTCGGCGTCGTCTTCATCATCGTCGCGATCATCGGCTTCCTCGCGTCCGGCGGAATGTCGATGCAGCCCACCGATCCGGCGACCGCAGCGAAAGCGCTCGGGATCTTCCCCGTCAACCTGCTGCACAACATCGTCCACCTGATATTCGGAATTTGGGGTCTCGCCGCTTCGCGAAGCTGGAGCGGATCGAAGCAATTCTTCATCATAGTGGGAATTCTCTACGCACTGCTCACTGTCGTGGGGTTCCTCTCGCCGAATGGGTTCGGTTTTGTTCCGCTCGCGGGCGCCGACATCTGGCTACACTGCGTGCTGGCGATCGTGATGCTTGTGATTGGCTACACCGCGAAGCCGGTCGCCTCGGCGACGGCAGCCTAGTTGATCTCGAACAACTGAAAAGGCCGGATCGAGTGATCCGGCCTTTTTGTCTGCAGTCGCTTTCCCTAACGCGTGTATGGAAGCTGCGAGCTAAGAAGCTGCCCGGCTTAAGGCTCCCTGCTTCGGTTCTGTGGATGCCAGTCGCAGCGGCGCGGTTTCGACGCCGCGAAAAGCAACGCTCGACACGATTCCCTGCTCGAGCCACGCGTGCTCGCCACGGAGAACTTCCATCGCGACCTTGTAAATCGCCGGATCGTTGGCACCGAAAAGGTGATCGAAAAGCACCTTGATCCGGTCGCGCGCCTCGATGCAGAACGCGTCGGCGAGCGTGACAGCTTCGGGCCTGCCCTGCCTGGAGAGCATCTGCGCTCTGGCGCACGCTGCTGACATCGCGAACAGCTCCGCACCAATATCTACCGCGCGGAACAGCACCATTTGCCGGCGCTCGAGCTTTGGACCAAAGCGAACCATTGCGTGAAAGATCGAGCGCCCGAGATGGCGTGTGGTTCGTTCGATGTAGCGCACGTGTCTCGCGAGCT
Source organism: Gemmatimonadota bacterium (assembly GCA_003223425.1). GTDB lineage: Bacteria > Gemmatimonadota > Gemmatimonadetes > Gemmatimonadales > Gemmatimonadaceae > UBA4720. The sequence continues at coordinate 1,719 of QHVA01000156.1, forward strand.
TGCCGAACTCGCCATATCGTCTGAGTCGCGACGCGTTCAGCCAGCGCGACGGATACCACGTCAGATAGAACGGCGTCGCGTTTGCCATTGCTGAGAGTTTTTCTTTCAGCGACGACTCCGGATTGACGATGTTGAACGCGAGCTTGAAGTGGTAATCGACCGCCTCTCTCGCGATGAACAACCGCATGATCTCGGATGACCCCTCGAAGATCAGATTGATGCGGAAGTCGCGCATCGCCCGCTCGATCGGAATCGCTGGCTCGCCACGACGAGCGAGTGACTCGGCCATCTCGTACCCGCGCCCGCCCCGGATCTGCATCGTGTCATCGATGATTCGCCAGCCCGCTTCGGTGTTGAACAGCTTGGCGATGGCTGCCTCCAGTCGAATGTCGTAGCCACCCTTCTCATAGAGCGCCGCCGACAACTCGGCCACTGCCTCCATCGCGAAAGTGTAAGCCGTCATGCGCGCGAGCTTCTGTGCGACCGCCTCGTGCTTGCCAATGGGTTGGCCCCATTGTACGCGCTCGTTGCACCACTTTCGGGCGATCGAGACCATCTGCTTTCCAGCTCCGGCGCAACCAGCGGGAATCGTGAGCCGACCAGTGTTCAATGTGATCAGCGCGAGCTTGAGACCTTTTCCTTCGTCCCAAAGAATGTTCTCGCGCGGAACCTTCACGTTGGTGAAGCGGATGACGCCGTTCTCGAGTGCCTTGAGTCCCATGAACCGGAGTCGATGCACGACTTCGACGCCGGGCATCGACGACTCGACGATGAACGCAGTGATCTGCTTGCGCGGCTTGCCGCCGACCACTTTGTCCGGCGTCTTCGCCATCACCACGAACAGCTCGGCGCGCGTTCCGTTGGTGCACCACAGCTTCTCGCCGTTGATGATGAAGCTTCGCCCGTCTTCCGTCGGGGTTGCCGTGCAACGCATGTTGGCGGGATCTGAGCCGGCGTCGACTTCGGTGAGAGCAAACGCCGAGATAGCGCCTTTGGCGAGCCGAGGAAAGAATCTTCGCTTCTGCTCCTCGGTGCCAAACAGTTTGAGCGGTTGGGGAACACCGATCGATTGATGGGCCGAGAGCAGCGCTGTAAGCGATCCGTCCTTTGACGTCACCATCTCTATCGCGCGGATGTAACTCATTTGCGACAGACCGAGTCCGCCGTACTCGCGGGGGATCTTGATGCCGAAGGCGCCCATGTCGCGGAGCTCCTGGACGACTGACTCCGGGATCTCGCCGGTGCGATCGATCTCTTCTGAATCCACGCGCTCCATGAAGGCGCGCAGTTTGTCCATGAACGGTCTCGCCCGCGCTTCTTCCGCGTGGTCGGCCGGCGGATGCGGATGAATGAGATCGAGACGGAATCTTCCGAGGAACAGCTCGCGCACGAAGCTCGGGTGCGCCCACTCGGTCTCGCGCGCCAACTCGGCTACGTCGCGCGCTTCTTTCTCGCTTACTGCTCCAGTTGCGGGTTCACTCATGTGCGTCTGAGGAAGATCACAAGTCCTATAATAGAGATCGTCGCAAACGAAAACCACTGGATTGCGTACATGCGATGTGGTCCTTCATCCAGAGGCGCAGGCTCTACGCGCGGCGGAGCGCTCGGCGACGCCGCTGAATCCGTGAGAACGACGAAATAGTTCGCGATCGGATACGGAAAAAGTTTCGCCAGGGCCGACCGATCGAGTCTGCGAAATGATCTTGGTCGCGTTGGATTGGGAGGCGGGAATGGACCTTTCGTTGGAAAGGTCTCTACGAAGCCATGGCCGTTTACGGTGTCGGCCTCTCGCCAGGGCCCTGTGTCGATGGTGGTGCCATCCGGCGAATAGACCCAGCCACGGTTTACCAGCACGGCCGTGTCTTTATTGGGTCGCAGCACCGGCGTCAGAATGTTGACGCCCGGAGATCCATTGCGTCCGCGGAGAGTGTAGATGATCTCCTGTCCGTGATCGTAGATCCCCCTGATATGAACTCTGCGGAAATGCGCCTCGGCGGTGTCGGGAGGCAGCGAGTCGAGGCTGACTTCTGGCGCAAATCGCCGCCCGGAAAGAATCGCGTTTGCCGCTTGCCGTGCTTGCAGTCTCCGAATCTGCCAGAATCCGAGACCCAGACACAGGATCGCGAAGAAGGCAGCTAAAACGGCGAAGCTCCATTTTTTTAGAGTCACGCGCCAAATATCGCTCGCGGACGGCGAGTCGGCCGGTCATCACATCCGCGTTTGAGTATGCGGCAGATCTCGCGGTTACATGTAGCCGACAATGTTCGCTGCCAGAATCGTGAGGGCGAGCAGGCTCGCAATGGTGCGAACGTTGTGCAGTCGACCCCATTTCTTGAGCAGTACGTCGGTCTCGGGCGTTTCAGATGTGCGGGTCTCGTCGAGCAGCTGCCGATTGATCGGCATTATCACGAACAGCGTCCACGGAACTACGGTGGCAAGCACGATCGCGGCAACCAGAGTCGCAGTACCGCGACCGAAGTAATAAGCGATGATCGCTCCCGCCACTCCGATTAGCGCCAGAATTACCTGCATCACCGCCGCTCTCCGGTAGCTCGGCCGGAACTCGGCGAGCGCAACAGCGAGGTTGCATGACATGCGCGCGGGATGCTCCACGACGCTCACGTACAACGCGGCCCCCGCGAACAGGCCGGTGCAGATGAAGGCAATTATCTCAGCGAACATCTAACCTCTCTTTTGCAAGCCCCGTAATCTCATCGAGGTCGTGAGCGCGCGAATGAACGCGACTTCAGCCGCGCTGTAAGGCGTTCCATCGCTCCTGAAGATGTCGTGGAACCATACTTTCGGCTCCGTCGTGTATTCCCGATACCACGAGTCCCAGGGATAAATGGTCTGGGTCTTTCCGGCGACGAAACCCCAGTTGTATCCGCCAATGCGCCGCCCAGCGAAAATCGGCAGGATGCTCTTGAAAGTGCTTCCGCGAGGACGAGCCATGTACTCGGAGCATATGATCGGCCGCCCCCCGCCGTATTGCTCGAGCGCCGTTACGAGTCGCTCGACCGTCGCGCTGTCGTCGTAGCTGTGAAAGGTGATGACGTCGGAGCTGTCGAGCATGTACGCTGTCAACGGATCGAGGCGATTAGGATCGATCCAGTCTCCCTTCCATGGCGCGGCCGTGAGCGGCTGCGACGGATTCATCTCTCTCGCCCACGCGAACGCCTTGCGCAGCAGAATGAACGAGCGCGCTCCCTTGTCGAGCGGCTCGTACGCGACATACGCCGGGCGGTTCGTGTTGTCGGGCTCATTGAATACGTCCCAAGCGACCACGCGCCGGTCTTTCGCGAAGCGCCCGACGACTCCCTGCACGTAACCACGCAGCTGTTCGAAGCGCGCTGTGTCCGAGAGGACCACGACGCCGGGGCTCTGCACCCAGCCGGAGTTATGTACGTGCGGGATCGGTGCGCGCTGCGGGCCGAGGTGCGGCATCGGATCCCAAACCGCGTCGAAGAGCACGAACATCGGTCGGACATGGTGGCGGTCGGCAATTGTGAGGAACTGGTCCACGCGATTCAGGAAGCCTATCGAGTCCTGCTGCCAGAGGAGGTGGTGGAGGAAGACACGCATCGTGTTGAACCCAAGCGTCTCTGCCCAACCGAGCTCGCGGTCGATGGTGCGCGGGTCGAACGTTGCCGCCTGCCACATCTCGAGCTGGTTGATCGCAGTGCTGGGAATGAAGTTGCTGCCGACCAGCCATCCCGTGGAATCGGCCCAGGCACGCGCGCGTTCCCTTGTCCACACTGCGCGCGCCGGTGCGTGGGTCTCGGCCCGTGCGACTCCGAACGCGAAGATCGTGCGCGACCGGTACTGCTGACCGGGACGCAGAATCGTCGATGGGAAATTCGGATGGTTGGGCGAGTCGGGATAATGTTGCGTCTCGAGGGCTAGTCCGTAGCGGTGGCGATAGACGTGCCCCGCCTTACCAGTGATGCTGCCATCGAGGAAGTTCCCCGAGTAGAACTGTATCCCCGGCTCTGTCGTAGAGATGTCCAGCGTGCGCCCGGTTGTCGGCTCGGTGACGCGCGCCGCGTGCACCAGGCCATCTCCCACGTTGCCGCCGCGGTTGAGGACGAAGTTGTGATCGTACCCGCCGCCGTAGCGAATCTGGGTGTTCTGGCGCTGATCAATGCGCGCGCCGATGGGCATCGGCGTCCGAAAATCGAACGGAGTGCCAGCGACGGGGGAGATCTCCCCGATCGGAATGAGAGTCGAGTCCACCGGCGTCATCGAGTCGGCGTAGATGGTGAGCTCGTGCCCGAGAATGTCACGGGTCCCATCACCGGCAAGATTCCAGTAGCTGTGTTGCGTGAGATTGACGGGC
>QHVA01000141.1 GCA_003223425.1 Gemmatimonadota bacterium
CGATTGAGCAGGAAGGCACGTATCCTCTTCCGGAAGCGCAAGTCGATCGGTTCATGCTCAAGCTGCACGTCGGTTATCCGTCGCGCGAAGAGGAGAAGGAAATACTGCGGCGGATGTCGAGCGGCGAACCGATCCCTGTTGAGCAAGTTGCCGCGCCGAGACAGATCCTCGAAATGCGCCGGCACATCGCTGAATTGTACATCGACGAGCGAGTGGTGGATTACATCGTCGAGATCGTGCATGCGACGCGGAATCCAGATCAGGCCGGACTCGGCGAGCTAAAGCCGCTGATCGAATTCGGTGCGAGCCCGCGTGCAACGCTAGCGCTGGCGCAGGGCTCCCGCGCCCACGCGTTTCTCCGCGGCCGGGCGTTCGTGACACCCGACGATGTGAAGGCAATCGCCCCGGACGTGCTGCGTCACCGAGTCCTTCGCACTTATGAAGCAGAAGCAGAAGAGGTGACGAGCGACGAGATCGTCGCCCGCGTGCTGGAGGCGATTCCGGTTCCGTGATCGGAATTCTCGCTGGGCGTCGCCGGCGCAGAGAAGCACCAAAGCGCACTCCCGAGAAACCGATGGGAGTGCCACCTGAGATTCTGCGTCAGGTAAAGCTGATAGAGCTGAGGACGCGCGGACTGGTCAACTCCGTTTTCACCGGCGAATACCGATCGGTGTTCAAAGGCCAGGGAATGGAGTTCTCGGAGGTGCGTGAGTACCAGCCCGGTGACGAAGTCCGCTCGATCGACTGGAACGTTACGGCGCGCATGCGACGGCCATTCGTCAAACGGTACATAGAGGAGCGCGAGCTCACAGTGATGTTGGTCGTCGACCTCTCGGGTTCTGAGCGATTCGGCACGGTGAGACGATTCAAGAGCGAGCTGGCGAGCGAGCTCGCCGCGGTACTGGCGATGTCTGCGGTGCGAAACAACGATCGAGTTGGCGTTCTCCTATTTACCGACCGCATCGAGCACGTCGTGCCGCCGCGAAAGGGGCGGCGCCACGTACTGCGCATCATTCGTGACTTGCTCGCTTTCGAGCCCGTCGGGCGGGGAACTGACATGGTGACAGCGATCGACTACGTGGCGCGCATGCTCAACCAGAAAGCGATCGTGTTCATCGTCTCGGATTTTCTGGAGGGTGACATCGATCACCCCCTGAAGGTGCTGGCGCAGCGTCACGACGTCGTTGCGGTTACCGTAGAAGACCCGAGCGAGCGCGAACTGCCGGACATCGGCATCGCTCGCCTCATCGATCCCGAGACGGAAGAGACTTTCGAGGTCGATACCAGTAGCCCGAACGTTCGCGAGGCGTATGCGGAACGCGTGGCGGCGGAGCGGGAAGCGCGGAAGCACTTGCTGCGACGACTCGCGATCGACGAAGTCGCGGTACGCACCGAGGGCGGAGTCGTCGAGCCGTTGCTCCGATTCTTTCGCGCCAGGGAAACCCGGGCCAGACGCCGGTGATCTTCGTCAGTCTCGCGCTGTGGCTGCTGCAGGCGTTAGCGCAAAACACGGCACAGGTCCCACCGGCCCAGTTGCCGCTCCAAATGGGATACCGTGTCACGCCGGACACGGTGCTGATCGGTCAGCCGTTCAACCTTTTCATCAAGGTTGTCGCGCCCAAGGGAGTGCGCTTCGATTTTCCGGTTGGGCCCGACACGACGACACAGAACGGAGTTCGACCAATCGAGCTGCGCGGCGAGAAGCTCGTCACGATGCTGGGGGATACAGCGGTTGCTCTCTATCACCTTGTTGCCTGGGACATCGGCACACAACCACTCAGGTTCCCCGACGTACGCGTCACGTTCGAAGGACAGGAGCGGCGACCACCGCTCGGCGGCGCTTCCGTCTTCGTAAAGTCGGTTTTACCCGCCGATACTTCGCTGCGCGTTCCCAAACCCGCGCGGTCACTGATAGTTCTCCCGGTTTTCAACTGGTGGCTGTGGCTCGGACTGCTCGCCGCGGCAATTGCGGCGGTTCTTCTGTGGTGGATTTGGCGAAGATACCGTAACCGACCGAAAGCACCGATCGATCCATACGTGCGAGCGCAGCAGGAGTTCGCCCGGATTGAAGCGCGCCGACTGCTCGACGTTGGAAGGTCGGCCGACTACTTCGCGGCGATGGTCGATGTCGCGCGCGAGTACCTCTCAGCTCGAGTGCCGGGCGTTCGACCCTCCGACACCACATCCGAGCTCTTGCGCGCGATGAAACCACGCGAAGGAGTGGAGGCCGAGCTGCCTCGATTACTGGAGCGGGCAGATCTGGTGAAGTTCGCGCGGGCTGAGCCTTCGCGTGAGGAAGCAAGAGAAGCGGGAAGCACACTGAGAGCGTTAGTCGATCACGTCGAGGCCAGAGTCAATCCGGAGTCCGAGGTCGCGAAGCGGATGGCAGCCCCCAAGGAGCGCGCCGCGTGAGCGTGTTCGGACTGTTCGAGTTCTATACGCCGGAGGCGCTGTGGCTGCTACTGCTGCTACCTGCCTGGTGGATTTGGAGGCGACTACGGCGCAAGGACGCGATTGTGTTCTCACGGACCGCGGTGCTGGCAACCGGCCCGCATGTCGGTGGCTGGGTGCCGCACGCGATATTCGCGCTGAGAAACATCGCGCTCGCCTCGTTTATCGTCGCGCTTGCGCGGCCTCGCTCCGGGGCCCACACGGAAACGCGGACCAGCGAAGGAATCAACATCGTCCTGGCGATCGATCTCTCCAGCTCGATGCTTGCTCTCGATTTTCGTCCCAACAATCGGATCGAGGTCGCAAAGGACAAGGTGAAGCAGTTCATCGCGCGACGCACTTCCGATCGCATCGGCATCGTCGCATTCGCTGGCGAGGCGCTGACCCAGGTTCCTCTCACCACCGATTACCCGGTGGTGATGCAGGCGGTGTCGAATCTTCAGGCGGGTCAGCTCGAGGACGGAACAGCAATCGGAAACGCGATTGCCACTGCTGCCAACAGGTTGCGTGACGCACCGGGGAAATCGCGTGTCCTCATCCTACTCACCGACGGCGTCAACAATCGCGGCAACGTCGAGCCGGTCGTCGCTGCAAAGGCAGCAGAAGCGTACGGCATCAAGATCTACGGAATAGGAGTGGGCAGCGTCGGAATGGCTCCTGTGCCTGTCGGGCGGAACGCAGCCGGCGGCCTTCGTTACGAGTATCAACCGGTCGAGATCGATGAACGCCTGCTCAGCAACGTTTCTGCAATGACCGGCGGACGATACTTCCGCGCTCGCGACGCGGCCGCGCTGCAAAACATCTACGCCCAAATCGATCGGATGGAGCGCGCTCCTGTCCGGTCGATTACGACGGTGAGATACAGAGAGCTTTACCGGTGGCCGCTTACACTAGGCCTTCTCGCGCTGTTCGGAGAGTTGGCGCTCGTCGCCTGGAAGGCGCCCCTGCCATGAGCATACTATCGTATCTCCGCTACATCCAATGGCCCTGGGCGCTGGCGTTGGCGATCGTTCTGCCAATAGTGACCGCGTGGCTCGTTCGCCGGGGACTCCGTGCGCGCAAAGAACGACTGGCTCGCCTCGGCACTGAATCCATGATCGCGCGGCTCGCGCCTTCCATTTTGCAACAGCGCACCTGGTCGGCAGCACTCCGCAGCGGGCTGGCTTCCTTGTTCCTCGGGTTCGCGCTCGCCGGTCCGCGTTGGGGCGTAGAGCAGACGGTGGTAAAACAGCAGGGCGTTGATGTCGTCCTCGCACTCGACGCTTCTCTTTCCATGCTCGCAACGGACGAAAAGCCGAGCAGACTTCAGGCGATGAAGCAGGAAATCGACCGGTTGAGAGATCTCTCACCCGGCGATCGTTTCGCACTGCTCGCGTTTGCGGGGCGCAGCTACATCCTTACACCGCTCACAGTGGACAACAGCGCGCTCGACCTGTTCCTGCAGAACCTGGATCCATCGATCGTCGGCCAGGGCGGAAGCTCACTCGCGAGTGCGCTTCGCCAGGCCACGAATCTCCTCGCGCTCAACAAGACTCAAGGCGACAAGGCGATCGTTCTCATGAGTGACGGCGAGGGATTCGACAATCCCGACGAAGTACTGGCAGAAGCACGTCGAGCGCGTGAGATGGGATTCACGATAATAACGGTGGGATTCGGCACGCCTGAAGGTTCCACGATTCCTATCGTGCAGAATCGGGTCGTTACGCAGAAGCGCGACGAGAACGGAAACATCGTCGTCACGCACTACGATCCCGCGCTGCTGAAGTCAATCGCGGACGAGGCTAAGGGCGTCTTCATCGATGCGCGCGCTCCGAACAAGGCGGGAAGGATCCGTCAGGCTCTCAATTCGCTTCACGGAGAAAACCTTGGCATCCAGTTTCAATGGTTCGTGCTGGCTGCGCTTGTCCTGCTTACCATCGACACATTCCTTCAGACCCGTCGTCGTCGGAAGCGGGCACTGGCGGCGGCTGCTGCGACGGCAGCGATGCTGCTGCTCACGATTTCCTGCCGCCGGCCAGAGCGTGATAAGCAAGGAATCGCGGTCTACAATGCGGGCACGCAACTACTTCTTCACGATTCCCTTGCGCCTGCGATCCCGCCTCTCACCCGCGCTTCCGATTCCAAGGATGCCGAACTACGTCACCATGCGAGATTCAATCTTGGCCTCGACTATCTGATCCAGGGGCGGCGCGCCAAGGATTCGGCGGACATTCCGCTGGACAGCGCTCTTTATCGCTACAAACAGATTCTCGAGGTTGCCGTGGCCGACTCCGATGCAAGGTGGAATTATGAGCTGGCGCTACGGCAGAAAAAGGGAGGCGGCGGAGGAGGAGGTGGAGGCGGCGGAGGTGGTGGCGGCGGGCAGAGTCACACTCCGAGTCCTTCGCCGGCGCAAAGTCAGAACCAGGCTCCGGCCCCGAAGCCGGTTCCAGGGATGACCCCCCAGCAAGCGGAAGCAGTGCTCAACGCTGCGGAAGACAAAGAGACGGACGTGCAAGGCAAACGGCAGAAGAAGAACGTGCCGACTCCGCCGAGGGGCAAGGACTGGTAATTTCGTTATTGTCATGCCGGTGATTTCCATCCTTCCCAGCTCAGTCGCGGATCAGATCGCGGCCGGCGAGGTCGTCGAACGACCCGCGTCAGTCGTAAAAGAACTTTTGGAGAATTCCATCGACGCTGGAGCGACCGTTATCGAGATTTCGCTCGAGGATGGCGGCCGGAAACTGATTCGTGTCAGCGACGACGGCTCGGGGATTTCGGGTGATGATGTACCGCTCGCCCTCGCCCGTCACGGAACCTCCAAGATCAGAAAAGCATCGGACCTCGTTGGAGTCGCGACCTTCGGCTTTCGTGGTGAAGCCCTCCCCGCAATCGCGTCGGTCTCGAAGTTTGAGATTCAAACGACGGCGGCCGATGGCGAAGGCACTTCCACCAAAGTTGTCGGCGGACAGATCATCGAGGTAGAACGGATCGCGCGGCGGCGCGGAACAACGGTCTCGGTACGTCAGCTTTTCTACAACGTTCCGGCGCGTTTGAAGTTTCTGCGGAGCGCGCGCTCGGAGTGGAGAAGCGCGGTTGAATCCCTGACGGCACTCGCGCTCACGCACCCGGCGGTGCGCATTCACCTGTCGCACGACGGTAAGAGCGCGCTCACACTGCCACCGGTCTCGAGCATCCGGTCGCGTCTCGCCGCAATCTGGGGCGGCAGATATGCAGAAGATCTCCTAGACGTCGACGACGTTGCCGGACCGATCCACACCAGCGGTCTGGTGCAGCGGCCAGTTGATGTCGGCACATCAGCTCGCCGGGTTTTTCTGTCTGTTAATGGGCGCGCCGTTCGCGATGCGGGAATCGCGCGCGCAGTCGAGGCTGCGTACCGTTCGACCATTGTCGCAGGCGTGCGGCCGTCATTCTTCCTGAACGTGACGGTTCCTGCCGATGCGGTCGACGTGAACGTGCATCCCGCGAAGGCGGAAGTACGCTTTCGTGATCGTTGGACCCTGGAGCGCGCGGTAGAGACGGCGGTTAGGCGTACGCTTGGAACTCTGGACAGCGCGGCAACATTCGGTTTTCGAGGAGCGAGTTTCAGCTTTCGGCCATTCGAGCCGCCGCCGAACCCCGACTCGGAGATCCTGCGCGAGCAGATCGATCGCGACTCGCCTTTATTCGCCGAAGACCCAACCGCAGCGGACAATGGCCGTACCGAATACGCAAGCGCAGTTTCCGCTGCGGAAGTCGCAGCTCCCGCGCAAGCCATTCCGCCTCTCTTTCAGCTGCGGCGAACGTACATCGCATTCGAGCACGAGGACGGTCTGGTTCTGATCGATCAGCATTCCGCGCACGAGCGAGTTCTTTACGAGCAGTTCATGCACACCCTCGAGAGCGGGGCAGCCCCCGCCCAACGATTGCTCCTGCCGCTGACGCTTCACCTTGGGCCGGCTGAAGGGGAAGCATTCGACGCCAATCGAGAATACCTCGAGCGTCTGGGATTCGAGGTTGAAGGATTTGGTGGACATACTCTGATAGTCAGCACAGTGCCAATGCCGCACCCTCGCTTCGATGCGGAGCGTTGTTTGCGCGAGACGTTGGACACGTTGACGGGTGATCGTGTTGCTGGGGCTGCAGCGAAACATGAACGGCTGGCTGCGACAGTCGCGTGCAAGGCCGCTATAAAAGCAGGAGATGAGCTATCGCAGGGAGAAATGCGTTCACTCTTTGCGGCGTTACGCGATACCACGCTGCCGGCGCACGATGTCCACGGTCGTTCAACAATCGTACACCTTACCTGGGAAGAAGTAGAGCGCCGCTTTGGCAGACGATAGACTGCGCATCATCTGCGGTCCGACGGCAGCGGGGAAATCCGCGGTTGCACTGGAGCTCTGCGAGACGTTCGGCGCCGCGATTATCAGCGCCGATTCCCGCCAGATCTATTGCTACTTCAACATTGGGACTGCGAAGCCGACTGCACAGGATTGCGCGCGGATTAGCCACTACGGGATCGATGTCGTGGAGCCTGAAGAGCGCTATTCCGCCGCAAGGTGGGCGAGCGAGGCAGACGAATGGATCGAGTGCGCACGCGAGATCGACAAAGTACCAGTGATCGTAGGTGGGACGGGACTTTACATACGAGCGCTGCTCAACCCGCTTTTCTCCGAGCCCGAGCTGGATCCGCTTCAGCGCTCGCAACTCGAGCGAGAGCTTGAATCAAAGTCTGTCGACGAATTGCGTCGGTGGTGCGAGGAGTTGGATCCTGAAAGAGCGCATCTCGGCCGCACTCAGCTGATCCGCGCCATCGAAATCGCTCTGCTTTCAGGGTCACGCATTAGTGAGCTCCACGCGCAACACAAAGCCACGGACACAGCGGAAGCTGACGGAAAAGGCGTTGTGTTCCTGTTAGTTGATCCCGGTTCTGGACTGGGATCGAGAATCGAAGATCGCGTGGACTCGATGTTCAAGGCCGGTTGGTCCGACGAGATTCGCGAGTTGTTGACTCGCGTGCCGCCAGATGCACCGGCGTGGAAGTCGAGCGGGTACGCAGTGATGCGTGAATACGTCGAAGGTCGGCTCGATTTGTCATCCGCGCGCGAGCGGGTCATTATTGAAACCCGACAGTACGCCAAGCGGCAGCGCACATGGTTCAGACATCAGCTTCCGTCGCCTGGAGTGACGGTCCTAAATCCTCAAGACTCTCGAGCTCGTGCCATCGCAAGAGAGTGGTGGGAGAGAGCTGAGTGAAGATAGGAATTACGTGTTATCCGACGTACGGTGGGTCGGGAGCCGTCGCGACAGAGCTCGGAATTGCGCTGGCGGACCGAGGACACGAAGTCCACTTCATCACCTACCGTCAGCCCTTTCGGCTTCCGTCTTTTCTGCCGCGCATCTTTTTTCACGAGGTCGACGTCGGGCGCTATCCCCTCTTCGAGTTTCCGCCATACGATCTCGCTCTGGCGGTACGGATGCACGAAGTCGTCAGGACGCATCAGCTGCAGCTGCTGCATTGTCATTACGCAATCCCGCATGCCGCCAGCGCCTGGGTCGCGCGGGAGATGCTCCGTGAGACGGGCGAAGATGTCCACCTGATCACGACTCTTCACGGTACCGACATCACGATCGTCGGACAGGACCCGTCTTTCTATCCGATAACGAAGTTCTCCATCGAGAAATCCGATCGGATCACTGCGGTCTCGGAGTACCTTCGTGAGGAGACCTGTCGCGCGTTTGGCTGCGACGGTCCCGGGATCGATGTGATCTACAACTTCATCGATCCCGACGTCTATAACCGCGACAAGTATCCGCCATTGCTGAAGAACGAGTTCGGGCGCTCGAAACACATTCTCATGCACGTGTCGAACTTTCGCTCCGTCAAGCGCGTCCGCGACGTCGTCCGCATTTATGCCGAGGTCAATCGCGAGCTTCCAAGCGTGCTCGTGATGATCGGGGATGGGCCGGATCGACCGGCTGCCGAAGAAGAGGCGCGCATCCTTGGTATCGAGAACTCCGTGTCGTTTCTGGGCAAGCTCGATCAAATCGCTCCGCTTCTCGCCGCAGCGGACCTCTTTCTTTTGCCGAGTCAGAGCGAGTCGTTCGGTCTGAGCGCGCTCGAAGCACTCGCATCCGGAGTGCCGGTCGTCGGCACGAATGCGGGCGGTCTTCCGGAGGTCGTGCGCGACGGAGAGACCGGGATTCTATGCGGAGTCGGTGACGTTCCCGCCATGGCTGCAGCATCGCTCGACATACTCGGTGATCGAAAGCGCTGGTCCGAGATGAGCAGGCTGGCGACAATCGACGCGCGCGAGCGCTTCGCTCGAGAAGACGTCGTCAGCCAGTACGAATCGCTTTACCGCCAATCATTGCCCGCCCAAATAACATGACACCACTTCAGGCGATTGCCCTCGGAATCATTCAGGGCTTATCCGAGTTTCTGCCCATTAGCAGCTCGGCTCATCTCACGCTGGCTCCGTGGTTGTTCGGCTGGGAGGATCCGGGATTGGCGTTCGATGTCGCGCTGCATTTCGGGACGCTTCTCGCGGTGCTGTGGTATTTCCGCATGGAGTGGCTGCAGCTGATCAAAGCCGCCTTCGGCATCGTCACCAGCGGACGGATCGAGACTCCGGAAAAGCGGAGAGTGGTTTATCTCATCGTCGCCACCATCCCGGGTGCGATCGGTGGATTTCTTCTCCAGTCGAGAGCGGAGGCCGCGTTCCGCAGCCCCGAGCTAATTGCGATTGCGCTGATCTCGATAGGCATTGTCCTCTGGGCAGTCGATAAAGCTGTCGACCAGCGTCGAATACTCGGCGAAATGCGTTGGATCGACGCGCTGCTGATCGGACTATCACAGGTAATTGCGCTGATCCCGGGCGTTTCGCGCTCGGGTTCCACCATTACAACGGCGCGCGGACTTCGCTTCGATCGCGAAAGCGCGGCGGAATTCAGCTTTCTGATGAGCATGCCCATCATCGCTGCGGCCGTCGTCCTCGAAGGTCCGAAGGCGTTGCACGCTGGTGGACTTACCAACGAGCTGATGTCGGGTGTCGTCGCGTCCGCTATCAGTGGATGGCTGGCCATCTCGATACTCATGCGGTACGTGAGCCGCCACAGCTACGGCATTTTTGCTTTTTACCGTGTCGCGCTCGGTCTTGCTGTCCTGGCGGTGATTTACGCACGTGGATAGTGCGGTGCGCTTCGATGGCGCCACGCACGAAGTCATTCAGCAGTTGCTTGGGCTACCGCGAGTCGAGCTGCTCGAATCGACTACTTCCACGCTCGATGTCGCGCATCGCCTCGCGGCTCGAGGCGCGCCGGCGGGAACACTCGTGCTCGCGAACGAGCAAACCGCTGGCCGTGGACGAGGCGGCAAGACATGGCAGTCGTCGTCAGGCGCGGGACTCTGGCTCACGCTGATCGAGCGTCCAACTGAAAGCTCCGGTCTCGGAGTCCTGTCTTTGCGCGTTGGGCTCGCGGCTGCCGAAGCACTCGATCGCTTTGCGTCGGAGCCTATCCGGTTGAAATGGCCCAATGATCTTTACATCGACCAGGGAAAGCTCGCCGGCGTCCTGGTAGAAGCGCGATGGCGCGAGCAAGCGGTCGAGTGGGTCGCGATTGGCTTGGGCGTGAACGTCAAAGCGCCGCAAGACATGGAGGCAGCGGCGGGACTCGAGCGCGGGACAGCGCGCCTCGATGTTTTGAGCGAACTGATTCCCGCGATCCGTGCTGCAGCCAGCGCAACGGGTCCCCTGCGGCCCGAGGAGCTGGAGGAGTTCAACGCGCGCGATCTGGCTCGCGGGCGGACGTGCGTCGAGCCTGCACGTGGCCGCGTCGCGGGAATCACACCCGAAGGCGAGCTCCTCGTGGCGTTGGCAGATTCCGTGGCTCCGTTCCGCTCTGGATCTCTCGTGTTGGAGAAAGCGCGGTGATCGTTGCCTTCGACGTAGGGAATTCCGAAATCACGATCGGGATCTTTGAGCTGGAGGAGTTGATCTCGCATTGGAGACTGACTACGGCGGCGCCGAGAACAGCGGACGAATTGGCGCTTCTGATTCGCTCCATCACCGGGCCGGAAGTAGCCTCGCCAGGCGGCGCGGAGGGTTCAGCGATCTGTTCGGTGGTGCCAGCGATTACGCCAATGCTTGCCGAGGCTTGCGAGATGTCGTTTGGCCGCAAGCCGATCATGATCGATGCCCGCGCCAAGCTCCCGATCATACTGGACGTCGAGGAGCCGTTCACGGTCGGCGCCGATCGCGTGGCAAATACTCTAGCTGCAAGCCGGATCTACAAACGAGATGCGATCGTCGTGGATCTTGGCACCGCGACGACTTACGACTGCATTACCGCCGACGGGAAATTCCTCGGCGGAGTTATTCAACCCGGCATCATGATCTCGGCTGATACGCTATTCCGGCGGACGGCGCAGCTCCCGGCAACCGATATCGTCCCGCCAAAGCGCGTCATCGCGCGCCGCACCGATGAGTGCATCCGGGCAGGAGTGCTCTACGGGGCGGTGGACTCGATCGACGGCATCGTCCGCCGCATCAAGAAGGACTGGCCTAACAAAAAGCCGCCCCTGGTAATCGCTACGGGAGGAATGGCGGAGACCATCCGGCCGCACTCGGCGGAGCTGGAGCTCGTCGACCCGTTCCTGACCTTAAAGGGCATTCGCCTCGGTTACGAGCTACTAACCGGCTGACCCCGCCAAGATTCAGTGATCCGCGGGAAATCGGTGGCTTACCGGCGGGATCTTCCGGGTTGACTCGCCCCAACCTGACGCGTTAACTTGTGAGCCTTAGCACTCACCTCGGTCGAGTGCTAACAACGCAGTTCCTACCCCCAGCCACTTATTCCACCAGAAGGGCAGCTAACTATGGCCACAAAAACACAAACCAGTACCAAGGTCGCTCCCCTCGCCGATCGCGTCGTCGTCAAGGCGCTCGAGGACACGGAGCAAATGCGCGGTGGACTCTTTATTCCCGACACCGCCAAGGAAAAACCGCAGCAGGGCGAGATCATCGCGGTCGGTCCCGGCCGGTATGAGAAGAACGTCCGCGTCCCGATGGAGCTCAAGGTCGGAGACAAGG
>QHVA01000008.1 GCA_003223425.1 Gemmatimonadota bacterium
AATCGGGATCGCAGCCTCGGGCACGACACCCTATGTGCGCGCCGCTCTGGAGCGAGCCGCCGCACTTGGCGCGGCCACGGGGATCGTCGCCAGCTCGCCACCGCCGGCGGATTTGGTCGCGAGGGTGGATGTGACCATGCTTCCAATAGTTGGACCGGAAGTGGTCACCGGATCCACGCGAATGAAGTCAGGGACGGCAACCAAGCTCGTGCTCAATACCATCACCACCGGCGCCATGATCAGGCTCGGCAAAACGTACGGCAATCTGATGGTCGACCTCCGCGCGACGAACAACAAGCTGATCGATCGCAGCCAGCGTATCGTGATGGAAGTCTGCGGTGTTTCGCGCGATGAAGCGACGAAACTCCTGGAACGCGCCGACAAGAGTGTCAAGCTCGCGATCGTTATGCAGAAGAAAGGCGTCTCGCGGCAGGAAGCGGAGAAGCTGCTCGCCGAGAATGGCGGCGTGATCCGTCGGGTGACGAAGGATCCGCCACCACCCATCAGAGAGAGTTAGGGTGGCTTCCGCCGTCGTTGTCGGTTTGATGTCGGGCACCTCACTCGACGGAATCAGTGCGGCAGTAGCGCGCTTCCGCGATGCGAGCGATGGGTGTATCGACGTCGATCTTCTCGCTTACACCTCGCGCGCGTACTCCAGTGCCGAGCGTACGCGATTGAGCGCGGCACTCGGCGGCGGCACTCCCGCCGAGTACTGTCGACTCAATTTCGACCTCGGAGGTTGGTTGGCAGATGCTGCGATCCAGGTGATGGCCGAAGCCGGGATTGCGCGGGAAGACATCGCAGCGATCGCATCCCACGGTCAAACGATCTGGCACGAGCCGGGGCATTCCACCTGGCAGTGGGGCGAAGCGTCCGTCATCGCCGAGCGAACAGGGATCGACGTGATCAATGACTTTCGCGTCCGCGACGTCGCGGCTGGCGGTCAGGGCGCTCCACTTGTGCCCATCGCGGACGCGATGCTCTTCTCATCATCGTCTGAGTGGAGAGGGCTACAGAATCTCGGTGGCATCGGCAACATCACAGTCGTGCCGCCGCACGGCCAGCTCGACGGTGTTCGCGCGTTCGACACGGGCCCCGGTGTTGCTGTCATCGATGGAGTGACGCATGCATTGCGACCGGATCTCACCTACGACGTGGACGGCAAGCTGGCGCGCTCCGGAAAGCCAAGTATGCGGATAGTGAAAGAGTTGTTGGCGCATCCCTACTTCAGCGCGCCTCCGCCGAAGTCTACCGGTCGCGAGCTGTTCAACTCTGATTACGTCCAGAGGCTGATTTCGACCGCGCGAACGACTGGCGCCACCGACGAGGACATAATCGCTACCGCCGTTCAGCTTACTGCCGAGAGCATCGGCGACGCATACCGACGCTTCATCGCCGAACCGGTGCGCGAAGTGCTTGTTTCGGGGGGCGGTGCGAAAAATCCCGCGCTGTTCGCCGCGATCGAGAAAGCCGCCGCGCCGATCGCTGTTCGCCATTTCGACGACGTCTATTTCGACGGGGAGGCCAAAGAAGCAGTGGCCTTTGCATTGCTTGGATATTTGCACGTGATGAAACGCCCTGGGAACGTGCCCTCCGCCACTGGCGCTCGCGGCCTGCGCGTTCTCGGTAAACGAACGCCAGCGTGAGCGAGATCGCGGAGCTCTTCTACCCGGCCGTGCGCTGGGATGCCTCGCGAGGCTACGAGGGCGAGCGCGCGGGCATCGAGCAGGCCCTGAAGCTAGGAGTGGGCGGGTTCATACTGTTTGGTGGTCCGGCAGAGCACGTTGCCGCGCTGACCGAGGATCTTCACTCAAAGTCGCGCAATCCTCTGCTCATCGGCGCCGACCTCGAGCGAGGCGCGGGACAGCAGTTCGCCGGACAAACTGCGTTGCCTCCGCTGGCAGCGATCGCGTCCCTCGGAGATGTCCAGGCCATCAGGCGGGCGGCCGCTGTGAGCGCCCGAGAAGCGCGAGAGCTGGGTATCAACTGGATCTACGCGCCAGACTGCGACCTCGACGTCGAGCCGAACAATCCAATCATCGGAACGCGCTCGTTCGGTAGCGATCCGGAGCAGGTCGGTGAGTATGCGGGCGCCTGGATCGACGCGTGTCAGGCGGAAGGGGTGCTCGCTTGTGCGAAACATTTTCCCGGCCACGGCCGCACCACCACCGATTCGCACAAGGAGCTGCCGCGCGTTGAAGAGTCGGCGGACATCGTCAAGCAGACGGACCTGGTCCCTTTTCGCCGCGCGATCGAGCGGGGAGTCGCGTCGATCATGTCGGCACACGTTGCGTTCCCCGCGCTAGATCCAAGTGGCGCACCAGCAACGCTCTCGCGCGAGATTCTCACCAACCTGCTGCGTGAGGAGCTCCAGTTCACCGGTCTCGTCGTTACCGACGCGTTGATAATGGAGGGAGTGCTCGGCGGGGGAGAGGCCGAGGCGGTCGTTCGGGCGGTCGGCGCCGGATGCGACTGCTTGCTCTACCCGTCTAACATCGTCGAGTCCGAGCTGGCAGTTCGAAACGCGATCGACGAAAACCGGCTCGATGGAGAGAGAGTCCATCAGTCGATCGAGCGGCGCAAAAGATGGGCACGTTGGGCGGCATTGTCGCGAGAGACCAATCGGCCGGTGCGCGACGAGAGCGGATGGTCCAGTCAGCTGGCCGAGCAAGTGGTCCACATGGTGCGAGGCAAGCTTCCGGCGCTGGAGCAGCCCTGGCATCTCGTAATCGTGGATGATGATGTCGGTGGACCGTACCCCGCGCCGTCACGCGATCCTCTCATCTCGACATTGCGCGCAGGAGGTGTCGACCTGTCGACGAACGGAGATTCGGCCGCTGAGAGAGGTGCGACGGTAATCGCGCTGTTCGGCGACATCCGCGCCTGGAAGGGAAGGCCGGGGTACTCGACGGCGGCAAAAGCCGACGTGCAGCGAACGCTCGACAACGCACGAGCTCGAGATCGTCTCATCATCCAGTTCAGCCACCCGCGCCTCGCGGACGAGCTCGATGTGGATGCTCCAATATTGTGCGCGTGGGGCGGAGAAGCGGTAATGCAGCGAGCAGCCGCGCGAGTCCTGCTCCGCGCGGTGGCTGCGAACAGCGGCGCGAGGAGTGCACAAGCCGCTGGCTAACGGGAAAAACGGGAGGCTCCAATGAACGAGAGCACCGCGAACACATCGCCCCTTCGGATCTTCGGTCAGCCGAAGATGGCAGTGCTGCTGTTTCTTGGTTTTTCCTCCGGGCTCCCGTTTTATCTGACTAGCAAAACCCTGCAGGGCTGGATGACCACCGCGAAAGTGGATCTCGCCACCATCGGGTTCTTCAGTCTCGTCACGCTTCCCTACTCGCTCAAGTTCGTTTGGGCGCCGGTGATGGATCGCTACGTCCCGCCATTTCTCGGTCGACGCCGCGGGTGGGTGCTGATTACACAGGTGCTACTGCTCCTCGCGATTGCAGCAATGTCGCTCCACGATCCGCAGACAGGACTGAAAATGCTGGCGGTGAACGCTATCGCCATCGCTTTCTTCAGCGCGTCACAGGACATCTCCCTCGACGCCTATCGTACCGATGTGTTGGAGACGCGCGAGATGGGCGCCGGCGCGGCGGTTTTTGTGATGGGTTACCGCATCGCGATGATCACGACCGGCGCACTGGCCTTTTTTCTTGCCGATCGAATAGCGTGGCCGACAGTGTACGTCGTGCTTTCGTTGCTGCTGATCGTCGGCATCGTGACGACCTTTGTTGCACCGGAACCGGTCTTGAGCGATGCCCCGCCAAGAACCCTTGCCGAGGCGGTCGTCCTCCCATTCGCCGATTTTTTTCAGCGCGCCGGCGTTCTGCGAGCGTTGTTGGTTTTGCTTTTTATTGTCGTGTACAAATACTCCGACAGCCTTGCCGGCAGCATGACTACGCCGTTTCTGCTCAAGGCGGGTTTTTCACAGAGTGAGGTCGGCGCCGTCTTTCTGGGAGTGGGAGTTATCGCGACGATTGCCGGAGTCGTCGTCGCGGGCGCAGCGATCGGCAACTTCGGTATCAATCGCTCTCTCTGGATTTTCGTTGTTTTCCAGGGCTTGAGTAATCTCACCTATTACGGATTGTCCCTCGCCGGCAAGAACCACGCATTCATGGTCGCCGCCGTCATCACGGAGAATTTCGGATTGGGACTGGTAACAGGCGCGATGACCGCCTACTTGATGAGCATGTGTAACAAGCGATTCACCGCGACTCAGTTCGCGCTTCTCTCCAGCCTCATGGCTGCCAGCAGGGACATACTCGTCGCGCCGGCCGGCAAGATCGCAGAATCGCTGGGCTGGCCGTCGTTCTTTTTGATCACCGTTGCTATGGCAATTCCACCGCTGGTTCTGCTTCCATTCATTGCGCCGTGGTCGCGCGACGTACCGATCGGAGCCGCGCCCCACACGGGCGAGACTGTCCCCGCTAGAGCTGCTTAGCCGCCGTTGGTACTACGCCGATAGTCGCCGTCAGGCGTCCGCAACCGCGCTGTAACGACGGTGACATTGTCCGGTGCACCTGTGTGCATCGCTTCCTCGATCAGGGCCCGACAAATCTCCTCCGGCCTGCCGGCGCCGCGCGTGATCCGTCCGATTTCCTCGGCCGATACCTGATTCGACAATCCGTCGCTGCAAAGCACCAGAAAATCGCCGTTCTCGAGCTTCGCGCGGTAAAAATCGGTGACGACCTTTTCCTCGGGTCCAAGCGCCTGGAGGATGATGTTGCGGTGCTCGCTCTGAGCCGCTTCCTTCGCCGTCATTCGCCCGGCATCGATCAGCCGCTGCACGAATGACTGGTCCTTGGTCAGCTGCTTCGCTGCCCCTTTTCGCACCAGATACGCTCGGCTGTCGCCGACCTGCGCGATGAACGCCTCTCCATCGAGCACGAGTGCCAGCGTCGTCGTTGTTCCCATCCCGTGGTGCTCGGGTGAGGTATTGGCTTTCTGGTAGATGGCCTTGTTGGCGATGTCGATTCCGCGCTTCATCGCCGCTTCGATCGATTCTGGCGTGCGCTTGGGTACTTTGTGCCACCAGCGGTGGAGCTCGCTCAGAATTGTCTCGGTCGCGATGGAGCTCGCCAACGCCCCCGACGCCGCGCCGCCGACGCCGTCGGCGACGATGAGGATGAACGGGGCGGTGTGCACCGAAACGAGCGAGGGCGCGCTCATCGTTGCGATGTCGCCCGTCTCCAGGTTCGCAATCAAAAAGGAATCCTGATTGTCATGCCTGATCAGGCCGACATTCGAGATCCCGAAGATTTCTGCAATCAATCTTGGCTCGAAAGGAGCGGGGTGTTACGGTCACGGGAGAAAGCGCTCCCGGGGTGCGACAAAAGATAGTGAATGAACCCAAAGAGGGCACCACCCATGCGCGTCAGAAAGACTGTTACGGCATTCCACGTGCAACCTTAATTCCGACGATGAAAGCATCCACGTTCAGGGTTTTCGCCTGTTGCGCCGCGATTGTGAGCGCGTCCTGCAGGCCTGCTACCGGACCATCCGTGCCCGCGCCAATCGCCTTTCCAGTCGTCCCTGCTCCTCTTCCTCCCGGAAATGCGAAGCTTCCACCAGTCCCTGAGGTGCGCGGACCGCTGCAAATCACAGTGGTCTATCCCAAGCCAGAACAGATGCTCACCGTGCGTGATTCGAACTTCATATTTGGGAGCGTCGGAACCGGAGATGCCGCACTCAGCATCAACGGAGTGCCGGTGCCCGTGTGGCCCAACGGTGCGTTCATGGGCTGGCTTCCTGTTCCTCGGGATAATGCCCCGCGTTACGATCTGCTCGCCGCCAACAAGACGGAAAAAGCGCGCCTTGTCCTTCCGATCAAGATTCCGCCAGCCCCCGACACTACCAATCGCCAGAAGCTCGTCGGCGATACCCTCCAACCGGTACCCTCACCAGACACTCTCCTACCGATTCCCGGAAACGTCTACGTTACGCTAGGCGCGCCAGGGTCGACGGTAAATGACACCGATCGTGTTACGATCGCGCGGCCAGCTCCGGGCAACGGACAGGAGTACAAGTGGTTTCTGTTCCCCGGCACAGTCGTGAAGATCACGGGCGCGCAGAAAGCGAGTGGCGATGAGTTCGTTCGCATTGAGCTCGACTCCGGACAGGTGGCGTGGGTTCTAAGAAGTGAGCTTCAGGCACAGAACATCTCACCAGATTCTCTGCGGCGATTTATCGGTGATTCCGTCGCTCCGATACGGCGAGTTGGCGCAGTGAGTCTCGAGCCAGGCCCGGACTGGATCGACGTAGTCATACCGACGACCGGGCCACCCCCACCGTACCTCGTTGCAGAAACCGACCGTTCGATCTCACTGCTGCTCTATGGCGTGACGGAAGCGCCGGTCGTCTCGATGATGCCGCAGCCGACCGACCCTTACTTCAACAGCGTCAGCTCCACGCCGGAGCTGACCAGAGTTCGCTATGCGATCAATCTGAATCGTGCGCCCTATGGGTATCTGGCGCTGTGGCAAAACGGAAAGCTCACCTTCCGGGTGCGGCGGCCGCCTCGAATAGCGGATGCTGCGTCGCCGCTTCGTGGGCTCACAATCACCGTCGATCCTGGCCATCCTCCCGCTGGCGCCACTGGGCCGACAGGGTTTTACGAAGGCGATGGGGTGCTGCAGGTCGGCTTCAGGGTCCGCGATCTCCTCACGCAACGTGGTGTGAACGTTGTGATGACGCGCACGACCCCAGACCCTGTCGACTTGGGACTGCGTGCGATCATTAGCCGCCGTGCAAATGCGCATGCGTTCGTGTCGATCCACCTCAATGCTTTCCCCGACGGCGTCAATCCATTTGTCAACAACGGCTCCCTGACGCTTTATTTCTGGCCTCATTCGATACCGTTGGCGGTAGCGACCCAGGCGGCTCTTCTCGCCGAGCTGGGACTGCGCGACAACGGCGCCAAATACCAGAATATTGCGGTAGCTCGCGGGACATGGATGCCATCGGTACTCACGGAGGGCGCGTTCATAATCATGCCGGATCAGGAAGCGGCAGTCAGAACGCCGACGTACCAGGAATCGTACGCCACGGCGATAGTGCGCGGTCTCGAGAGCTACTTCGCATCACTCGCTCAAAAACCGTGAGATCGTTGGCGCTCGCAGCCGCGCTGTGTCTGGGCGCGGCTAGAGCGACGAGTGCGCAGCTTCCGCCGAATGAGCACTGGCGCACAATCCGCACGCAACATTTTCGCGTGCACTTCACTGCAGCGATCGAACAAGAGGCGCGTCGCGCCGCGGTCAACGCCGAGCGGGCGTACGCGGAGCTTTCGACGGAGCTGGTGCCGCCGCGCGGAACCATTGATCTCGTCGTATCCGACAATGTCGATTACGTGAACGGATACGCCACGCCTTTTCCATCGAATCGCATCGTCGTCTTTGCGCACCCGCCGACAGATGCCTCGGGCCTGCGCAATTACGATGACTGGAATGCGCTCGTAGTGACGCACGAGCTCACGCACATCTTCCACCTCGACCGCTCGCGGGGCATCTGGCGCTTCGGTCAGGCCGTCTTCGGTAGAAACCCGCTGCTGTTTCCGAACCTGTATGAGCCGCGTTGGGTGCTCGAAGGACTCGCCGTCTACTACGAGTCACGATTGACCGGGGCGGGACGCCTGGAAAGCTCCGAGCATTCGATGATCGCACGCGCCGCGGCGCTCGCCAATCGCGTGCCTACACTTCAGGAGCTGTCGCCGGGAAGCTCGCGCTTTCCCGGCGGCGAAGTGATCTACGTCTACGGCTCTCTGCTGTTCGACTATCTCTCACGCACCCGCGGGCCGGGTAGCATTCGCGAATTCGTCGAGCGCGGTGCCAAGACGCCGTTCCCTTTTATTCTCACGGTAACATCGCGCAGCGCGTTCGGCATGTCGTTCCAGACCGCCTGGCGCAAGTGGCGCGATTCGCTGGTGCGAGAGATGCGCTCAACGCAAGAAGTGATGCCGGGCTGGCGGCAGCTCACCAACGCCGGCTACGTCGCGCTGTTCCCGCGGTGGCTCGGCGACACTGTTCTCCTCTATGCCGGCGACAAAGTGCGCGAGACACCAGCGGCGTACCGGGTGACTCTCTCCGGGCACGAGACACGACTCGGTCGACGCAATGGCACAAGCCCCAACGTGGTGCTGCCTGATGGCAGTCTTCTCTTCTCCCAGCCGGAATTCCTCGATCCGTATCACATCCGAAACGATCTCTACGTTGAAAAAAGTGGGTCGCAAACGCGGCTCACCGTCGGTGCGCGGCTCACCGGCCCCGATGCGCGCTCTGACGGTGAGATCGTCGCCGTGCAGGATCAACCGGCAACGACGAGACTCGTCCGACTTCCACGCGACGCACGCACGATCGTACCGATCACTCCGACGAGCCTCGACGTGCAATGGGCAGATCCGCGCTGGTCGCCCGACGGGTCGCGCATCGCTGCGGTGAGGCAGAGTCGCGGCAGATCCGAGATTGTCATCCTGGACTCCGATGGAAAAGTCCTCGACTCGTTCGGCGCGACACGAGCGATCAACTCGAGCCCGAGCTGGTCCGCGGACGGCCGGATGATCTATTTCTCCTCTGAGCGAACCGGCTCTCCACAGATTTACGTCGCCGACGTTACGACTTTCGCGCCGACCGCCGCGCGAATCAGCGCCGCCCCCACGGGCGTGTTCGCGCCCCAATCGTCACCCGATCAAGCCGAGCTCGCAACGCTTGTGTTCAAGGCAGACGGCTTTCACCTCGGAGTTGCGCCGCTTTCCGGAGTCACTCGACTTGCGGCCGCGGACACAACGACGACAAGTCCCCGGGCGGGCTGTGCGAATTGCCTGTCGATTGTGCCCGGACTGCCACCACTCGGGACGTCAGACACTTCGCGGGCGACGAGCTATTCGCCCTGGTTGTCGCTACTTCCGCGATACTGGTTTCCCGTGCTGGAAAGCACGACCACCGATGGCACTTCGTTTGGCGCGTTTACGACCGGCTTCGACATCGTCAGTCGACATAACTACACCCTCGAGGCGCTTCACAACTCACGCTGGGACGAAAACTCGGCGTGGCTCTCTTACCGCTACGCGGGCTTGGGACTGCCACTGATCGATTTGTACGTGTCGCAGAACTACTCCAACGCGAACTTCGCATTAGTGAACGGCTCATTGAGCTCGCCGTTCGGTTTCGTCGAGCGTCAGAGAATTATCTCTCTTCAAACGACCCTCATTCGTCCCCGGTTTCGAACCTACACAATTGCCTCGATTGGTGCGCAGCTGGAGAATCTGGCGTACTCGACAGTGCCGGATACGGTGCTTCAGCATCTCTCGTCGTTTTATTCAAAGGGACGAAACTACCCGGCATTAATCGCGTCGGCGGGTTTTTCGAATGCGCAACGCCCGGGGTTGAGCATTTCGCCGGAAGACGGAATCAGCATCACCGTGACCGCGCGCCAGCGCTGGCAGGGCGGGACAACCGGGGCCTCTACTAGAAGTGTTGTCGGATTGAGCTCGCTCTACAAGTCTCTCGACCTTCCAGGGTTTGCCCATCACGTGCTTGCGGTTCGTGGCGCAGGCGGACTCACCGACGATCGAAGTCCCAATCTTTTCTCTGCTGGCGGAATCAGTGGTACCTCCCTGGAGGTTTTTCCGGGTTTTTCAGTCGGACAGCAACGCAGAATCTTCGGCGTGCGCGGTTATCCAGCCGGTGCGGAAGGTGGAACCCGCGCGTACTCGGCGGCCATTGAATATCGAGCTCCGCTTTTCGCTCCGTCGCGCGGCTTCCGCTTCATTCCTGTTTTTGTCGATCGGACTTCGCTGTCATTCTTCGGAGAGACAGGTCGGGCATATTGCCCAGCGAGCGCCGATGTGGCGAACGGAGTTTGTCGCAATATTGACATCGGTAATCCGGCGATGACTTCTGCGGGAGCGGAGCTGAACATCGACACCGGACTGCAGCTGGACGTGCAGGCGCGAATCAGACTCGGTGTCGCCTTTGCACTGGTGAATCGAGGGCGTT
Source organism: Gemmatimonadota bacterium (assembly GCA_003223425.1). Lineage (GTDB taxonomy): Bacteria > Gemmatimonadota > Gemmatimonadetes > Gemmatimonadales > Gemmatimonadaceae > UBA4720. The sequence goes on from QHVA01000008.1 coordinate 10,002, forward strand.
TGGCAGCCAGCAAGGCACAGGTATACGGAACGTTTGGAGCTTCGTTTTAGCGGAACGTCGGTCTCTGGATTAGTTGCAGCGTACGATGCCCGGGTAGGTGCGGCTCGCATTGGACTCCTGCGATCGGACCTCGTGAGTCCAGGCAAACGCGCGTTTTTTGTATTTAGGTCTCGAGGCTGACCACGCGCCGAGGATCGACAGCCCATTGGTGGAAAAGGAGCCGAACTGCTCCCTCTGCGCGATCTAACTGCAAGGCTTTGGGGTACTTAGGACTGGGGGCGCACGACAGCCTGGCGCTTACCATCGGTGCCTGATATGCGTGGGCAGATCCTGACATTGGAACTGATGTTCGCGTGGAAAAATGGGGTCGCAATCTCCATTCGTGATGTGGAATACCTAAAGCGTTGTCACATAAGGAGATAACTAACCACTGGCGCGGACTCACGAATCCGGGTAGTATGCCTGCCCGCATCGAAACTATCGATGCCCAAGCGTGCTGTCCCAAGTGTGTCGTCTTCTTATTGACAACCCTTTTATCCTGCGGAGAGTTGTAACTAATGCCTATACCTGCCGTACCGCCCCAAGGCGAAGCCCAGCTCAATGAGAATGCGCGCACCGTGATCAGCAAACGGTATCTGATCAAGGACGCGACGGGCACGCCCGTGGAGCAGCCGGAAGACATGTTCTGGCGTGTAGCGGGTACGGTGGCTGAGGCTGATCGCCGGTACGGATCGAGCGACACCGAAGTGGCAGACATGGCGCACGAGTTTTATCGGCTCATGGTCGAGCGTCGCTTTGAGCCGAACTCTCCGACACTCATGAACGCGGGCCGCCCGCTTGGGCAACTCTCTGCCTGCTTCGTTCTGCCGATCGAGGACGCCCTCTCCAACGGGCGCGACGGGATCTACGATACGCTGCGCGCGATGGCGCTCATCCACCAATCAGGCGGGGGAACCGGCTTCGCTTTCTCGAAGCTGCGCGCGAAAGGCTCGATGGTTCGCTCGACGACCGGCGTGGCATCCGGCCCGGTGTCGTTCATGAAGCTGTACGATGCATCGACCGACGCGGTGAAGCAGGGCGGCACTCGCCGCGGCGCCAACATGGGAATCCTGCGCGTCGACCATCCCGACATCATGGATTTCATCACCTGCAAGGAAGACCTCACGCAGGTGACGAACTTCAATATTTCCGTTGCAGTCACGGATAAGTTCATGTCGGCGGTGAAGGCGGGAACGAGCTACGACCTGATCGACCCTAGCACCGGCAAGGTGGCTGGTCAGCTCGACGCCCGGGCGATCTGGGACAAGATGATCGACGGCGCCTGGAGAACAGGCGAGCCGGGTTGCTTCTTCATTGATGAAGCGAACCGCTACAATCCGGTGCCACACGTGGGACAGTACGAGGCGACCAATCCATGCGGTGAGCAGCCACTCCTTCCGTACGACGTTTGCAACCTCGGCTCAATCAACGTCGGCTACTACGTGAAGGATGGGCAGATGGATTGGAATGCGCTAAAGCGCGACATCCATCTGTCGACGCACTTCCTCGACAACATCATCGAGGTCAACAAGTATCCGCTGCCGGAAATCGACGCTCTGTCGAAGAGAATCCGGCGCATCGGTTTCGGCATCATGGGTTTCGCTGATGCACTCGTGCGTCTCGGCATTGCCTACAACAGCATCGAGGGGGTGGAGTTCGGACGTCAGCTGCAGAAGTTCGTCGACGTCGAGTCGAAGCGCGAGAGCGAGCGTCTCGCCAACGAGCGCGGGCCATTCCCCGAATGGGCGAGATCGATCTGGGGTCCGGACGAAACGTGCGCGCGCGACGCGAGAGGGAATCGCGTTCGTCCGATGCAGATGCTGCGCAACTGCAACGTCAATACGATTGCGCCGACCGGAACGATCTCGATCATTGCGGGTTGCTCTTCAGGGATCGAGCCGCTGTTTGCCATCGCTTTCCTGCGGAATCAGGCAGGCGTACTGATGCCCGATGTCAACGAAGATTTCGTCGCTATCGCGAAGAAGGAAGGCTGGTACTCCGAAGAGCTGATGGAAAAAATCGCCAAGGAAGGCCACATCCACTTCGAGGAAGTGCCGAAGCAGTGGCAGCGAGTATTCGTTACTGCGCACGATATCACGCCCGAGTGGCACGTCAGGATGCAGGCCGCCTTCCAGGAGAATTGCGATTCCGCGATCTCGAAGACGACCAACTTCCCGCATGCGGCAACGCCTGAGGATGTTCGGTCGATTTACGAGCTCGCGTACGCGCTCAAGTGCAAGGGCGTGACTGTGTATCGCGACGGCTCCCGCGACAACCAGGTTCTCTCGACTGGCGCAACAGAGCAGGCGAGAGCGGAGCGCGATGGCAGGGCGGAGCGCGGGGAGCTGCACGGGACGATTGCGGAGCTTGAGGCGGAGAACGCACGACTCAAGCAGGCGCTGTTCGATTCGGAAGCCGAGAATCTTCAGCGGCGTGCGAAGCGCGCGCGCCCGGACACGTTGCGTGGCATCACGACTCGCATCGAGACGCCGCTCGGCACGATGTTCCTCAACATCACCGAGGACGATCGTGGTCAGCCCTTCGAGGTGTTCATCAACCTCGGCAAGGCGGGTGGTGCGGCGATGGCGGATGCCGAAGCGATCGGCCGGCTAATCTCGCTGGCACTGAGGTCAGGAATTCCAATTCGCGAGGTGCACCGGCAGCTGCGCGGCATTGCGTCGGACAAGGCGATCGGACTTGGACCGAACAAGGTATTGTCTGTTCCCGATGCGATTGGAATAGCGCTCGAGAAGTGGATGCGAGAGAAGCAAGGGGTTCAGCAAGATTTGCTAGGCGCTCCACCCTCTGCGCCTTCACCGGTGGAGGTGGTTGCGCCCAAGCCACTGCCGGCCGCCGATTCCAGCGACGCGAATCAGACCCAGTTCGGATTCGACGCGCTGAATCGGAGCGAGTCGTTCATTGGCACCTGCCCGGACTGCGGATCCTCACTCGAGTTCGCTGAGGGGTGCGCCAAATGCCACGTGTGTGGATTTTCCGAGTGCGGGTGAGGCTTCGCGGATTCGCTCGCAGCTGAGCGTGTGTGAAAACCTGGCCGATTTGTTTCGGCCAGGTTTTTTTTGCAGCAAAGATTACTTTACCCCGCCGAACCAGCGTGCTTTCTTGATCCCCTGCTTGACGAGATCGGGTGGCCCGTACTCCTTCCCGCGCTTCCACATGAAATCCATCTCCTCGTTGACGGCAGCGAGGGCGAAGCGCGATTCCTTGATCAACAGAAATGCGGCGTAGAGCAGTAGTCCCGCGCCGCAAAGGCCGAGGGCGATCGGAACAAAAGTGAATTTTGAGCTGGTGATAGCAACCAGACCGATGGCGACGCTCGTGCCCACGAAAAAACCGAGCGCGGCGTAGAGACGGGACAGCGCCCGCTGCAGCAGGCGCGAGCGGGTGGTAACGAAATCCAATTGAGTGAAGAGCATTCTTCTTTCCTCTTCGCGGCCGTCGCTTCGCTGATCGGGCGAGCGGGGAATCAGTGCGATCGAGATCTCACGGGTACGCATCACCGCTTTGCTCAGGCGGTCCGACGTCGCGAGAATGAGCGATCCGCAGGCGGAGATCAGTACCGCTGGGGTGATCATCGCCGATAGGACAGAGATCGCGTCGGGGAAGTTGGTCATCGCCAGGGCTTAGGTCGTAGGGCTCAAATAGAGAGCCTCGTTCGCAGATTTCACGGGTAAAAAGCTACTCAGGCTTGCGTTTGCACGCCTCCGTTGCTCCCTTTAGTCATTCCCTCAACCAACGAGCCTCCCGATCAAACCTTCCAAACCCGGCTCAACGAAACCAATGATGGACGACCGCAAGCTTCTGGCGCTTGCCAAAAAGAATGCTGCCAAGAGCGGCACTAACTCTAAGGTGCCCAAGGGATTCGGAAAAAAGTACGACAAGAATCTGCCGGACGATCCTACCGATGAGGCAACTATCAAAGCGAAGGAAGAGACGAAGAAGTTCTTCTCTGAAATGAAGAAGCGGGACTTTTAGCATGAGCGTTACCCGCGTCCTCACTCTGATGGTTCTGGTAACCGCCAGCGCTGTCCAAGCCCAGCAACCTACGGGCGCTGCACAACCGGTCGCACAACCGGCGCAACGTCCGGCCCCGGTTCCTCGCGCGGCACCGAGCACGCGCGCGACCGTCGCAGTACTGATCGATCGCCGCTGGGTCGAGGGTGGTTGGGGCAACGAATCCTCGGTTGCCGGACCAGCGAAAATCGAAGTCGACTGGGGTCAGCCGCACTTGCGCGGCCGAAACGTGATCGGCATGCCCGGCGTGGTGCCGTGGGACAGTGTCTGGCGCACCGGCGCCAACATGTCGACTCAGCTATCCACCGAGGTCGACATTACGATCGGCAACACCTTTATCCCGCGCGGCGTCTATACGCTCTTCTCACTGCCTACCCGGAATGGCTGGAAGCTCATCGTGAGCAAAGAAGTTCTGCAGTGGGGAACCGACTACGACGCGTCGAAGGATTTCGCGCGGATCGACCTCCGCCAGCGCACGCTCGCAGAGCCTGTCGAGAGTCTGACCTTCTGGCTGATACCCGCGATCGAAAACGCTCCGTCGACTACGTTCCCGCACGGCGTCCTCAAGTTCGCATGGGGTAACACCGAGCTCTCAACGGACTGGCGAGTCGGCCGCTAAGGGTTGGCTTCGAGGCGCGCGTCGAATTCGGCGCGCGCTTTTTTTGTCGCCCTTATTCCGAGGCGGCTCGGATTGGAGACCGGGATGTAGGTGAGCTCAATACCTGACGCAGCGCGCTGCAGTAATATTCCGCCGCGAGCCATGTCGCCGTGACCAACGAATTCCTGTGGGAAAAGGAGTCGGTCTCCAAAAATTGGCTGCAGGACGTCGACGTACTTGCCCGTCGCGACGCTGCCAAGCAGAACGACATCACATTTGGACCCGATCTTTTCCGCCAATTTTTTGGCGTCACGCTCGAGCGGCCACCGGTAGCGGGACTCTTCCGCCTCGATTGGCACCATTGCAAACCGCTCCAGATCCTTGAGCGTTACTATCACGTACGGTGAGCAAAGCCCATCGGTTGGCGTGATGATGTGCACTCCCGACGCACGTCGTGGCGGCGGGTTCTCGAACATGCGGGCATACGTAATCTTGCCCCGGAAATAGAGTCCGCTCAGGAAGCTGAACACTTCACCCAGGGGCGCACCCTCTTCGCTTCGGACCCGTTTCGCGATGTCGAACTCCGCCCGGTCGTTAAACAGGAGAGCGGCACGCTTTCCGCCGCAGCTAGCTGGCGAGAGCAGGAAGATCTGGCGTCGTTGCACGAGCGGTACTGAAGCAAATCTTTCGCCGTCATGACGGAGAGAAGCGCCGCGCCGCTGCTAGCGTTAGAATTGGATAGGGGGTCATTCATGGCTAAGAACGGATTACAGGAGCTTCACGACGTCGGCCAATCCATCTGGCTGGACAGCATCGACCGACGGATGCTTCACGACGGAGAGCTTGATCGTAGGATCCGCGAAGACGCATTGACTGGGATGACGTCGAATCCGACGATTTTTGAGAAGGCGCTGTCATCGAGTACCGCCTACGACGACCAGATCACCGACGCGGAAGACCAGGGGCTTACGAGCTGGCAGCTCTTCGAGCTACTCGAGACTACTGACGTGCGTGATGCCTGCGATAGGTTTGCGGGCGTCTACAGCTCGACACGCGGCGCCGACGGATTCGTCTCGATCGAGATTTCGCCCGGTGTCTCGCATGATGCCGACGCGGCGGTAGAGGAAGCGCGCCGGCTCTGGAAAACGGTCGATCGTCCGAACGTGATGGTAAAAGTGCCAGGCACGGTCGAGGGTGCGGTCGCTGTACGACGTCTCATTGCCGAAGGTGTCAATGTCAATATCACGCTGCTCTTCGCGATCCAGGCTCATGAGCGGGTAATCGAAGCGTACATGGCCGGGCTCGAGGATCGGATCAAGACGAGACAGCCAATTGACGGACTCGCCTCTGTCGCGAGCTTTTTCGTAAGTCGCGTCGACACCGAAGTCGATAAGCGTCTCGACACGCTGATCGCCAAAGCTTCACCGGCGGAGAAGGAAAGACTCAAGATGCTGAAGGGCCGAGCCGCGATCGCGAACGCAAAGCTGGCTTACAGATTGTTCAGGCAGAAGTTTGCCGGACCGCGATGGGAAGCGTTAGCGAAGCAGGGAGCCCGCGTGCAGCGTCCGCTGTGGGCGAGCACCAGCACCAAAAATCCCGAATACCGCGACGTGATGTACGTCGAAGAACTGATCGGCCCCGACACCGTCGACACGATGCCACCTGCTACGATCGAAGCGTTCCGGGATCATGGCGCGGTAGATAGAACGGTCGACAAGAAGGTTGCTGCGGCCGAAGGACTGATCAAGGAAATCGAAGCGGTCGGAATACCGATGAAGGACGTTACGGAGAAGCTCCTGGTCGATGGGATCGCGAGCTTTCAGAAATCTTTCGACGAGTTGATCGCGGGTCTCGAGGCAAAAGTCGGCTCACTCGCACCTGGCGGGAAGTGACGGGCATCTACACTCCTCGCACGAAGATCGTTTGTACGCTGGGCCCCTCGACCGCGACCGATGAGACGATTCGCGGGCTGATCGAGGCCGGAATGAATGTCGCGCGCGTGAATTTCTCTCACGGTACTCACGAGCAGCACGCCGCGACAATTGCCATGGTTCGTGAGCTGGCTCAGGAGGCGAATAAGCCCATCGCCATCCTCGGCGATTTGCAGGGACCGCGCATCAGAATCGGTGACCTCTCGAAGCCTATCAATCTCAAGGTGGGCGAGGACGTCGTGCTCGTCCACGAGGGACAGGGGGAAAAGGGCGAGATCCCCGTCACCTACGATCAGCTGGCGAGCGACGTGCGCGTCGGAGATCGCATCCTCATCGACGACGGGCTGATCGAACTGGTCGCCCTCGAGGTAGGGAATGCCCGGGTAAAAGCGCGGGTGCTGAACGGCGGAGAGCTTAAGAGCCATAAAGGATTGAACCTGCCCGGCGTTCAGGTGTCCGCGCCGTCCATCACGGAAAAAGATGCGGCCGACATTCGGTTCGCAGTGGAACAGCAGGTCGATTATCTCGCCCTCAGCTTCGTCAGACGCGCGGAAGACATCGAATCGCTTCGCAACCTCATTCCGAAGTGGGTGCTAGTCGTAGCGAAAATCGAGAAGGATGTCGCACTGCACAACATCGAAGCGATCGTCCGAGCTTCCGATGCGGTGATGGTTGCACGCGGAGACCTTGGAGTCGAGCTGCCGTTCGAGGCCGTGCCCGGGGCGCAGAAGAGAATCATCCGACTCGCGAACAGGTACGGCCGTCCCGTCATCACCGCGACACAGATGCTGGAATCGATGATCGAGCATCCGCGGCCTACGCGCGCCGAAGCGAGCGACGTCGCCAACGCAATCATGGATGGCACGGATGCGGTGATGCTATCCGCCGAGACTGCGGCCGGCGCGTATCCGCGTCTCGCCGTGGAGGCGATGACTCGCATTATCAAGGAGATCGAGACGCATCCGCCGGTCGCCCCGTTCGCGGGCGCGGAACAGGGCGACGGCGTGGTCACGACCGAAGGTGCCATCGCAGCGGCGACCGTTGCCGCCGTCGGCATGTTGGGCGCGCCACTCATCGCGGTCTTCACCAAGAGCGGATTCTCGGCGCGCGTCGTGGCATCGAAGCGCCCTCCCGTGCCGATTCTGGCACTCACGGACGAGGCCAGGACTTATCGCCAGCTGGCCCTCGTCTGGGGTGTGGTGCCCGAGCTCGTGCCGCATTGCACGGACTATGACGAGATGATGGAGCAGACCAAGACCGTCGTCGTTCACAGAGAGCTGGCATCGAACGGAGATCGGATCATCGTCACCGCCGGCGTTCCATTCGACATGCCCGGAACCACCAATCTGCTCAAGGTGGAGACGGTCTGAAGCTCACTTTCCTGGGAACAGGAACAAGCTTTGGCATCCCACAGATCGGATGCGCGTGCGAAGTGTGCAGGTCGACGGATCCGCGTGATAAACGCACACGTGTGGGCGCGCTGGTAGAAACCGACGGCGGGACGCGCATCCTGATTGATACTCCTCCGGAGCTACGACTCCAGCTGATCGGCGCCGGCGTGAGCAAGGTTGATGCAATTCTCTTCACGCACGATCACGCGGATCATGTTCAGGGTATAGACGACGTTCGCGCACTTTCCGATCAGAACGATGTTCCGATCGACATGTATGGACCGCCCGACTCCATGGCGCGGCTTGCAAAGCGCTTCGCATACATCTTCGACGATTCGATCCGCCCACTTCCGGGGACGAGCAAACCCGAAGGCCGCGCACGTGCAATCCCTCCCGGAAAGAGTTTCCGTGTCGGAGACGTGGAGATCATGCCGGTATCCGTACCGCACGGTCCTATCTCCGTTTACGGCTACCGCATCGGCAAGCTCGGTTACATCACGGACGCGAAGGAGCTGCCGGAAGACGCGTTGCGCGCGTTTCGCGGAGTCGATGTTCTCGTACTCAATGCCCTGTTTCGCACGCCGCATCCGACGCACCTCAGCGTATCCGAGGCCGTCAGCGCTGCGCAGAAGGTTGGGGCCAGGCAGACCTGGCTCACGCATCTAACGCATCGCACTGCTCACTCCGAGCTCGAGAAAGAGCTACCGAGCGGCATCGCTCCTGCGTTCGACGGCCTGACCGTTCGCATCGAATGAGATGCCGCTGAGACTCGATTACTCGAACATGATGATCTCGCCCGGCGGGATCGATCCGAAAACGTGGACGACAGCTGGGAAACGGTTCGCGGATACAATGCGCGGTTTCGATTCGCTGCGAAAGTCCGGTGCCGTGGGCTTCGTGGATCTGCCCGATGATAGACGCCTGCTCGAGCAGGTCACCAGATTTTCCGCGGCGGCGCGCGGCAGTTACGACGACGTCGTCATCCTCGGAATCGGTGGGTCCGCCTTAGGGCCAATAGCCTTGCGCACAGCGCTGAGGCCGAGTGGCTGGAACATGCTGGACGAGAAAGCGCGCGGAGGATTTCCGCGGCTTCAAGTCCTCGACAACGTCGACCCGGAAACGATTGCGGCGTTGCTCGACCGGCTGCAGCTCGCGCGCACGCTCTTCATCGTCACCTCGAAATCGGGAGGCACCGCCGAAACGATGGCGCAGTTCCTCATCGTCCACGATCGAATCGTGGCCGCGAAACTCGACATGACGAAGCAAATGGTTTTCGTCACCGATCCGAAGCAGGGCGCGCTCCGGCCCCTGGCCGAGCGGCTGAGGGTGCCGGCGCTCGACATTCCGCCGAGCGTGGGCGGCAGATTCAGCGTTTTGAGTCCGGTCGGGACCCTTCCTGCCGCGCTCATCGGCATCGACGTGAAATCTCTTCTTGCCGGCGCGGGAGAAATGGCGAGGCGTTGCGAAAATCCGGAGCTCGGGACGAACCCCGCCGGCGTGTACGCGCTGCTTCAGTGGCTCGCCGACACGCAGCTGAAAAAATCGGTCGCCGTCTTCATGCCCTACTCGGATCCTCTGCGTGATTTCGCGGCGTGGTTCGTTCAGCTGTGGGCCGAAAGTCTTGGTAAGAAAAGAGCCGATGGCAGCTCAGTGGGGTCTACGCCAATCGCCGCCCTCGGCGCGACTGACCAACACGCTCAGGTACAGCTCTTCATGGAAGGTCCGGCAGACAAGACGGTAACTTTCGTTGCGGTGAAGGAGCGGCGCACGGACGTAAAAATTCCGGCAGCGTTCGCTGACGTGAGAGAGCTTGGTTACCTCGCCGGCCATACTCTCGCGGAGCTCATAGACATTGAGCAGCGGGCAACGGCTGGTGCCCTGGCTAGACGCGAGCGGCCGAACATGACGATCCACCTCGATCGCGTCGATGCGGCGCACGTGGGCGAGCTGATGATGTTTCTCGAGATCGCAACCGCGTATGCCGGACAGCTGTACGGGATCGACGCCTTCAATCAGCCGGGTGTCGAGCTCGGAAAGCAGTTCGCCTACGCGCTCCTGGGGCGGCCCGGCGCAGACGCTGCAAAGAAGGAATGGGATTCGCTCCCGAGGAGCGATCCCCGCTGGAGCGTGTAGCAGCGTCAGCCCTGCAGCCCGCGCTAGCCCCTTGCGACCGCGCAATGCCCCAACGACCTTGTGACTTATATGTTCGTAAATCCATTCAATAAAGCTGTCACCGTCCTCGACGGACGGGTTACCGTTCACGACGAATCGGCCATCGCATCTCCCGCGATGGACAGGCTCGCGTACACCGCGGTGTTTGGAGATCCTGACGATCGTGATGACGCGCGCTGGCTGATCTGGGAGATCGGTCAGTCTGTAGGCGTCCGACCGTCGTCCATTCATGATCTTTATCTGGCGCGCGGTCGCGGTGAGACCGGTGGCTTCACGGTTCCCGCTATGAACATCCGCGGCATGGCTTACGACACTGGCCGCGCTCTGTTTCGCTCCGCAATCAAGCTCAAAGTCGGAGCGCTGATTCAGGAGATCGCTCGGTCGGAGATCGCGTACACCGACCAACGCCCGGCCGAGTATGTCGCGGTGATGCTGGCCGCGGCTCTGCGCGAGGGCTTTCGTGGGCCGATCTTCATTCAAGGCGATCACTTCCAGGTCAACGCCAAGAAATTCGCCGTTGATCCCGTAGCCGAAGTAAATGGTGTGAAGCAACTCGCCCGCGAAGCGATCGCGGCGGGCTTTTACAATATCGATGTCGATACGTCCACTCTCGTCGATCTCTCGAAGCCGACGCTCAGGGAGCAACAGCGCACGAATTACGAACAGGCGGTCGAGCTCGCGCTCACGGTGAGAGATCTGCAACCTGAGAGAGTCAACATCTCCATTGGTGGCGAGATCGGAGAAGTAGGCACTCAGAATTCGACCGTCCAGGAGCTCGTCACCTACATGGATGGCTTCAACGAGACGCTGGCGAAACGCTCGCCAGCTACGGAAGGACTGTCCAAGATCAGTGTGCAGTCGGGAACGACCCACGGTGGAGTCGTACTCGCCGACGGGAGCATTGCGGACGTCAAAATCGATTTTGATACGCTGGCGCGTCTCTCGAAGGTCGCCCGTGAGAAGTATGGTCTTGCTGGCGCCGTCCAGCATGGCGCGTCGACCCTCCCAGATAGCGCCTTCCATAATTTCCCTCGTACTGAAACCTGCGAGATACACCTCGCAACGAATTTCCAGACGATGTTGTACGACAACATCCCGACGGCGCTGCGAAACGAGATTTACGAATGGCTCCGCGAGAATGCGAAGGATGAACGCAAGCCAACCGATACCGACGAGCAGTTCTTCTACAAGACCCGGAAGAAAGCGCTTGGCCCGTTCAAGAAGAGATTCTGGGACCTCCCCCCGGAAGTGAAGGCCCGCCTTGCCCGAGCCTACGAAGAAAAGTTCAGTTTTCTCTTTACCCAGCTGGCGGTGACCAACACGCGCCAAGTGGTCGATCGATTCGTGAGCGCTGTCGAGCAGCACAAGCCCCAGCCGCATCCCGATCTCGCAGTCGTGGAAGCAGCGCCGGACGACGCAGACTTGAGTGACTGACGCTCGTCGTCGAGCAACGGAAGCCCCCCCTCCCCAGGCAATTCGAGAAATAATCCGGCGAGCGGGCCACGAGATCCGGAACGCCTTGAACGGGGTGGCGGTAAACGTGGAGGTGGTGCGCAGCAGATCGGGGGGGGCCACCGAGACGTCGGCGGGCGAGCTAACCCCATTTGCGGAACGCGCAATGATTCAGGTTGGTGAGGCGAGCGCGCTGACGGACGGATTGCTCGCGCTGGTCAATTCAGTACTGGCCGCTCAGGCAGCCGGCACGCTGAAATCACCAGCCGGACATGGCGCTGGAAGTCGAATTGAGCTAATGATTTACGGCGACGCTGCCTCCGGGCTTATGTCTGACATCGAACGATTGGCCAGCCGTGTTGGAGTCGGCGTCGAGCAGCACGGTCAGCGCGTTATATTAACCATCTTACCAGAAGGAAAGAGCCATTCCAAAGACTGAGACCAAGCACGCCAAGGTACTCATTGCGGACGACGACCGTTCCATCACGGAAGGGTTGAGCGCGATACTGCGCGATGAGGGATACGAGGTTGCAGTTGCAGTTGATGGTCAGAAGGCTCTCGACCAGCTCGGCGCCGAAGCGTTCGGCGTGGTGCTCGCCGACCTCAAGATGCCGAAGGTGGACGGGCTGGCGCTGCTGAAGGAGCTGCAGCACCGCGCGATTCCAACCGAGTGCATAATCGTCACCGGGCAGGCAACGGTTGATTCGGCAGTGCAGGCAATGCGTGAAGGCGCGTACGATTACGTCGAGAAGCCGCTCACTGCCGACAAGCTCAATCGACTCAAAGCGCTCATTCCCAAGGCGCTCGACAAGTTCAACGTCCAGCAGAAAAATCGTGAGCTGTCGTCGAAGCTCGAGGGACTGACGCATTACGGCGAGCTCACTGGCCAGTCGGAAGAAATGCGCGCGGTTTACCAGATCATCGAGGCAGTTGCTCCCTCCACGGCAAGCGTGTTGATCTTCGGAGAGTCCGGCACGGGAAAGGAGCTGGTCGCGCGAGCGATCCACGCCAAGAGCGATCGGGCGAAAGGGCCGTTCTTCGCACTCAACTGCGCCGCGCTCCCGAAGGACATCCTCGAGAACGAGCTGTTCGGACACGAGAAGGGTGCGTTCACCGGCTCAGTCAACGAGAAGCCGGGTGCGTTCGAGATGGCAGATGGAGGCACGATCTTTCTCGACGAAATCGCCGAGATGCCTTCCGACATCCAGGTGAAGCTGCTGCGCGCCCTCGAGTCGAGAACCGTCAGGCGCCTCGGCGGCAAGAAGGAGATCGATGTCGATATTCGAATCGTCGCGGCCACCAATCGCGACGTGCAGAAAGCCCTCTCCGACAACGACCTGCGTGAGGACCTCTATTATCGACTGGCCGTGGTCGAGCTGTTTCTGCCGCCACTGCGTGAGCGTATCGGCGACATCAAGCTGCTTGCAAATGAGTTCCTGGCGCGCTTCGCCGAGCAGAATGAAAAACCGATGTCCGGGCTCGACGACGCAGCCTGGGAGTGGATTCTCTCGTACAACTGGCCGGGGAATGTTCGTGAGCTGAAGAACGCCGTGGAAAGGGCCGTGATCATGTGTCACGGCGACAAGATCAAGGCGGCCGACATAATGCCGCGCCACCTGCGTCGTGGGGGAGATGTGCCGATGTCGATCACCGTGCCGCCCGGGGCAACGCTGGCTGACACGCGCCGACAGTTAGTGCTTCGCGCCTTCGCTTCGACCAACGGCGACTACGCGCGCACAGCGACCATCGTTGGTATGACGCCTGCCGACGTTCGCGCGGAGATTGCATCGCTTCTCAACGGTACCGCCGGTGCAGCCCAACCGACTGGCAGCGCGGCCAATGGCGCCCAGACTGCATCCAGAAACACAGAGTCCGCAGCCCCGGCGGGTAAAGCGGCAAAGGTCCCGGCCAAGGCTTCGGGGGCGGCGGCCAAGGCAAAAGCGAGGAAGCGCTAATGAGGTGGAAGACGCGAACGGACGAGGATGACTGGTACGACGAGGACGACGAGCCCGACTACGTGGAGCCTTACGTCATCGTCGAAAGGCAAGAAGCGGGGATTGGCCCGTTCCTTATTGGTCTCGCAATCGGAGCGGGTGCAGCGCTTCTATTCGCGCCGCAGAGCGGCCACGAAACCCGTCGCGGGATCGCGCGGAGCGCGCGGCGCGCCCAGGATGCTGCGCAGGATTTCGTCGGCGATGTAAGCGGCACGGTTGCCGACAAGTTCAGGGAAGTACGCGCCACCGTGGAGGATCGTATTGAGGCAACGCTCGACGCGGTCGACGACAAGAGACGACGCGTGTCGAACGCGTTCCATGCGGGGCGGGCTGCGGCGCGTGAGGCGCGCGGCGAGCTGGAGCAGCGCATCGCCGAGAGCAAAGCGGCCTACAAAGAAACCTAGTGCCTCAGCGCGGGCTCGCGGCCCGGCTCGGCTGGTTGCTTCGCGATTACGCGAAGCGGGTCTGGGACAACAGCGGCGAAGACAACGTTTTTTTTCTGGCAGGCGGGATCGCGTTCAACATCCTTCTCGCGGCGGTCCCATTTTTCCTGTTGCTGGCAACCGGCCTTGTCTACCTGTTGAATCAGTCGCCGGACACGACGTCGGCGGAAGTGCTCCAGATCGTGGACAAGTTTCTCCCGCCACATCCGCCAGGCGACTCCGGCCCGGCAGCGAGCATCCTAAACGAAGTCATTAAGCGAAGTGGCGCGCTCGGTATCTACAGCGCCATTGGCTTCATCTGGTTCTCGACACGTCTGTTCGGATCTCTGCGGACGGTGCTGGCGGCGATTTTTGACATCGATACGGATCGCGGAATAATCGCGGGCAAGATCTTCGACATCGAGATGACGCTCGTCTCGAGCCTCTTGCTCGTCGCGTACACATCTCTCAGCGCCTACCTCGCGATTGCGACGACGCGTGGTGTTCTCGTGCTCGCCGACCTCGGGCTGAGGAAAGAGCTAATGGGCCAGCTCGAGTACAATCTGGGCCAATTAGTCGCGTTCTCGTTTATCGCAACGATGTTTTTTTGTCTGTACAAATTTCTGCCGCACCGAAAAATCCGCTGGAAGATGGCGCTCATCGCCTCGCTATTCACGAGTGTATTGCTCGAGGTCGCAAAACGTGCGTTTTCAGCTTATGTGCGCTCCTTCAACCCGGGCTCGTTCTACAGCGGCACGGTCGCTGCATTGGTTATTGTGGTCATCTGGGTTTACTACGCCTCTTTCATCTTCATTATAGGCGGCGAAGTAGCACAGGTGTACGAGCTTCGGCGCGTGCGGAAGATGCAGCGCGAGGCGTTTGAGGATTGAGTGTCATTGGCGATGTTGCCGGGTCTTCCGGCGAACACACTTCTGGAGGGGGAGGGCGTCTCGTGCGCAAGTTCGCAGCAGTCGCGGCCGTACTGGCCGTTGTCTCGATCTCGGCTTGCAAGAAGACGGGAGAGGGAGAGTACCAGGTTGAGAGGCCGGTCATTGGAACGCAGACGGACACCATCCACACTCCGACCGTGCAAGTAGGCACCGACACGGCGGCCGTCAAAGTGCCGAAAGTACAAGTGAAGACGGACACTGCGAAGATCAAGGTTCCGACGGTGAAGGTGAATCCGCCGAAGAAGTAACTTCTTACTTACTGGGCGCGAGCGCCGCCTAACGAGCAGAAGAGCCCCACCAACTTTGGTGGGGCTCTTCTCGTTCGCGTGTTGAACTGCAACTGAAGACTACCGGCCGGGGGCCGTGGGGGCGTGCCCGCTGTGGGCTGAGTGCTGTTTCTTTGAATCGCTTTCGTAGAAGCCCGTAGCCCTGAGCCGCCCCGCCCAAAGCCCCCAGCCGGTAGTCTTCAGTTAAAAAAAAATCCTCTCTGCGTGCTATATTTCATCTGCCCCAGGTCCCGGAGGGCGTTAGCCCGCTAACTCCGTCAGGACCCCGAAGGTAGCAGCGGCATGCGGTGTCTATCGTTGCTCCGTAAGACCTGGGGTACTCCCGCCTCGCAATGTCTCTCGCACTCGCCCGCAAATACCGACCAAAGACCTTCGCTGACGTAGCCGTCCAGTCGCACGTGTCCAACACGTTGCGCGGCGCCATCGCCAGAGGCAGGGTCGCGCACGGCTACCTCCTTTGCGGACCCCGCGGTGTCGGCAAGACGACGCTCGCCCGCGTTCTCGCGATGGCGCTGAACTGCGAGAACAAGCGGGAGGATGGCGAGCCCTGTGGAGAGTGCATTTCCTGCCAGCGTATCTGGAGCGGCTCCTCCAGTCTCGACGTCGTCGAAATTGATGCAGCCTCGAATCGCGGCGTCGATGACGCCCGCGAGCTCCGTGAGCGCGCAATGTACGCGCCGTCGGGAGAAGATCGTTTCAAGGTCTACATCGTCGATGAAGCGCACATGCTGACGCGCGAGGCGTGGAACGCACTGCTCAAGATTCTCGAGGAGCCGCCACCGCGCGTCATCTTCGTCTTCGCGACGACCGAGCCGCAAAAAATCGCGCAGGCAGCTGCGCCGGTTCTCAGTCGTCTGCAGCGTTTCGACCTCAAGCGCATCGGACTCGCGGACATCATCAAGCGGCTGTCGGCCGTGCTCGAGAAGGAGGGCGTGACGGTCTCTGATGATGCACTCTCGATGATCGCGCGCGCCGCCGACGGCTCGATGCGCGATGCGCTGAGCCTCGCCGACCAGGTGATATCGATCGGAGAAGGATCGGTGACCGCCGAGCGGGTGCGTGAAGCGCTTGGATTGGTGCCGGAGGATGAATTTCTGGCGATCCTCGACATCATCGGCGGACACCGCGCCGGAGACATCTTCGACACCGTGACCAAATTGGCCGATGCTGGTGTGGACTTCGGGGTGTTCCTCTCCGGCTTCGCCGATATCCTCCGCGCTCAGCTCACAGTCGTTCTTAACGGCAAGGCCGAAGGAGTCTCGGCGACCGCGGCGGCGGCGTTGCGGGAAACGAAGGACCTTTTCGCCGCCGGGGATTTGCTTCGTATGATCAGTGCCGTCAACGCGCTCGAGCCAACCTTCAAGAAGAGCTCGCAGCAGCAGCTCCTGATCGAAATGCTTCTCGTTCGAATGGCTTTGCTCGATCGCACCGTGGCGCTCGAGGATTTGCTGAAGGGTCTCGGTGGAGAATCGACGGACGCTGGAAGAATCGAATCGTCCAGCGGTTCCGTGCGTGCGCAGGCGGCCCAGTCATCGGTTGCCCGAACGGCGCAACGGCCAGATACTCGCCCGGGATATCCCCCGCAGCTCGAAGCGCCCAATACCCTTCAGCCCGACGCGCCTCCCAAGGCGTCTGCCGCTGCTCCGAATGAATCGCAGCTTCGCGAAATGAAGCGTGCGATGGAAGCGACGGCACAGGATTCGAATCGGAGTCGCATGACGCCCGAAGCACTGAAGGAGGAGCGGATCGGGCTGCTCCGTCAGAAGGATCCTGCACTCGGCGTCGCGATCGACGAGCTTGATCTCGAGCTCCTCGATTAACTCACCTCAGAGTTCTCGACATGGCAGACTTCAACAAAATCCTCGAGCAGGCGCAGCAGATGCAGGCGCGAATGCAGCAGATGCAGTCCGAGCTGGAGAAGCAAACCGTTACTGCAGCAGCGGGCGGTGGCATGGTCACGGTGGAAGCGGACGGGAAGGGCACGATCACAAGGGTGAAAATCGATCCCAGCGTTGCCGATCCGAAGGACGTGGAGATGCTGGAGGATCTCGTACTGGTAGCCGTCAACGAGGCACAGAAAAAAGCTAGCGACCTGGCGAAAGAGGAAATGTCTCGCCTGACAGGGGGCCTAAACCTGCCATTCAAACTGCCTTTCTAGAGTGGGAGCCATCGACGATTTGGCTGCGGAGCTGTCGAAGCTGCCCGGTATCGGACGGAAGACCGCGCTTCGGTTGACCTATCATCTGCTCAAGCAATCTCCCGATCAGTCCAAGAGACTTGCCTCGGCGCTAACAACTCTCGCCGAAAAGGTCCGGCCGTGTCCTCAGTGCTTCAACCTGACAGAGGAGGATTTGTGCTCCATCTGCCGTGACGCGCGCAGGGATACGGGAGTCATCTGCGCAGTAGAGGAAGCATCTGATATCGGCGCTATCGAGCGGTCAGGCGAGTTCCGGGGTGTCTATCACGTCCTGGGAGGACGCCTGTCCCCTTTGGATGGGATCGGACCTGAGGATCTCACTATTCCACAGCTGGAGACGAGAGTGTCTGGTGGAGTCGTTCGCGAAGTGATAATTGCGACAAACCCGAGCATCGAAGGCGAGACAACGGCGCTTTATGTGCAGCGCAAGCTGTCCCGTTACCCGCTCACAATCTCCAGAATTGCGCGAGGACTGCCAGTCGGCGGCGATCTCGAATACGCCGATGGCGTGACGATTGCCCAGGCGTTGACCGCCAGGAGGGCAATGTCATGAGCAGGCAACGGGCGAGCTTTGTGGCTGTGGGTTTTCTCGGGGGAGTAGCTGCCGGCACGCTGGTCTGGAGCCGGATGCAGCGCAATTACCGCCGCAATCTTTTTTCCCGGCACGCTTTCCGGCGCGTGGCCGCGCTCGGTTATCTCCGGGCACGCCCGTCCGTCACTACGGCGCAACTGCTTCGCGAGTATGTTGCCTGGGAGCCTCGTCCAACTCTCCGCAGGCGTGGAGCGAAAATGCTGAGACGCCTCGAGGCGACACTGTGACCGGGGGACGATGACCGCCGGCACGGCCAACTGGTCGTTCACTCAGGACGACTTCACCGCAATAACTGAATCCCTGCAGCGCTTTCTGGGCGAAACCAAGTCGCTCTGCGCGCTGCTGGTCGACCGTTCGGGCCAGCTCGTGACGACGGTTGGCGATTCGCCCGGACTCGACACGACTGCGTTCGCTACTCTCACGGCCGCTGACTACAGCGCCAACGACCAGCTCGCGAAACTGGTTGGTGAGAACGACTTCTCCAGCCTCTTCCATCAGGGTGAAAAGGAGTCTATCTACGTCGCCGACATCGCTCGGCGGCTCCTGCTGGTGATAATCTTCGATTCACGCACGACCGTAGGCCTCGTCCGGCTGCGAATGAAGGACGAGGTCGAGGAGTTGACGCTGCTTATCGATCGTGTATTCTCCCGCGGTCGCGATGGCGACCGGCGTGGAGAGCATCTGCTCCGCGGCGCGGATGAAGAGATCGACAAACTCTTCAACTGGTGAGGAAGAGCTAGACCGTGTCGATGATCAACTACGCCTCGCGCGAGATCAATTGTAAGATCGTTTACTATGGTCCCGGACTTGGCGGAAAGACGACAAATCTGGAGCACGTCTACGGCAAGGTTAAGCCAGAGACGAGAGGAAAGCTGATATCTCTGGCTACGGAGACGGAGCGTACGCTCTTCTTCGATTTTCTCCCCGTGGACCTCGGCACGATCCGCGGGTTCAAGACACGATTCCATCTGTACACTGTGCCCGGCCAGGTCTATTACAACGCCAGCCGCAAGCTCATTCTGAAGAACGTCGATGGCCTCGTCTTCGTGGGCGATTCGCAGGCTGAACGCATGGAGGCGAACCTCGAGTCGATGCAGAATCTCTATGACAACATGGCTGAGTACGGATACGATCTGACGCAGATGCCCTTCGTGATCCAGTACAACAAGCGCGATCTTCCGAACGCCGCGCCGATCGAAGATCTGCAGGCGTCGCTGAATCCCGGATGGGAAGTTGAGGATGCGAGCAAGCAGCGCGTGCAGCCCGATCCTTATCACGCCGGACAGAATCTCGTCGAGCAGCTGTCGGGCGGTGAATGGGTGGAGCGAGCGCCGTATTTCGAGGCGATCGCGGTGCAAGGCGACGGCGTGTTCGACACGCTCAAAGCCGTGAGCAAGCTGGTGCTGAAGGCGCTCGCCTAGCGGGGCGGAGAGGCCTCCGTGAATCTCCCCAACACGATCACGGCCGGCCGGATCCTCGCCGCGCCTTTCATTGCAGCACTTCCGTTCATAGGCTCGCCCGGGGCGAGACTGATCGCGTTCGTCCTTTATATCGTAGCTGCGGTTACGGACTACTACGATGGAAAATTGGCGCGCACGCGGAATCTGATTACGGATCTTGGCCGCCTCCTCGATCCACTCGCTGACAAGCTGCTGCTGTTCGCGACCCTGATTCCAATGTTCGTGCTCATGGCTCCCCACACTGATCCGCTCATTCCCACCAGCGCTGAGAGCATCGATGCGGGGCGACTTCCGTTTCTCACTCCGTTCGGAGCCATTGGCCTGCCGTGGTGGATTGTCGCGCTCGTGATCGGGCGCGAGCTGTTCATGACAGTCTTCCGCCAGGCTGCCGCGCGGCGCGGCGTCGTCATCGCTGCAATAGGTCCGGCGAAATGGAAGACTGCGTTCCAGTCGGTATGGGTCGGCTCAGCCTATTTCTGGTTTTTTGCGGCTACGACCGCGGCGAGCCAGAATTGGGGTAGCGCCGCGTGGCGTGCTTTCGCTTACTTCAATGGAACCGTCGGCACTCTGACCATGATCGCTTCGGTCTTTCTAACCGTTTACTCGCTGGCACTCTATCTCCGACGCTACGCCGGAGTCTTCGCCTTTTGACCAATTCGCAGGTCGAGCTGATCACCATTGGTGATGAGCTCCTCCTCGGCTTCACCGTAGATACGAACGCAGCGCACATATCGCGCACTCTCGCCGCTGCTGGGGTCGAGGTCGTTCGCCGCACCACAGTCGGAGACGAGGCGGACAAGATCGCGGCAGCCGTTGGTGAAGCCCTCGAGCGGACCGGCGCCGTCATCACCACGGGGGGACTCGGTCCCACCAGCGACGATCTCACCAAACCGGCGATCGCGAAAATTTTCGGCCGCAGCATGAAGCTGGACGAAGAGATCGCGAGCGCGCTCGAGCAGCGTTGGAGAGCCAGATTTCCCAATAGCAGATTTCCCGCGACCAACCGAAGCCAGGCGGAAATTCCGGAGGGCGCGCGGGTCCTTACCAACCGGCATGGCAGCGCTCCGGGCATCTGGCTCGAGGACGATAAAGGGCGATGGGTGGCGATGATTCCAGGTGTGCCCCGGGAGATGCGCGGTATGCTGGCTGAAGAAGTGTTGCCACGGATCAAAGTGGTCGCTGGCGGATCGGAGAACGCAATAATCTCTGAAACACTTCGCACTACAGGGATCGCCGAGTCCGCAATCGCGGAATTGCTCGGGCCGAATGTTCTCGGCGAGCAAGATACGGAAACGGGTTCCCTGTCCCTTGCCTATTTGCCGGGTATCGCCGGTGTCGATTTGCGCGTCACCGCGAAAAGATTGGCGCCGGCCCGCGCTGAAAAGCTGGTGAGAGAAGCGATCGAGAAACTGCGGAGTCTTGTGTCGGCGTATGTCTACGGTGAGGACGACACGGATCTCGCCGCCGTCGTTCTCGAAAAATGTCGCTCTCTCGGGCTGAAGCTTGCCGTCGCCGAGAGCTGCACCGGTGGACTGCTGGGCGAGAGAATTACGAATATTCCGGGCTCGAGCGATGTCTTTCTGGGCGGAGTGATCGCCTACCATGACGACGTCAAGCGGCAAGCGCTGGATGTCCGCGCCGAAGAGATCGAACGATACGGCGCTGTGAGCGAGCAGGTCGCGTTGCAAATGGCGTCGGGTGTCCGCAAGAAGCTTGGGGCCGACATCGGGGTTTCGATCACGGGGATCGCCGGACCAGGCGGCGGCACGCCTGAGAAGCCGGTCGGACTTGTCTGGATTGCGGTTGACGCTTGGGAAACAAAGGCACAGCGCTTCCATCTCATCGGAGATCGCGCAGAGATCAGGCAGCGGGCAGCCCAGGCTGCGCTGGAGATAGTGCGGCGTGCCCTCTCAAACGGTTAACTTAGGCAGATGAGACATTCGAAGAAGAAAACAGAGCCTACGCCAGTGCCGGAGCAGGGTGCGATGGGCTCCGCCGATGATTTTGCCCCCGGCGCCGGAGGCGCCGCCAGCCAGGGCGATGGTCAAGCCGCCGATCCACCGTTCGAGTCTTCCACTGAGGCGAGTGGTACTGGGCCAGCCACCGGTTCCGTAGAATCCGATGATGCGACTGGCGTCGCTGAAACCAGTGTAGCAGAGACGAACCGAACGCGATTTGATCCGGCGGCTGAACGTGACAAATACCTGAGGCTCGCCGCAGAATACGACAATTATCGAAAGCGCTCGGCGAAGGAGCGGCAGGACGCCGGCGCGCGCGCGCAAGCCGACCTCGTTCGGCAGCTAATCGACGCGCTGGACGATGTCGCGCGTTTCGCGCACGTCGATCCGGCAGCCACTGATGCCGGAACTATCGTCCAGGGTGTTGACATGGTGGAAAAAAAGCTGCTCAAGGCACTGGGCAACGCTGGCCTCGAGGTAATCAATCCGGTCGGCGAGACTTTCGATCCCGCGCTCCATGAAGCTGTTGCCACTGAGCCCACTTCAGCGAAGGAGGACGATCACGTCGTATCACGCGTGTATCAGCCCGGTTACCTGTTCAACTCGCAGCTGCTTCGCCCGGCGCGTGTCGTCGTGAAGCAGTGGAACGGCTGACCGCGTTCGCGCACTGATCGCAAATGCCACAGACGAAGGATTTTTACTCCGTACTTGGCGTAAGCTCCAACGCTTCACAGGACGAGATCAAGAAGGCGTATCGCAAGCTCGCCAAGAAGTATCACCCCGATGCAAATGCGAACGATGCGAAGGCGGGGGAGCGCTTCAAGGAGATCTCCGAGGCCAATAACGTCCTCGGCGATCCTGGGAAGCGGAAGCAGTACGACGAGATGCGGCGTCTCGGCGCCTTCGATGGAGGAGGCTTCGGAGGTTTTGGTGGTGCCAGATCGTCGCGCGCAGGCGCCCGGGGGGCAGCCGGTGGTGGCGCGCAGACCATCAACTTCCAGGACTTCGACATCGGTGGGCTCGGAGGGCTCGGCGACCTTTTCAGCTCGATGTTCGGCGGCGGCGAAACACGTCAGACGCGCCAACGCGGACCCGAGAAGGGACAGACCGTCGAAGCGAACCTCGAGATTCCATTCCGCACCGCGGCAAGAGGAGGAAAGGTTCCGATCGACCTCGAGGTTAGCGAAGAGTGCGGCACGTGCCACGGTAACGGTGCTGCGCCGGGGACTTCTCTCAGGATCTGTCCCGAGTGCAATGGACGCGGCGTGATCTCGTTCGGACAGGGTGGATTCGCCGTGAACCGGCCATGTCCAGTGTGCCTCGGTCGCGGTCAGGTGCCGACCGAGCCGTGCCCGACGTGTCACGGCACGGGAGAAGTGCGGGCGAAACGGAAAGTACTTATCAACGTCCCGCCCGGTGTGGACACTGGCTCGAAGATCCGATTGAAGGGCCAGGGCGGAAAGGGAACTCAGAACGGACCCGCGGGCGATCTCATCATCACCTTCAATGTGCAGCCTGACAAGTTCTATCGACGAGACGGGCTCGATGTTATCGCAACCGTCCCGCTCAACATCGCGCAGGCGACGCTCGGTACGAAGATCAGCGTCCGCACGCTCGACGGAAAAAAAGTGGCGATCAGAATTCCGCCCGGCACTCCGTCTGGAAAACGATTCCGCATTCGGGGGCAGGGAATTCAGAAAGGCGACAAGAAGGGCGACCTGATCGTGGAGGTATCGATCCGGGTTCCGGAGAAACTCTCCGAGGAGCAGGAACGCATGATGAAGGAGTTCGCGGAATCAGGCGGACTCAAGTACTAAGGAACTTGCGTCGAATCTGATCACGTTTTGATTTCGATTTCATGCGAATCGGCATTCTTGGGACCGGTGAGGTTGGAAAAACATTGGGCACGAGGCTGGTGACCCTCGGCGACAACGTGCGCATGGGATCTCGCATCGCCGGCAATGAGAAAGCTCGCGAATGGGTCAAGAAGTCCGGGGACCAGGCGTCGGAAGGTACGTTTGCCGACGCCGCAGCTCATGGCGAACTGGTTTTCAACTGCACACCGGGCATGGCATCGCTCGAGGTTTTGAACGCCGCCGGCTCGACGAACCTGAGCGGAAAGATCCTTGTCGATGTCTCTAATCCCCTCGACTTTTCCAAGGGCACGCCGCCAACGCTTTCGGTCTGCAATACGGACTCGGTCGGCGAGCAGATACAGCGCGCATTTCCAGCTGCCAAGGTCGTAAAGACACTCAATACCGTTACAGCTATGGTGATGGTGAACCCTGCGCTCATACCAGGCGTTCACACGATGTTCGTCTCGGGGAACGATTCAGCGGCAAAGGCGGAAGTAATCAATCTCCTGAAGAGTGGCTTCGGGTGGAAGGAAGTAATGGATCTCGGCGACATTGCCGGCGCGCGCGCCCAGGAGATGTTTCTTCCACTTTGGCTGCGGCTCTACATGACTCTCCAGACGCCGAACGTAAATATCCGCGTAGTGCGTTGACCTGCCCCATTAATCGCATTTGCATACGAGCAACCAAGAAATCGTTGCGGTAGGGACCGGACCTCCTAACATTGAGTCAATTTCGACCCAGGAGCCTCGTATGAAGATCCACCGGACGACTCTCTACGCTGCGGTCTGTGCTCTCGTGCTGACAGGATGTGGCTCGCTACAGCGGGAGTCGTGATCGCGACGAGTCGGGCGACCATGATGCGCTATATCGTTCCACGCCTCGGCGAGCGCAAAGCAGCGGTCGTCGGGATATTAGGTGGCATCGCCGCCTACGCCGGCTTCGGATTGGCGACCGCCGGCTGGATGATGTTCGCAGCGCTCGCCGGTTGGTTCTTCGGCGCGATAGTGATGCCTACGATCAACGCACTCATGTCCCACCGGATAGCGCACAACGCGCAGGGAGAGCTGCAGGGCGCCGTTGCCAGCCTTTTCTCGCTGAGCGCGATCATCGGGCCGCCGCTCATGACGCACGTTTTCGCGCGATTCACTTCGCCCACATCGAGCGTTCATGTGCCTGGAGCAGCTTTCCTCACAGCTGCTTTGCTCGCGGCCGTGTGTCTGGTGATTTTCTGGGTGTCGACTCGGGTGCCAGCCGCGGAGCCGGACGCCACGGCGTCCGAGTCGGCGTTGACGGCCGCCTAATCGATTCGTCGATAAGTCATCTCGGTTGTAAGGTCCGGCGATGTAAAACTGGGCGCTTGCACCATGAGGCGTGTCTTGCTGAGTGTGGTGATCTTGAGCGAACGATCAATGCCGATTATCGGGGCGAAAATCGCCATCGAAGCAGTCTGATGCAGTTGACTTCCAACGAGTCTCCACGTTCCAGCCCGTGCCGCGAATACCTGATTGCCCTTGTCATCAAATACTCTGGAGTAATCGACTTTGATTCGCTCTTCCGACGAAAGGCTGTCGTACTGAGCCGGGGTAACGGTTCTTCGTCCCGGAGACATCGCCGTTACTGAGAAGTGAGTTCTGGTGAATTGCATCCACTCTGTGCGGGGGGCAGGCGTTACAGTCCCGGTCTTCAAATCCCTGATCGAGACCAGCTCCCAGGTACCTCTGAGATCAGCGGACCTCGGTGCGTTCTGAGCGGCAAGCAGCCCAACCGGCCCGAAACATCCAGCGACGATCAGTGAGCTCATCTTCCACATATTGCCTCCGTTGCTAAACCGAAATGGCTCGAACGGCTGATCACGCGTTTGAACCAGAGAAGCTACAGCCGTCTAATCCAGATATTTCGATACCGCACCGGGTTTCCGTGATCCTGCAGGCGCAGCGACTCATCGGCAGGATGCGCGATGTACAGCGCCGGCCGGTCGTTGTAGGTGATCCCGTAGATCTCGACGTTGTTCTGAATCAGGACTCCGTTGTGCAGCACGGTGACGCGCGCGCGATCAATGACTTTCCCCTGCTCATCGAACCTTGGCGCGTGAAAGACAATGTCATACGTCTGCCACTCACCGGGCTTTCGCGACGCGTTCACGAGTGGCGCATGCTGCTTGTAAACGGCGCCTGCCTGTCCGTGGTAGTACGTCTTGTTGTCGTATGAATCGAGCACCTGCACTTCGTAACGGCCCATGAGAAAGACGCCGCTGTTGCCTCGCTCCTGTCCCTCGCCCTTCACGACAGATGGCGTCGCCCACTCGATGTGCAGTTGAACGTCACCGAATTTGTCGCTCGTGGAGATGTCACCGCTCCCAGGAGCGACTTCGACATAGCCATCTCTCACGTTCCACTTCGCTGCCGCTCCATCCTGTGCGCGCCAGCGGGAAAGGTCCTTTCCGTTGAATAACACGATTGCGTCGGACGGGGCGTCGGCATTGGTCTTCCCAGCTGTGACGATTGGTGGCTCGGTCTTGGGCGCGGGAAACGGCCCGGGCTCTTGCGCGCTCGCGCCTGCGGCGAAGACGACGACTCCGAACGCGATAACCGCGCGTCGCGTCACCATGGCACTTGAGGCGAGCGATAATAATTGACGCCGAGGTACTGCCATCGTGGCTCGTGCGTGGCCAATCTCGAGCGGAAGTTTTCCCAATCGCGAGCTGCCTGTGGAGTCCATCCCACTTCGGCGATAGCGGGAAGCCGCGGGATCGCCAGGTACTCCACCGCGCTAATATTGCGCAGCGTCTCGCTCCATGTTGGCGCCTCGACGCCCACGATGTCACGTTCAGTGACTCCCTTCATGTAGGTCGCGGGATCCCAGTCGTAGGAGTCACGCACTTCCACATATCCGGCCCAGTTGAGTCCCAGCTTGGTTGAAGGCGTGTACTTCATGTCCAGATAGGCCTTCGGTGCGGGGGATAGAACGAGCTTCGAACCGTACTGCAACGCTGCCGTCGCAGAGTCGCTCTTCCACTGCTGCGCGACGGTAGTCGGGTTGAGCCGTGCCTTCGTGATTTCTTCCCATCCGATCATCTTCTTCCCGTATTTGTTGACAATGCCCTGCACCCGCTCGACGAAACGCACGTACTGCTCGGGTGTGAGGGTTTGAACCTCATCGCCACCTATATGGAAGTAGGGACCGGGCGTGATCGCGCTGATCTCGCGCACGACGTCGTCGACGAACGCGTAGGTAGCTTCTTTGTCGACACACAGAGTGCTCCAACCAACGTCTGTCCCGCTGTAAAGCCCTGGTGGACGCGTGCTGCACGCCAGATCCGGATAAGCAGCGAGCCCAGCGTTGATGTGACCGGGCATGTCGATTTCAGGCACGATGGTGATGTAGCGCGCCCGCGCGTAACGCACGATGTCCTGATAATCCTGCTGCGTGTAAAATCCGCCCGGTCCGCCTCCAACCTGCGTCAACGAACCGATCGCGGTGAGCTTAGGACGCGAGTTGATTACGATCCGCCATCCCTGATCGTCGGCGAGATGGAGGTGCAACACATTCAGCTTGTACAGCGCAAGAACGTCGATGTACTGCTGGACTTCTCTAACGGTGAAGAAATGACGGGCGACGTCCAGCATGGCGCCACGCCAGGCAAACCTCGGCTGATCGACAATCGTGAGGGCGGGAATCGTCCAGGAGCTGCGCTCTATTCCCATCTCCGACTCGATATCGACGGGAAGAAGCTGTCTCACGGTCTGTATTCCGCGAAACAACCCGGCCGGACTGGCGGCGACGAGGCGCACCGAGTCAGTCGTCACGTTGAGCTCGTAACCCTCGCCGCCGAGCGAGCTGCGTTCCGGTGCAAGTCGCAGAATGATCGCACCACCGGCTGTCGTGCTCGGGGACGTCACCGCGACCGGGAAACCAGTTGGCCGACGGATCAGTGCGGCCAGCATCTCGCCGATCGCACGCACCTCGGCGTTCGTTGTGTCTACGGAAATGCCGGTAGCCCGCGTGATGTTGAACGCCGCTCCCGACGCTGTGACGAGCGACGCCGGCGACGGGACCAGTTGCGGAGGGCGGATCACCGGTTGCGGCGTCGGAGGAGGTGCGACCGGCCGCGCGCACGCGGCGCCGGCGACAACAAATGCAATCACCGCAAAAGCGCGCACGCGCTGCTGTTGAGAATCTTTTCGGTGCATCTCGCCGGCTCCTCTTTTTCGAAAGGGTTTGCTCGGCGGAGGTCCGCCGATTCTACGCCGCCAGAACTGGAAGTTGCGTCCGCTGCCGTCTTGCTGCTTCTATGAATGCTCCGCCCAGCACTCGATCCCGGTCGTAAAATACGACGGACTGGCCGGGTGTGATTGCCGAGACTGGCTCATCGAGCGCGATCTCGATCTCGCCGCCGCCGAGACGAACAATTTCCGCGTGCGCGAGCGGTGCCCGGTGACGGACGCGAACGCAAACGTGATCCCCGACTTCCGGCGCGTCCGTCAACCAATTGACTTCACGTGCTACGATCCCGTTTCCGAGCAGCTCGTCGCGCGTCCCGATGACGACAGCTCGCTGTTCCGGACGAATCGCGATCACATACATCGGAGACGCAAAACCTCCGGGTATTCCGCGACGCTGACCAATAGTGTAGCGGGCGAACCCATTGTGCTCGCCGACGATTGCCCCACTTGAAGTGATGATCGGGCCATGCGCCAGAGCGGGCGCATCGTGCGGCAGCCGCTGCTCGAGGATCCGCGCGTAGTCACCGTCGGGCACGAAGCAAATCTCCTGACTTTCCGGCTTCTCGGCGATTACCTCGAGACCCATCGCGTGCGCTCGTGCTCGCGTCTGCGCCTTGTCGAGCCCACCGACTGGCAGAATCATCCGCGATAGAACGGCGCGGTCGATCCCCCAGAGGAAGTAAGTCTGGTCCTTGTTCTCGTCGATTCCACGACGCAGGACGCCGTCAACCACTCGCGCGTAATGACCCGTCGCAATCCACTGCGCATCGATAGCGTCCGCCCTTTTCAGGAAGTCACGAAACTTCGTAAAGGTGTTGCAGCGCACGCACGGAATTGGCGTTCGACCACGCGCATATTCGTGCACGAAGTTGTCTATGACATCGTGTCCGAATCTGCTCTCGAGATTCAGCACATAGTGCGGGATCCCGAGCTGCTCGCAGACACGACGAGCGTCGTTTACGGAGTCCAGCGAGCAGCAGGGCCGGTCGGGGACATCTTCGCCGTGGCAGAAAAGTTTCATGGTCGCGCCAACGACATCGTAGCCCTGCTCGACCAAGAGCGCGGCGGCGACGGATGAATCAACGCCGCCGGACATGGCGACCAGCACTCGCTCTTGCAACACCATTATTCTGCGACCGTAAGCTGCCTCGCCTTGGCGACGAGAGCAGGGAAGACTTCGATGACGCGGTCGATGCAATGATCAGTCGTCAGAACGCCGAGGCTCATACGAATTGCCGCGCTGGCGAGATCCGGACGAATGGCTAGTGCGGACAGCACGTGTGATGGCGTGACGCTTCCGCTCTGGCAGGCCGAGCCGCCCGACGCAGCGATGCCGCGAAGATCGAGAGCCATCAGCAGCGACTCACTGTCCGTCCCCGGAACAGACACGTTCACGATGTGCGGCGCGCGCTCGGCGCCGCGACCATGGATTACAGCGTCTGGCACCTTCGCCAGAATTCCTGCCTCGAGCTTGTCACGTAGCTTTCGGATGCGTGCGCAATGCGCCTCGCACTCTGCCAGCGTCAGTTCGGCCGCGCGCGCGATACCCACCGCAGCGGCAACGTTTTCGGTTCCTGGTCTGCGGCCGCGATCCTGGGTTCCGCCATGCATTAGCGGCTCGATGTGTGTACCGCGCCGGATAAATAGCGCGCCAATGCCCTTCGGCGCACCAAACTTGTGGCCCGAGATGGTGAGAAAATCGAACTGCTGTTTTTGTGCATCGATGGGGATCTTTCCGAATGCCTGCACCGCGTCGGTGTGAACGAACGCCCCGCGCGCCTTTGCCTTTGCGGCAAGCTCGGGCACGGGCTGTATAGTGCCGATCTCGTTGTTGACCCACATCATCGAGCAGACCGCAACCTCGTCATCGACAAGTTGGTCGAACGACGCGGAATCGATTACGCCATCGGCGGTCATTCCCAGAAAACGCTCTGTAGCTCCTTCGCGTCCCGCCTGATGAACGGCGCCCAGAATCGCCTTGTGCTCGATCGGAGTCGTAACAACCGCGGTGCGCCCCTTTGCCTTGAGGGCCCGCCAGGCACCAAGTATCGCGAGGTTGTCAGCCTCGGTACCACCCGAAGTGAAGCAGATCTCGTCTGGCCGTGCGCCTAGACATCGCCCCACTCGCTCCCGGGCCTCGTCCAGTGCCGCACGCGCTTCGCGTCCCCACCGATGCGTGCTGGAAGGGTTGCCAAAGCGCGGGCCGTAAAACGGCTTCATCGCCTCGAACACCTCTTCACGCACCGGGGTCGTAGCGGCGTGGTCGAGATAAACCGGGTCAGTAGGCATGGCTGGAATTTAAGGGACGAGAAGAGGCCGAGGGAGGCCGGCTACGCGGGGGCTAGCCGTTGAAGAATTTGCTTCGCACCTCCCACAGCTTCGGAAAAAAACGCTGAGAGATCGTCGTCTGAAGGTATTTGGAGCCGAGAGTTCCGCCTGTGCCGGAGGTTGCCGGGCCGATGATGCGCTCTACGAGCTGAACGTGCAGGAATCGCCACATCGCGAATCCCTGCTCGTATTCGAGCAGTCCTTCCGCCAGCATCTGCAGCGGCCTCTGATGGGGCTCGGCGTAGATCTGCTCGAGAGTGACATCGTGCGCCTCGAGCAAATCGTCGAACAGTTGCTGCAGCGTGGGTTTGGCGAGCGCCTGCTCCACCAGCGATGAAATCTCGCCGTGCTGTTTCAGCACCTGAAGAAAATGTTCGTCGCGCATTCCCGACATCGCCTCGATCGCGCGGAACTGCACACTCTGCGATCCACTGGAGGTACCAAGGTAGCCGCGGAATTGCGCGAACCGTTGCGGAGGAAGCGTCTCGAGCGCCGAGAGCTGTCCGGTGACTATATGGACAAGCGCGTTCACTCTCCGAACCGAAGTCAATGCGCCAAGAGTGTCTCTGGCTTCGAGAAGCGCAATGAGTCCCTCGAGCTCGTGCAAAATCAGCTTGAACCAGAGCTCGCTCGCCTGATGCACGATGATGAACAACAGCTCGTCGGGGTGCTCTGGCTCGGATCGGGGACGTTGGAGCCGAAGCAGCTCGTCGAGCGCCAGATACGACGAGTAGGTGAGCTCGTCGCCGGCTTTCTTGGGTGCGGTGGACGACGCGCGCTTGCGCTTCTGGTTGGTCAAAAGGTCGCGACCTCGAGAGATGCCACGTCCTCCACCCGCATCGTCTCCGTCGTATAAAACGGCTCACCATAGCGGCAGCGAATCAGCGACCCGTAGTGTGCGGCGTGATGGCGAATCAGATCGTGCAGCGGGTCGCCATTTGGGTACACCTCGCCCGCTTGCACAGCGTCACCAAATTGCGATTCGTAGCACCCGATTGCTTCGAGTTTTTTCTCGAACGCTTCCGTGATGTCGACGACGAAGGTCGGTTTCTGGTTGTCTTCGCGGAATGAAAGCGCATGAAGGACTTTGAGCGGTCGATGCGGGGCAACCTTTGGCTCGATCTTTTTCAACCCAGCAACGAAGCAGGCATCTCGCACGAGCTGTGCGACGATCGGATGATCGGGATGGCGCCCGTGCTGCGAATGAGTGATCACGACCCTCGGCTGAAGGCGCCGAATCACGAGCGCAACCTTGGCCCGCGTCTCGGGTGTGTTCTGAATTCCGCCGTCGGGGAGGCCGAGGTTTTCGCGAACGGCGACGCCCATCACTTTCGCGGCCTTCGCGGCCTCTTTGGCTCGGAGGTCCGGTGTGCCACGGCTCGCCATCTCCCCCGCGGCGAGATCGAGAATCGCCGTTTGTCTTCCTAGCATGTGTGAGCGGATCAGTGTGCCGCCGCAAAGGAGCTCGATGTCGTCCGGGTGCGCGGCAATCGCGAGGACGTCGACGCGTTTCATGCGGAGAATCTACTCGTAACGCAACGCGTCGACCGGATCGAGCTTCGCCGCACGCTGGGCCGGCAGCATGCCGAAAACAATTCCGATGCTCACCGAGACCATCACCGCCACTAGTGTGAGCCCAATCGGGACGCCCGCATCGATTTTCATGGCGAGCGTGGCGAGCCGGCCGAACGTCAGGCCGATCAGGATTCCAAGCGCACCGCCAAATCCGGTCAGCGTCGCCGCTTCAACCAGGAACTGGAAAAGAATTTCCTTTCTCGTCGCGCCGAGAGCTTTGCGAATGCCGATCTCGCGAGTGCGGCTCGTAACCGACACCATCATGATTGCCATCACCCCAATGCCGCCAACCAGCAGCCCCACGCTCGACAGCACGATCATCACCAGGAAGAACACTCCAGTGATCTTGTTGAACGTGTCGAGGATCTGATCCTGAGTAATTAGGTCGAAATTGTTCTTGTCGGCGGGCCGCAGCCGACGCATTTCGCGCATCGCAATGGTCACTGCTTCCTGCGCCTGCTCTGTCGTGAATCCCGGCTTTGGCTTGACCGGGATATAGAGCGCGTTGGTCTTATCGATGGTGAACTGATGATCCATCATCTGGTAGGGAATGATCGCGCCGATGTCCTGACCGGGCGGCGAGAAAATATTCTCGGGCTGGGCATAGAGACCGATCACGCGAGCCGGGCGCCCGCTTATCCTGATCTGCTTGTCGAGAACCGACTCCCGTCCGAACAACTTCCTCGCGGCATTCTCGTCCAACACCACGACGCTGGACCCTGCAGCGAGCTCCGCTGGTGTGAACCAGCGGCCGTCGAGCAGTTCGCCTCCCTGGATTTCCTGGTAGCGATCGTCCGCGCCCATGACGAGGATGTTCTGCGTTCGCTGCGCCTCGTACGACAGTCGACCGTTGTCCTGCGCCCAAATCGCCGCGTAAGAGACCTCAGGAAGCTGCTTGATTCTGTCCGCCTCCTCCTGGACGAGATCGGGTCGCACGCGAATCCATTTCGGCAAGCGGTCGGGATTCACCGGCGTCTGCGAGAAGACTTTCACGACGTAGAACGTCGTCGGTCCGGCGATCTCGATTGTGCGAACGATCTGATCCTGAATTCCCTGAACGATGGCCGCCATCGTCATCACGGTTGAAACGCCGATGACCACACCGAGGATGGTGAGAGACGAGCGCAATTTGTTCGCGCGGAGGGTGTCCACCGCGATTTGCACGTTGCTGCGGATTCGCTCGGCGATGATCATTCGGCGCGCAATGCGTCAATGGGATTGAGCTGCGCGGCACGTGACGCGGGATAGACGCCAAACAGCACTCCAACTCCCGCACCCAGCGAGACGGCGAGCATCACCGACCAGAGGCTCACTCGCGCCGGCAGTGGGGAGGCGAGGCTCACCAAACTTGCCAATCCCCAGCCCGCAACGACGCCGAACATACCACCGATCGTGGCCAGTACGATCGCCTCGACCAGGAACTGACGCTGGATGTCGCCGCGCTTGGCGCCCATCGCTTTGCGCACTCCAATCTCGTGCGTCCGCTCCGTTACAGACATCAGCATGATGTTCATGATGACGATCCCGCCGACCACGACGCCGATGGCAACGATCGCGGGAATCACCGAGAAGAGAATGCGCGTCAGATTCTTCCAGAATTCCACCAGCGCATCCGCTGTCTCGACGGAGTAATCGGGCTCGTCAGCTGGTCGCAGATGGTGCGCGACGCGCATCGCCTCGTTGGCCCGCTGCATTCCACTGGGGACGAGGTCGGCGCTCGGCATTTTGACCGAGACATTGGTCGTCTTGCGCCGGCCGAAAAGCATCTCGAAGTTCGGCAGCGGCAACAACACGAAGCCATCGAATGACTGGCCGAGCACGCGTCCCTTTTTGGCGATCGTTCCGACAACGGTGAAACGCTGACCGAGGATGCGAATGTCCTGGCCGACCGGATCGACGTTCTCGAATAACTTGTCCGTAATGTCGGCTCCGATAACCGCGACGGAGTGGTGATCGCGAGCGTCGACATCGCTAATGGGACGTCCGCTGGCGAAGACGTAATCCTGAACAACCTGGTACGGCGCAGTGATGCCGAAGATGGCGACGTCGGCCTGAGTCCTGTTCCTCCACACGATGTCCGCGATAGGAACAGGCCAACCGGTTTGCATGCTGACCGCGACCGCTTCGGGTACGGCAGCCATGACGGCGTCGGCGTCGGATTCCGTGATGCGCGGTCTCCTTTGCAACCGGCGCCACTCTTCGTCGTCGAACAGGCCGATGCGAATTGGAGTTCGCCTGACCTGGAACGTATTCGCGCCGATCAGCGCGCTCGCCAAATTCTCTTTGACGTACGCGTTCATGCCGGAGATGATCGCCACCACGGCCACGAGGAATGCGACCGAGACAATGATCCCGAGCAGGGTGAAGAACGACCGCAGCTTGTTGACGCGGATCTGCTGGAGAGCGGTCGTTAGGACGTCGGCGAAGCGCATGACCTAAATCTCGGCGTCTGATGCTGGGTGCGCTACGAAAATTTTCTCTTGAGACTCAACAGAACAGGTGCGAGGTGTCGGTGGCATAGATGCGAGTTACCAGTTCACTACGCCCTGACTTACCTCCGTGGCGTGACAGCGACTGCTTGTGCCATGAATGGCGCCTAGTGAAGTCCCGACGTTCTGAACTGGCAACTGGGATCTTACCTACTCACGCCTCGCACCCGTTCAGTTGCAGCTGATACTTATCGCCACGAGTGGCGAGTTATTCGTAGCGCAGTGCCTCGACCGGGTCCAGCCGCGCGGCGCGCGCCGCGGGCAGCAGCCCGAACAGGATTCCGGTGAACGCGCTCGTAGCTAATGCGGCAACAACCGCCGAGACCGGCGTCGACGCGGGTACCGCAGGGAAGGCGGTCTTGATCCCGACCGCGACCAGAATGCCGAGAACGAGTCCGATCGAAGCACCAATGCTGGTCAGCGTTGCCGCCTCGACGAGGAACTGCCAGAGGATCGCGCTCCTTGTCGCGCCGAGCGCTTTTCGCACTCCGATTTCACGCGTGCGCTCGGTGACGCTGATCATCATGATCGCCACCACGCCAACGCCACCTACCAGCAATCCAACCGACGACAGCGCCAGTCCGACAACGAAGAAGGTGCCGAAGAGTTTGTTGTAGATACCCATCAACCGGTCCTGCGTCACGATCTCGAAGTTGTTCTTGGCGGTCGATCTGAGTCCGCGGCTTGCCCGCAACTGTGCTGTCACATCGTCCGTCGCTTCTTCCGTTGTTACGCCAGGCTCCGGCTTGACGATGAAATCCACGCCACGCATCCACGGATTGAGACTGCGTCGCGCGGTCTCGAATGGCACGATCGCCTTCGCCTGATCGCCACCACCCGCTGACGTCGGCGTCCCCATCGGGCTCGCCGTGTAGTGATAGACTCCGATCACCTTGAACCCCACGCCATCGACATTGATCGTTTTGTCGATCGGGTCCGATGTCCCGAACAGTCGCTCGGCAAGTTTTTGGTTGACGATGATTACACGCGCAGCCGTCGTGTTCTCGGCGTAGGTGAAGCTGCGGCCCGGATAGATGTCGCCACCATCCACGTCTACCCAGTTCGGGGTGTAGATTTCCATCCCCGTGTTCACCTGCTTGTCTTTGTAGGTGAACTTGGCGCCAGACCCTAAGTGTGCGGTTACCGCCTTGATGGTCGGCAAGCGCTCGAGCGCCGTCGCCTCCTCGATCGTCAGTGGCGGATTCCGCCGCTCCGGGCAGGTCTCGTCCGAGCCATCGCACGCTTCAAATCCACTGATCGGACGTCGATAGATGTAGAACGATGTCGGACCAGCTGCCTCGAGGTCTCGAGCAAAGCTCTCGTTGATTCCACGCACAACCGACGACATCGCGACCACGACGAAGACGCCGATCGCGACTCCCATGATTGTTAGCGCGGCTCGCACCTTGTTCGAGCGAATCGAGTCGACGGCCATCCCGACGCCTTCGAACGCGTTGAAAATGCGCTGTGTGATCCTCATCGCTATTCCTTCCTCAGCGCTTCGATCGGATCGAGCGACGCGGCTCTGCGAGCCGGATATACGCCGGAGATGATGCCGACGACGGTCCCAAGCAGGGTCGCCATGACGATGGACCAGGGCGCGATGGCGGCGGGGAGAGGAGTCTTCCACTCGACTACCTTTGCGATGACAATTCCGAGCAGGATGCCGATGATCGCGCCCAGCGTGCTCAGCGTTGCGGCTTCGACCAGAAACTGACGCATGATGTCGCGTCGCCTGGCGCCCAAAGATTTCCGAATTCCGATCTCACGGGTACGCTCAGCTACGGCGACGAGCATGATGTTCATGATTACGAGACCGCCGACTATCAATCCGATGGCCGGAAAGGCAGTGCCGGCCATGGTCATGATCTTCTTCAACTTGTCCATGAACGCCAGCGCGCTGGCCGAAGTTTCCATGAAAAAGTTGTCGGGCTCACCTGGCCTCAGCTTGCGACGTCCGCGCATGACTTCGCGCACCGACTCCATCGCGTCGGTCATCGTGAGCGAAGTGGGAGTCTGAACCATGATTCCATCGACATCGCCGCGTGGATTGGTGAAGTGATGGAGCGGCGAGTTATACGGTGCGATCGCGACTCGATCGAGGGAAAGCCCAAAGACTGACCCCTGCTTCTCGAGTACGCCAATCACGGTGTAGGGCATTCCCTTGATCCTGAGCTGACGGCCCAGCGGATCGAGATCCTTGAAGAAATACTTCGCGACCTCGTCACCGATTACAACGACAGGCGCGCCCAGGGCGGACTCCTGCTCGGTGAACAGGCGTCCGACGCGAACATCGTATTTCTTGATCGTGAAGTAGTCGCCGTCGACCGCGTGCGCTTCTACCTGTTTCGGACGTGCGTATTGCGACTGAGCCTGTAGGTATTCCTGGCTCTCGACCGCGTACCTCGATGCCGGCGGAAGCACGCTCGCGACCAGCGGCAGATCGGAGTGGTAGATCCGGGGACGTCGAAGCCAGCTTCGCCACTCTTCCTCCGAGCCTGCTCCATCGCCGAACCAGGGAAAGCGTCTGAGTGTGAACGTATTCACGCCGAGCATTTTCGCCGCGAAGTCGTTCTCCATGTAGCTGCTCATGCCCTGCACGATGGAAATGACGGCTATCAGGAACATCACGCCGATGCAAACGCCGAGTAGCGTGAAAAAGCTTTTCAGCTTCTGGACGCGGAT
>QHVA01000165.1 GCA_003223425.1 Gemmatimonadota bacterium
CATGACTGGCTTGACGGAGAAGTCGACGTGATGCGCGCCAGCGAAGTCGAGGGCAAGTCGAAGGTCGAGCTCTGGACGCGCATCAACGCCGAGAGCGAGATGCTTCGCCGGCGCGTCACCCCGGTTGGCGTCCAGCAGCGCATCATGGCGTCGCTCCCCGATACACCGGGCACCGGCACCAGCTGGTGGAAGCAGCAGCTCACCCTCACACCTGTTTCGGCGATCATCATCGCCGTAGCGCTTCTCGCGGTCGGCGCTCTGATCATTCAGGCGCTTCGCTAGAGGTCTTTCTCTCCCGAGCAAAAAAACGCCCGACGCCTTGCGTGCTGGGCGTTTTTTTTGTCCATTTCATTGCTGCAGAATCTCTCCTCTCGGCGTGGACATTGCTGCGAGAATTGAACGTCGGCGTGGACCTTGCAACTGTGCGACAACTCTCTACTCTATAAGTAGAGACCATACCTGATCGGAGGCGTTTCAAGATGAAGAAGACCATCGCTGTAATCGCATTAATCGCTGTCCCAGCCCTGGCTTCTGCTCAGGCTGGGCTCTCTAAGATTGAATTCCTCGCCCTGCAGCAGGAGCTTCGAGATCAGGGATGCGGAGTGACGAACGTCGACGGGCGTTATGGTCCGCAGACGCGTCGCGCGATCGCGACCTGTGCCAAGAAGTTCAATTCCGCGAATAACGCAAAGGCCCTGCTCGTGGCGATGAACATTGGCTTCGGTCCGAACGACAACCCGCCAACTCGTGGCGCGACCGGCGCGACCGGCAGCGATACCATGGCGGCGCATGAAGCGTCTGCTTCGGCGAGCTCCACAGAGGCCAGCATGGCGAGCACTGGCACGGCGAAGAAGAGCACGAAAAAGCACAAGACCGCGAAAACGGCTACAGCCACGAAATACTAGTCCGCGCCGGCTAAAACTCGAAAGCCAGCTGCAGCTCGGGGACGAGCGCCGGATCAACGGCCTCGTCCCCTTCTTCTTGGTCGTCACCGCGCGTCCAACCGCGTACGCCGTACTTCGCACAGAGCTTCTCGAAGAAGCGCTGCAGGCCTTCGCGGTATTTTGCGCCGGCATTCGCGCTATGCTGGTACGTATTCCGGTATCTCTCCGCCAGATGCGGAAATTCCTGCTCGATGAAGGGGAGATATCGCTTTCTGGCAGCCGCCTGTAGTCGCACGGCACAGGCTCCGACGTAAGTCGCGCCAGCCTCTGACACGCGCTTCACGAGGGCTTCCAGGTCCGATGGATTGTCGGTGATTCCCGGCAGCACCGGCATGCAGTTGATGCCGGCTTCGATCCCGGCCTCACGCAATCGCGCGAGCGCGCGAACTCTCGATTCCGGAGTCGGCGCGCGTGGCTCGATGCGGCGCGCGAGATCCCGGTCGAGCGTGATGAGTGAAATGTGAATCGAGAGATCCGAAAGCCGATTGATACGGGACAGCAGATCGATGTCCCGCGTGACAAGCGGACTCTTCGTGATGATCGTTACACTCAGCCCCGGATGCTCGGCGAGGACTTCCAGGATTCCGCGCGTGACTCTGAATCTTCTCTCTGCTGGTTGATACGGATCTGTCGCGGTGCCGATAACGATTGCCTCGCCCTCGAGTAGCTTGAGATGCCGGTCGCTTCCGAATCTGAGAGTACGACTCAGAACCTCCGGCGCGTTTCGTTTGACGAAGATGTTGCGCTCGAACGCGAGCCAGGGAGGAAGATTGTTGTACGCGGCGCCGAGCTCCTTTGTCATTCTCTCGTCGGACGCGGCGCGCTCCATCACGTAGCGATGGGTGTAGCGCGCATAGCAGTAAGCGCACCCGAAGGCACATCCGATGTAGGGATTGATTGACCAAAACCCCATCCCGGTGGTCTCGGGCCCGTTCAGGACACTCTTCGCGGGTGAAGAGTAGTAGCGGATATCCTTCTGCTCACCGATCACGGGGAGCTGGCGGGAGGCGCGGTCGTACTCCGCTCCGAAAATCCCGGGTTCGAGGCGCTTCATTAGCCGAATATAACCCGAAGGCGGCGTAGGAACTAGCCGGCTTTAACTGCAACTGAACAGGTGCGAGGCGCGAGTGGCATAGATGCCAGGCGCGAGTTCACTACTAGAGGACTTTTCGAACCGCCCATTCGTGGCACAAGCAGTTGCTATCACGCCAAGGGGATAAGTCGGGGCGTAGTGGACTGATACCTGGCAACTACGCTACTCGCGCCTCGCACCTGTTCAGTTGCAGTTCTGGGGTCAGTACCGAAACCCAATGCCCAATCCGTTCTCGGTCGGTCCCACGAAAAAGTGGGCGTAGCTCGAATCTTGAGAAATTCTAAGGGCCTGAATCGCCGACACTCCGCCGAAGATGAGCGACAGCTGAGTCTTGGAAAGCGATGATGTTCGCGCCATGAAGGCGATGTCGCTCACTGAGCCATTGCGTCCGAGCGTCAGGTAAAAAAGCGTAGTGCCGATTCCGCCGGCGAGAATTCCGCGCTCGATCGCTCCACCCCGAGAATGCGGGATGTCGAGAATGGCTTCGTTGATGAGGTCCTGCGTGGTGAGCCCCGCCGCCGAAAAGAGAAACTGCTTGTGCGGGTACTTTTGGCTGTCGATGCCGGAGAATATCGTCGGGCGTCCGTGGTCGAGAGCTAGGTACGGATGGAAGCCGAGTGCGAGAGAAGTGAGAACGTGCGCGGTCTCGTGAGCGAAAAGGCTGATGCCAAATCCGATCGCAACTCGTCGCCAGTAGTTATCGGAAGTGCCGACCCCGTCGCTTGATGAATACGGCTGAGCACGCGCAGTCCCAGCCAAACTCGAGCCAGGCGGAGGACCGGTCTGACCACGCGCAGTTGCAGTGACGCCCGCGAGGAGCAGAAGGCTCGCCAGGCCGGACGTCATTGCGCGGCGTGATCGCACACCTATCTTGTTCGCCAGCATACTCTGCGGAGCACGAAATCGATGGCTGAGCGTTTATCCGACATAGCGATTCAGCGAGAGCTCGGCAGTCTTCCGGGCTGGAGCCGACGCGCCGACGTAATCACCAAGACTTTTCAGTTCAGGAATTTTCTGACTGGGATCGATTTCGTGGTAGCGATTGCAAAGATCGCCGAGGCGGCGGATCACCATCCCGACATTGACATCCGCTACACCAAAGTTGTCTGCACTCTCAGCACTCACTCCGCCGGCGGGATTACGCAGAAGGATCTCGACATGGCCAGGCAGATTGACGGTGTCCAGGAGAAGATCGGCTAAAAACCTGCGGACTGCGGACCAAGTGCACTGCTGACTGCTGACTAACTGCGGATTGGGAGACCTACTTTGGACTGCGAAACTAACGGCTGCGAATCGCGGATTGCGGACTAACAGCGCGCGCCAACAAGTACGTAGTGCGCAGTTAGTGTCCCAATCCGTAGTTAGTCAGCAGTCCGAAATGCCGTTGGTCCGCAGTCCGCAGCAGGTGAGCCCGCAGTCCGCAGTGCTCTAATTCCGCCGGTTGCCCATAACGCGAAGGATGGCCATGAACATGTTCAGCAGGTCGAGATAGATCTGCACGGCTGCGCCGACGTACTCGTCGGGACCGTAATAGTTACGGAGCCGCCAGGTATCGAACACCAGCAACCCGCTGAACAAGAGAACCGCGACTGACGCGAGCCAGAGATCGACGACGACATTCTGGAAAAAGAAATTGAGGAGCATCGTACCGATCAGTACCCAGAGCCCGACCATGAGGAAGCTGCCCCAGGCGCTGAAATCGCGTCGGCTCACAAAAGCGTAGAGCGTGAGAATTCCGAAAGCCCCGATCGTCAGCACCGCCGCCTGGCCAATCAGGCCCGGCTGGGTCCGGCCGTAGATGAAGAGGGCCGGCGAGATGATGACGCCCATCACGAAGTTGAAGAGCAGAACGAGCCCGATGTTCATCGGGAAATCGGTCTTTTTCCGCGTCGCCAAAAGAAGCGGCGCGAGGGAAGCGAAGAATGCGATGAAGGGATGCTGGGCGACTGCCGCCATCAGCTGCGGCTGTGACAAACCGAATGAAGCGCCCACCATCGTGACCAGGACACTGACCAGTACCAGCGAGTAAGTGCGGCGAACGAGCGTCGCTCTCTCTTCGCCGGTGCGGACCAGCGTTCCTGCCTGATATGACACACCCATTTGACTGACTCCTAAAAGGATCCAACCTGCGAAATATATTACCCCGCTTTCTTCGCCGTGATTCGGTCCAACATCGCAGGTAGGTGCTTGATGTCGTCGAGAAAGTAAGTCGGTTTGTAGGGCTCGAGCGCTGAACGGGTAAACGGACCCCACAACGCGGCGATCGTGATCACGCCGGCCTCGTTGCCCGATCTGATGTCGTGGGGCGAATCTCCGACGAACACAGCTTCATCAGTTCGATACTCGAGCTTCTCGAGCGCCGCGCGAACCGGATATGGATCGGGCTTGTGAATGTGCACCGAGTCATAGCCTATCGCGACTTCGATGTAGTCGTCGGCGCCGATGAACTTGAGCCCGCGCTCCATCATCATGTTGCCCTTGCTTGTCACGACGGCCATCGGGTGACCGCGCTGGTAGAGCAGAGCGAGAGTGTCGATGACTCCCTCGTAGTGCGCCATTAACCGGTCGTGGTTCTCGAGCTGGAAAGTGCGATATCGGTTGACGAGACGCTCGCGATCTTCGTCGGACTCTACGTATGGCGTGAGCTGTTTCGGCAGCGGAGTGCCCAGTCCTTCGATCCATTCCGAATCCGATGGCTTGCGTGGCCGCCCGTGAAACGTGTGGTGCATCGACGCGAGCAGGAGCGCGATGGAATCGATCAGCGTGCCGTCCAGATCGAACAGGACGGCGTACGGACGCGAATCAGCCATGCTGCCAAAGTAATCGCTCCCGGCACGACGTTGTAATAGGGATTTCGCCTGTAACGAGGCTAACGGAGCGTTGTAATGGGGGATTCCGAGGGCAATATTAAGGATCATGCCTGCCCCTGCCGCGATGCGCACGAGCTTCAGCAAACTCTTCGACGAGATCGGTACCGTAGATCAGGTCGGAATCGAAGAGCGCGTGGCCAAGTTCACGACCCGCAGCATCAAGAAGAACTCCAAGCTTTGGGGACTCAAGACTGCGGTCTCGATGGTCGATCTCACTACCCTCGAGGGCAAGGATACTCCCGGCAAGGTCGCGTCGCTTTGCCAGAAAGCTCGTCGACCAAGCTTCGACCCCTCAGTGCCGCCAGTAGCGGCCGTTTGTATTTATCCGTTTTTGGTGAAGTACGCAGCTCGCTGGTTGGCTGACACGCCCATCAAAGTCGCATCAGTCGCGACGTCGTTCCCCTCGGGACAGAGCCCGCTTGCCTTGAGGTTGGAGGAAGTACGCACGGCGGTTTCCGATGGGGCGGACGAAATCGACATGGTCATCAATCGTGGACTGTTCCTCGCCGGAGAGTTCAACGCTGTTCAGGAAGAGATCAGCGCAGTTGTAGAGGCGTGTGGGGATGCGCAGCTCAAGGTCATTCTCGAGGTGAGTGAGCTCGACACATACGACAACATCAGAGCCGCTTCGTTCCTCGCGATGCAGGTGATCCGGCA
Source organism: Gemmatimonadota bacterium (assembly GCA_003223425.1). Lineage (GTDB taxonomy): Bacteria > Gemmatimonadota > Gemmatimonadetes > Gemmatimonadales > Gemmatimonadaceae > UBA4720. The sequence continues at coordinate 5,565 of QHVA01000165.1, forward strand.
GGGTGACTTCATCAAGACGAGCACCGGAAAAACATCCGGAAGCGCGACGCTCGCCAACACTCAGGTGATGATCGAGGCGATTCGCGATTTCTATCTGGCCACCGGAATCGCCATCGGCATGAAGCCGGCTGGCGGAATCAGAACCGCGAAGCAGGCCCTTCATTACCTCGTCGCAGTCAAAGAAACCCTCGGCGACGCCTGGCTCAACTCGTCGCGCTATCGCTTCGGCGCGAGCTCGTTGCTCAACGACCTGCTCAGGCAGATCGAAAAAGAAAAGACCGGCGCATACCAGGCGCCTTACTACTTCACAGAGGCCGCGGAGAGCTACTGACATGACAACTCCCAGAGCGATTGCGCGCCCGGCGGCGACGACCAGCTCTATTCCGCAGCTGATATTCGGCGATCTATGGGAATACGATCCGGCGCCAGAGACCGCAGATCCGAAACTCAAATCGCGGTACGACCTCTTCATCGGTGGCAAGTTCGTAGCGCCGAAATCGGGCAAGTACTTCGACTCGATCAACCCGGGAACTGAAGAAGTTCTAGCAGAGATCGCGCTGGCGAATCAGGCCGACGTCGACGCTGCTTATCAGGCGGCGCAGAAAGCGTTCGCGGCGTGGAGCAAATTGCCGGGTGCGGAGCGGGGCAAATACCTGTACCGCATTGCTCGCCTCATTCAGGACCGTGCCCGGGAATTCGCGGTGGCCGAATCGATGGACGGCGGCAAACCGATAAAAGAGTCGCGCGATTTCGACGTTCCGATGACAGCAGCGCACTTCTTCTATCACGCTGGTTGGGCGGACAAGCTCGAGTACGCCGTCCCCGGCGCCAAAGTAGTCCCACTCGGCGTAGTCGGTCAGGTGATACCATGGAATTTCCCGTTACTCATGCTGGCCTGGAAAATCGCGCCCGCTTTGGCGATGGGAAACACCGTGGTCATCAAGCCCGCGGAGACTACTTCCGTCACCGCGCTCAAGTTCGCGGAGCTGCTGCTCGAGGCGGAGCTACCAGCGGGAGTGGTGAACATCGTCTGCGGCGCCGGTGAGACTGGAGCCGCGGTCGTCACCCATCCTACAGCTGCGAAGATCGCCTTCACCGGCTCCACCGAAGTCGGAAAAATTATCATGCGGCAGTTGGCGGGAAGCGACAAGAAGCTGACGCTGGAGCTTGGAGGTAAAGCCGCGAACATCGTCTTCGATGATTCGCCAATCGATCAGGCGGTTGAAGGCGTCGTCAACGGAATTTTCTTCAACCAGGGCCACGTCTGCTGCGCCGGAAGCAGACTGCTGGTTCAGGAATCGATCGCCGACATGTTCGTCGCGAAGCTCAAGAACCGCATCGACGTGCTTCGTGTCGGTAATCCACTCGACAAGAACACCGATGTTGGCGCGATCAATTCCAAAGCACAGCTCGACAGAATCTGCGAGCTGGTCGAGTCCGGTGTGAGCGCTGGAGCAGACATGTATCAATCGGGTGTGTGTCAGCTCCCGGCGAGAGGTTATTACTTCAAGCCGACTGTGTTCACCGGCGTGACCCAAAGCCACCGCATCGCGCGCGAAGAGATCTTCGGACCGGTGTTGAGCGTTCTCACGTTTCGCACGCTCGAGGAAGCGGTCGAGAAAGCGAATAACACGATGTACGGACTTTCGGCCGGCGTATGGACGGACAAGGGATCGCGGATTCTCAAGATGAGCACTCTGCTCAAGGCTGGCGTCGTCTGGGCTAACACCTTCAACAAGTTCGATCCGTCGTCGCCCTTTGGCGGGTACAAGGAATCCGGGTTTGGACGCGAGGGTGGACGCCAGGGACTCATGGATTACGGAAAGGTAGTCTAGCCATGGCGCGCATTCCGGTCACCAAGACGCCCAAGGTTTACGTCGGCGGACAGTTCATTCGCTCCGAGAGCGGACGAGTCTTTCCTGTGCGGGAAGCGGGAAGCAGGAAGCGGGAAGCGGGCTTGCTCGGAAATATTCCGCAGTGCACTCGCAAGGATCTGCGCAATGCTGTCGAAGCAGCTGCCAAGGCCGGGCCGGATTGGGCGCAGCGCACACCGTACAACCGCGGTCAGATTCTTTATCGTCTGGGCGAGATGCTGGAGTCGAGAAGCGCCGAGATGGCTGACGCGCTCGTCATCTCAGGTGCGTCGACCAAGACGGCGGCGGCAAAGGAAGTTGCCACCAGCGTCGATCGACTCATCTACTACGCCGGCTGGTCGGACAAATACGAGCAGGTGCTTGGCAACACCAATCCCGTCGCCGGACCGTTCTTCAATTTTACGGTTGCCGAGCCAATGGGAATTGTTGGGATTATCGCTGACGATGCGTTCCCACTCCTCGGACTTCTCAGCCAGATCGCGCCGGTGATCATTGCGGGCAATACGTGTGTATGCCTCGCTTCGCAGGAATTTCCCTATCCGGCGATCGTACTCGGAGAGCTGCTGGCGGTTTCTGATCTCCCAGGCGGAGTGGTGAACATCCTCACCGGTTTCAGGAAGGAGCTGGTGCCGACGTTCGCCACGCACACTCACATTCGGGGTGTCAATGCCGTCGTGAATCAGGAGGAAAAGAAACAACTGCAGCTCGGCGCGGCGGAAAGTATCAAGCGAGTGCGGGCGCGCAAGCGCGATGATGGTCTGGATTGGACGGACGCGAAGTCGCAGAGTGTTTACGACATTCGCGACTTCATCGAATTCAAGACGACCTGGCACCCGATCGGCGCTTGAGCTCACTGCGACTGCGGACTGCGGACCAACGGCACTGCGGACTGCTGACTAACTGCGGATTGGGACACTCACTGCGGACTGCGAACTAAACCCCGATAGTTCGACATTCGATTGATTCAGGAGGCGGCAATGAGAAGGATTGTGTTGCTCCTGGTTTTGTTGGTGCTGTCGCAGGGCTTTGCCGCTGCTCAGACGCGCACCCTCAATGTTGGGGGCGGAGCTAGCATCAACTACCAGGTCACCGGGCGCGGACCGACCGTTGTGTTCATTCACGGTTGGTCCCACAACATAAGCGTCTGGGACGATCAGGTTCCGGCGTTCAAGACGCGTTATCAGGTGGTACGTTACGACTCGCGCGGATTCGGGCGGTCGACCGGTTTCGCGGATCAAAGCGCTGAGCCACATGATCTGCTCGTGCTCCTGGAAGCATTGCAATTGTCGGGCATTCGCGCGGAGGCAGCGTCGCTCTCAGATTCGCGAACGCGTATCCAAATCGGGTAGCTGGGCTCGTTCTTTACGGCGCGTTCCCGGAGGGTTTTCCCGCGCCGCCGGAGGTCGGCCAATTGTTCGGCTCGTTTCCGAGCATAGCGAAACAGCACGGCCTCGATTCGGTGGGCAAGCTGCTTCTGGCGAGTCCAATCGCATGGGTCCCGCCTGGACGGAATGACATCACCGATCGCTATCGCAGACTGTGGACGGCCTATTCTGGCAAGGACTTGCTCGATCCGCATCCCGAATCCGGACGCGTGCCCGCGGTCAGGGTATCCGACCTCGCGAACATAAAGGTGCCGACCCTCGTCATCATCGGCGACCACGAGGCGCCATTCATCGCGGCGGCGGCAGATTCGCTTGCGCGGCACATTCCGAATGCGAAGAAGGTCGTGATCCCGAATGCCGGACATGGCGCGCACTTCGCACAACCGTCTAGTTTCAATTCCGCCCTGCTGGATTTCTTCTACGACGTTGAGCGAAACAAGAAGCGGTGAACGCGATCGAGATGCGCGCGCTGCGCAAAGTCTACAAGGGTAGTGGAAAGAACAAACCCGGCGGTTCCGGATACAGCGCGAGATGGGCTCCGCCCGGCACCACTGCACCGCCGTCGGGTGACGTCGTCGCGCTCGAGGCGTTGGACCTCGACATTCGCGCCGGTGAATTCTTTGGCCTCCTCGGCCCGAACGGCGCCGGCAAGACCACCGCGATCGGAATTCTCACCACTCGCGTGCGTCCCACCTCCGGGAAAGCGATCGTTGCCGGCGCCGACGTTGTGGAAGATTCGGTGCGTGTGCGTCAGACGATTGGCGTCGTTCCACAGAGACCGAATGCCGATCTGAGCCTCAACGTGATTGAGAATCTCCAGTTCCACGCCGCCTACTTCGGAATCGCATTCGATGTCGCGACCAAGCGGGCTTACGAGCTGCTGGAGCGACTGGGTCTTTCCGACAAGGCGTCGTCGAAATTGTCGGAGCTTTCGGGCGGCCAGCAACAGCGGCTGATGATCGTGCGTGCGCTGATGCACGAGCCGGACATTCTCTTTCTCGACGAGCCGACGGTTGGACTCGATCCTCAAGCCCGGCTCGACCTGTGGGAGATTCTGCGCGATCTCCACAACCGCGGTCGGACGATCGTGATGACGACGCACTACATGGACGAAGCGGATCGTTTGTGTGACCGACTTGCGATCATCGACCGGGGCAGGCTGCTCGCGCTCGACGCACCTCGGGCCCTCAAGGCCAAAGCACCGGGCGGAACACTGATCGAGCTGGTGCTTGACGGCGACGCAACGCCCGCTGCCGAGATCGCCAAGGCGATCGACGGAATCAGCCGAGTGGAGGCGGGCGATGGAATATTGCGGGCGCACAGTAGTCGCGGCGGACAGATTCTGCCGGCGATGATCGAAGCAGCGGAAACATCGGGCCGCACAGTGACTGACATCCATTTGCTGCAGCCGAGTCTCGAGACATTGTTCGTGTCACTCACTGGAAGGAAGCTCGGGTGACCGCTGTCGCGA
>QHVA01000009.1 GCA_003223425.1 Gemmatimonadota bacterium
CTCCGGATTCAACACGATGAAAGGCAGACTCGGCCAGCTCGGTCCGGCTCCGAGGGTCCAGGGCCAGTAACGGGACTGCGGCCTCTACCCGAACGCCACCAGGGTTTCCAACCCTGGTGGCGTTTTCACTAGTGGGTTGCGACTCGTCGCGCTGATGAGTCTCCCTGAACACGGAATCGAGCGAATCACGTTAATTCCTTCGGGAGACCGATGGACTCGTCCAGAGATGTTGAGCTAGAAGCGCGGCTGGCAAAAATCGAAGGCGCGATCGCGACAATGCAGCGCTCGCTCGACGCGCTGCTCGCGGACCGTCCGCGCCGATTCGTGGACGGACCTTCGCTTTCGAAGCGTCCTTCGGTTTCGCAGCGCCGCGAGAACCTGGCCGACGAGATAGGTGAAAACCTTTCCGCCTGGTTCGCATCCCGAAGTCCGGAATGGTGGCTGAGCCGCCTCGGAATCGGGTTCGTGATTCTCTCCGTACTGCTGTTGTACGGGTACGCGATCGACAAAGGTTGGATCACCCCGCCCGTCCGCGTTCTGGCGGGAATACTACTCGGTGCCGGCTTGTTGTGGACCGCAACGCGCACACCTTCAACACCTGCCTCCGCGAAATCATATGAGCCAGGCATGCGCGAGCTTTTTTTCGGGGGTGCGCTCGCGGTTTGGTACGTGAGCACTTATGCAGCGGCTGTATGGTACCAGCTGATATCGATTCCCACGGCACGGCTGGCGTTTTTCGCGCTCGCACTGCTCTCGACATGGATTGCCCTCCAGGAACGGCGTGAAATTTTTGCTTTGCTCGCCGTCTTAACCGGTTTCGCCACTCCGTTCATTTTGACTGCGCCGCTGGGCTCGATGACGCAGCTTTCGCTCTATCTGGGCGTTGTAACGGCGATGGGTCTAACGATCTATTTGGTGCGTGGGTGGCACTCCATTATTTGGATCACGTTCGTCGCGTTCTGGCTCAGCGTAGCCGCCGTTGCCACTTCGGCTGCGCGGCTTAACCCGGCGCGCGGTTCGTTCGCGATAACGGTCCTCCTCGTCCTCGCGACAGCGGCTTTTTCCCGAGTCCCATCGCTTCGACGCGAGCTGCTACTTCTCGGTTCCGACCGGTACACGCCTCTAACCGTCACTCCGGGTTTAAGGCGTTGGATGGAGGCTCTCGATTCATTGGCAGCCGCGCTGGGCGGGGGCAAGAGCGCGCCAGACAGCGCGGTCGTGTGCGGACTGCCGATTGTGAGTCCGATCCTGGCCGTCGATTTTCTCGAGGGCATGTGGCCGACGGCGCCGAGCGAGATCTGGGGACTGGCTCTGCTGTTGCTCGGCGCCGCTGCTTTCGTGCTTGCTCGGCGAGCGTCGCAGCGTGATCCCGAAATCAGGCATGTGGAAGTTACGGCTGCTGCGCTGTGGGCTGCCCTGGGAACCGCCAAGATTGTGTTTGCGCCCGAGAACATCCCACTGGCCTCGTTCGTCGCGACGCTCGTCATGCTCTCGACCGTTCGCAAATTTCCCGGCGCGCGCACCGTCGCTAAAGGCACCATCGCAATCGCCTTAGCTGCGTTCATCGGGCACGAGCTTGGTTTGGCGGAGGTCGGACTCCTGCACCTGCGATGGGTGCTTTCCGGAATTGCGACCATCGGGTGCGCGGCTCTCATCGCCCAAGCGTTGATATCCGACCCCACGGAAAAAATGCAGGGGCTGATTCTGGCCGTTGCTGCCTATCTTACCGGATTGGTGTTGTTGTGGCGGATGCTCGAGCCGGTCTGGCCACCTCTGGTCACGACGAGCTACGCTGTCGTGGGGGCTGCGCTTCTCATCATGAGCCGTCGGCCGCGGAGTAATCCACTGATCAAGCACCTCGGAGGCGTGACGATGCTGTTAGTGGTCGCGCGGCTTCTGATCATCGACCTATCGAGCGTCGGGACTATCTGGCGGGTGCTGCTCTTTCTCGTGTGTGGGGCGGTATTTCTTTATACCGGCTACAGGATCCAGCCGCGTCCTGCGCGGAGAAGCGAGAGTTAGCTAACTGTCGCTGGAAAAAACGGAGGGTGAGGCAGTAAATCGTACGACGCGTACGTGTAAGGAGCGTAAGCACTTGCGTCTAGTGACCGTTCGCGCGTTTACGGCCGATACCCCCAGCGGTGCCCCCAAGATCAAATGAAGCTGTTCATCCCGCATGGAATTATGGAATTCACGACACCGTCGGTCTCCTTAGCCAGGTAGAGGCGGACACCTTTGGGCTATCGGAAAGCAACTCTTACAAGGGGCGGACACCGGATGCGCGCTCGATTGTGAACGCGGGACTGCAACCCCGACGGAGCGTCGGACTATGGCATTTCTGTCCCTTCGACGGAGGCTATGGGTAAAACCCGTTTGCGATTAGCGACAACTCAAAGCGGCGCGGGCCTGATTGGCCAGCTCAAGCAGTTGCGCAGCCTGAGCTGACGTGATCGCCTTGCCTGATTGGGCCTCCACTTCATTGATGAACGCAGCGAGCATCGCGCACGCATTCGCGAAGTCGCCTGACTTGGCGGACGTGAGCGCCGCCTGCGCATTGTCGAGTTTTGTGTCAAGGCTGTTGCTAATGCCTTGGCGGAGGTTGAAGAGCGCGACCTTCTCGAGCAGTTGTTGGATCAGGGCTGCAGGAGACGGCGCGCTCGGGGGCAGTGTGAAGGTGGCGGCGTGTATGTTGCGCTGAAAAAAGCCGTCTTCGTCGCTGTCCCACACCAGGCGGAGCCTACCATCCGTCAGGACGGTAATGTCGTTGAGTTGTTCGTCCGCCGGAGTGTTGGTAATCTGGTAGAGCGTGTTAGAACCGATGTCATAAACGAAGATGTCAGCCTGGCCTAGGCCTAAGGGACCCGTCGCGCGGCTTTCGAAAGCGATGATGTTGCCGACGATGCTGGGGTCGAACGCCCACGCGCCATCTAATTGCAGCCTATTTTCGGCGCCCCCGGTCAGCGGGCGCCATGCAATAAGTGATACTTGGCCTGGCTGGACCAGCGGGAACACGTCGTAGACCACCACCGTTCCGTTCGTAGTTGGATTGCCTTCCGGGTTAGATGTCGCCGACGCCGCACTTACGCTCCATCCTGCGCCACTCTTCACCGCTTGCCAGATGTCGCAATTGGTCTGACCCGCCGTGGCGCCGCAGTGCTCCCACACGACGGCGTTTCCGTCAGGGGAAACCGAAGGGTTTTGGTCATAGTCAATGTCGTTCGTGACCCTCACCGAGTTGGAGTTGATCAGGTCGTGAATCACCAGCTCACCGTTGAACTGCAATCCGTAGTCGACGTAGGCGACGGTGTTACCCCCAATCGCCTCGCCGAGACGCGTTGGGCCTGGCGCAGGGTCGATCTCGACGGGATCAGCAGCCGGGTTCGCGGCGTCGAAGACCATGACGGCGGTTTTCACGCCCACGATCGTACGCGCGAAGACGATCTTGCTTCCGCTTATGCCGGAGAGCAAGTCACGAGCAGAAGGCCCCATTGGAATCTGCGCGTCTGTGTTCGTGGAGAAGTTGTAATAACGGACTGAAACCTCGGAAGTGTACGAAGCCCAGTCGCCGCTAATGTGCGGATCTAGCTGATCGCCTGGCTCGGCATTGACGATTTGCGTCGTCAGTGGCGGAGTTATGCCAATCACGACGTTCTGCGCCGAAAGGGGCAACGATCCGGCCGTCATCGGCTGCGTTGATGTTTTCGGAGCAGTCAAGGTCGAGTCGACGCAGCCCGAGACGGCGAGCGCAAGAGCGGATGCGCCAGTGAGAGTATTTCGGGTGAGCGCCTTAGCGCTTGGGTTCGCCGCAAGGCGGGCGCCCAGAGTGCGGAGATGCTGCAGACACATAGGTCACCTGACCTGCGTCGAGGCGAGTGCCGTGCGGCATCGGCTGGGCGCCAAAGAGAAATTGTAGGTACGCGACAATACTCCTTAAACTGCTTTGCTGCAATAGCGGCGATACTGTTACGTCGACGTGTGCCTCGTTCGACGGACGGGCCGAGTACACACAGTGATGCGCGATTGTCCGCTCGCGCGGGCGGAGCGTTTCGAGAGCGGGCTGCGTTAAGCATCCCATACTCGTATCGGCGCATGCCTCAAGACTTTGTTGTGGCGCGAATGTCTGGAATGGCATACGGTTCGAGTCTTAACTGGAGCGAAATGATCGAAACCGCGATTTTGTTCGTCGGATTAGCGCTTGCACTAGTCGGCGTCGTTTTTGTCGTCATCGCGCGAGTCCGCGTGTACAGATCGAAGCCGGTCGGAGTAATGCTTCCGCCGTAGCCAAGGGTGTGGAACGATGGCGGTCACGCTGTTTTTGGCTTGAACCTGGCGACTCTTGAGAAGCTAGCCGATGCGCTCGAGGTGAATGCGGCGGCGCTCATTTCACGAGCGCGGCCGGTCAATCCTTCCCGGCAACCGCTGTCGGTTCGCGAGCCTGTAGGGCGAGATCAATCATCGCCTGAACTTCTGGATTCGCCAACACCGGAATGAGGCGCACGTCGGGGTGTTCGCTCGCGAAGACTCGGAAAATCTCATCCGCGAAGGCTTGTCCGATCATTTCGACTCCAGAGAAATCAAACATTACCTCCTTGAATTTTTCTACGCGCGTTAGAACGCGTTTCGCTTGAGAACGCGAGATCAAGTTCTCGTCGCCATACTGCGCAACGACAACGGGAATCGTCGTCCGCGTAAAGCCCCGGTAGTTTGGAGCTGAGCCTTCTTTCCAGACCTCATTGAGCCGTCGACCAGTGTCCAGGTCAATAACCATCGTCACGTGTGTTCCCTCAGTCTCTTCGTCGAGTTCGTCTAACAGCCAGTCGCCGTGCGTAGCACTGTGTTTGAAATAAATGCGTCGTGATAGAATCGAGAACCGGTCGCACGACCTGCTAGAAAAGAAAATACCCATGCCCGAGTGAGCTTTCGGGTCAGTGGTAAACTTTCCTTTCGCAAGTTCCAGAATTGCGTGCCGCTCGTCGTCCAACTTGAGCGCCTCGCGAATCTTGCGGAAAATGCCAACGCCGTCGTCGCTGACCTCCCGGCACCACTGAAGAATAAAGGTCAGGGCTTTCTACTCAATTATTTTGAGGCAGTGGCAGTAGCTGTCGCAGCTCGGGGAGTGCTTGAAGGGAAAACGGCCATGATTCGCCTCGGCAAAACCCGCGACAATCTGAAACACCACGGTGTCCGACCGTTATCCCGTGACGTTGAAGCCCTCCGAGCTGGGGCAGCCAACTTTTTTGTGAGCAATGTCCCGCTCATCTTCGGCGTCGAGTTCGACCGAATCTCGATGGCTCGTCAAACGGCGCCCATTTCTGGACGCCGCTGGACTTCTCTGGACGTGGTGATAAACGGAGGGTGAGGGATTCGAACCCCCAAGCCCTTGCGGGCGCCAGTTTTCAAGACTGGTGCAATAGCCGTTCTGCCAACCCTCCCCTCTCAAAATAAACAACTTTGGCTGAGGTCGCGGCGTTTTCTTCTCGTTATTTGACGCGCGCGCAGCTACCGTGACGCGCTCGCCAGCACGTCTTCGAGCTGCGTCGCGTGCGCGATCCGCTGGACCTCAGCGCGGATTCTTGCGGCTTCGTCGGTCCGAGCCAGCTGCGCAAGGCCGCTGCTCAATACCAGGCCCGTCCGAACGTACAGGTAGGGGATTCCCGCCGACGGTCGATCCACCCAAAGATCCCGCGTCGCCATCGATTTTGGCGCCTTGAAAACTGTTTCCCACAGGCCGCGCGTTCTCTCGAGATCGAAGGCGCCTTCGCCTGGCGCGACGATAATGCCGTCACCGGGTTTGGGAATCTGCGGCATCAGCTTGCGCGCGAGTCCAGTCGTAACGGTGTAAGGTGTGAAGCCGAGCTCGTCGACATATCCACCGGTCGTTCGGCTGAAGAAGAAAGGGCGCTCGGGATATCCATCGCGGATCATGTATAAGACAAATAAGTCGGCACGCTCGAGACCGTCGAAATCTCCAAACGAGCGCGGTTGAATGTTCACGACGATTCCAGTGCCTTCCTTGCGGAAGGTTTGCGGCGACGAAAGCTCGATCACAGAGGGAACCGCGTCCGCCTGCTGAATCGTCAAGTGTAGCGGCGGTCCGCTTGGCTTCCTCCACGCCTTGCCGCGGTAAATCCCCGGACCGCGCAGCGAGTCGTACTCGTAGATCGGGCGCCGCAGCAGCTGCCGCGTGTACCAATCGGTGTTGAGCAACGACAGGCACGCAACAATTACGTCGCGGCGGATTCCTTCGACTTCCTGAGCGTACCATAGAGGGAAAGTGTCGTTGTCGCCGGAGGTGATCAGAATTCCGTACGGTTCAACGGAGTTGAGCAGGTCGGCGGCAAAATCGGCGGTGTCAGTCTGTCCCGCTCGTGACGCGGACTTCCAGTTTGCGAACAGCGGAATCAGCGCAAGCGCCAGAACAGGAGTCGCAAGGGCCCAGCTTCGTCTTCTTGGAAGGTCGAGGGTCTCGTTGCCCACGCGCGCCTTCTCCGAGCCGATCACTGCGGCGATTGTCTCCCAGACGAAAACAAGACCGAGCGCGGCCCACACGCTCCACGCCGAGAAACTCCACAGATAGAAGTAGTCGCGGTCGCGCACCTCGCGCGGGACAGCGTCGCCCAATTCCGGCGACTGCGACGCACCGTATTTGAAATTCATGTAGTAAACGAGGGCTACGGTGACCATGAACATCAGCGGACCAAAATAGGAAAACGATCTGCGATCGCGTTTCCAATGGACATAGCCACCGAGCCCGCCGAGCAGCAGGAAGAGTGTGGCGAGCATCTTTTGAAGTGCTGGATGGCTGTCGAATGGATCTCTGAGCCACTGCCACCGGAAATAGAGCCACCACATTTCCGCTTGCGCGACAAAGGACACCTGCCGGTCTGTCAAAGCCGGCTTCTGATACTGTCCGCGATTGAAGTTGTACATGAAGCGTTCGAAAGTCGCTTTGCTCAAGGTGCAGCCGACCCCGATGCGACTGGCGCAACCCGTCGGCTCGCCTTCATTAATGGCGGGAAAGCGCGCCGCGCGAAGGGGCTGCGTGAGAAAGGGAGTCATCCCAAGCAGGAGGGCACCGGCGCAGGCAAGAAGAAGCTTCCAGCGAATAAGAGTTCTCGCGCGGCGCAGAGCAACGGCAACCGCTACGGCGGGCACCGCCAGAAAGCCTGCCATATGGTTGGCGTAGCCAAGTCCGGTGAGGTATGCGATCATGACGAGCAACCGGTCCGCTTCAGGACCGTCTGGATCGTCGCACCAACGCACGGTCAGCCACGAGACGACCGCGAGCCCAAGCAGCGACACTGTATAGACTTTTTCGTTTACTACGGACTGCGCCCAGACGGTGAACGCTGTTGCTCCAATCAGCGCAGCGATGGATCCGCCGACAATTCGCTGCCAGCGTTCGGGTAGCCATCCAACCAGCACTCGCTCAGTGATTAGAAACCACATGCCTGCCGCGAGAGCGCTGCATAGCGCTGCAAGAATGTTGATACGCATTGCAACGTTGGGCGCGATTGGCAGCAGCGCAAAAAAGCGCCCGAGCAATACGAAGAATGGGTTGCCCGGCGGATGTGGGAGGCCCAGCGTGTAAGCGGCCGCGATGTACTCGCTCGTGTCCCACATCGCGGTCGATGGCGCGAGCGTGACGAGATAAAGAACGAAGATCAGTCCGGACGTTACTGCCGCCGCGGGGTAGGACGGCCGGTAATCGCGCTCTTCGAGCGTCGGGATAGCAGCCGTCGTCACTAGTGGCGGAACTGTCGCATGCCCGTGAAGATCATCGCGATGTTGTATTCGTCTGCCGCCTGGATCACTTCCTCGTCCCGAACCGATCCACCCGGCTGCACAATCGCTACCACTCCTGCCTCGGCTGCCTGCTCGACGCCGTCGCGAAAAGGAAAGAAAGCATCGGAACCCATCACGGAACCATTCGTGTCGTGACCGGACAGGCGAGCTTTGTGGACCGACAAAAAGGACGCGTCTACCCGTGACATCTGGCCCGCTCCGATTCCAATCGTCGCGCCATCCCGCGCCAGGACGATAGCATTTGATTTGACGCTTCCGACTGCGCGCCAGGCGAACTGGAGGTCCCTGAGCTCGGCGTCAGTTGGTTGACGCTTTGTCACCACGCGCCAGTGCTCCTGGTTGGTGTCGCGCCCAGCCCGCTCCTGAGCGAGAAATCCACCACGAACACGCTTATAGTCGAGCGCTTGCTCTCGCCACCGAGCTCGACCCTGAAGCACGCGAAGATTCTTTTTGCGACCGAGTATTTCGAGAGCGCCGGTACTGAACTCGGGAGCGACAATGCACTCGACAAAAAGGCTCGACACGGCTTCGGCAGTTTCATCGTCGACGGGGACGGTGAAAGAGATTACCGAGCCAAAAGCCGACACCGGGTCCGATGCGAGCGCCTTCTTGTAGGCATCGAGTGCTGTGGTACTCGTGGCGAGACCGCACGGCGTGGTGTGCTTGACGATGGCGCAGCACGTTTCGTCCTGGAAGGGATCGGTCGCGAACAGCGCGCCTTCGAGGTCCAGGAGGTTGTTGAACGACAGTTCTTTACCACCCTTTTGTTCCAGCGCGGCGATACCGTCGTGCCGGCGCTCGACATAAAATGCCGCCCGCTGCCCCGGATTTTCGCCGTAGCGCAGGGCACTCTCTTTCAGGAGGGGAATGTTGATCCGATCGGGAAATATCTCGGCGCGCTCGCAGCCAAACCAATAAGCGATGGCGGCATCATACGACGCTGTTCGCGCGAAGACTTTTTCTGCAAGCAGACGCCGAAGGTCGAGATCGTCGTCCTTCGCTTCGAGCGCAGCAAGGACACGGGAGTAATCGGTCGGATCCACCACCACCGTAACCGACGCAAAGTTTTTTGCCGCAGACCGAAGTAGTGATGGACCGCCGATGTCGATCTGCTCGATGATCTCCTCGGGTTTTGCGCCTGATCGGGCTGCTGTCTCCTCGAACGGGTAGAGATTTACGGCCACCAGATCGATGGGCGAGATGTGATGCTCGGCCAGTGCCTTCATGTGCTCGGACGAATCGTGGCGGGCGAGCAACGCGCCGTGTATTGCGGGATGAAGCGTCTTAACGCGCCCATCGAGCATTTCCGGGAAACCGGTTATATCGCTGACATCGTTGACCTTGATGCCCGCTGCACGAAGCGCCTTAGCGGTGCCGCCAGTCGACACGAGGTCCCAGCCCAGAGTGGTCAACCCCTTGGCGAAATCGACGATCCCGGTTTTGTCAGAAACAGATAGCAGCGCTGTCGGCATATCAGGCAGAAGTCATTGCTTCGAGTTGCTGTAGGATTGCGACCATCTCGACGACGCGTGGATAAACGACGTGCTCGACGTTGAGCACGCGCGCCGCGAGCGAGTCAGCAGTGTCCGACGGCTCGACCGGAACGCGCCATTGCGCAACGATGGGCCCGCGATCGTATTCATCATCGAGCAGATGGACGGTCACGCCGGTTTCCTTCGTCCCCGACGCGATTACGGCCTCGTGCACTCGTGCACCGTACATGCCTTCGCCGCCGAAAGCCGGAAGCAACGCGGGATGGATGTTGATGATCCTTCCCGCATATTCGCGGATCACTTTTGGTGGGATCCGTTTCAGATATCCCGCCAGCACGACGAGGTCGATCCGAGATTTGCGTAGCAGCTCCAGCAGCATTGACCCATCGTCAGTGGTATCGAAGTGTGCGATGTCGATGGACGCGGTAGCGGCGCGAATGAGTGCGGGCGAATCGGCTCGATTCGACGCAACGAGAACGACCTTCGCAATGCGCTCACGCGCAAGGTTGTCGAAATGGTCGATGATTGCCTGAAGATTAGAGCCGCGCCCGGACGCGAGGACGGCGAGTCGTGACGGCATGCCCGATTTTACGGCGCGCGGTCCTTCTCAGTAAGACCGAAAAGCATCTCGACGGCATCGGCCAGAGAAGCCGCGGTCTCGATCCCGTCCTCTCGCACGAGCCGGCGATCTTCCTCGGTCGTCATCGGCGATTCGATCATTATGCCGCGGCCGCCGATTTTCTTGGATGCGGCTACATCGCGCCAACGATCTCCTACGTACGCCACCTTGTTCGGGTCGAGCCTGAAGTCGCGGATTGCGTCCTCGAACATCTTGGTTCCGGGTTTCCGGCAACTGCACGGCCCGGCTACGCTCGGATGATGGGGACAGTAGTAGCTCGCATCGATGCGTGCGCCCCCGCCTTCAGCGGCGAGCAGTGACTCGAACTGCCTGCGGACTGCTTGGTAGTCGTCCACAGTGAATATCCCGCGCGCGATTCCGGACTGGTTGGTAATGACAATTGCCGGCACTTTCGCGTCGTTGATTTTTTTGACCGCTGCCGCGGCACCAGGAACAAGGCGGACCTGCTTCGGCGACTTTATGTGGTGCGCGTCTTCCATGATCGTTCCGTCGCGGTCGAGAAACACCGCGTCGGGAATGCGTTTCACGACCGCGCCTTTACAATTGCCTTGGCAAGCGCCGCATCTTCGCGCGGAAGCACGCTGCGCAAGTCGAGAAGAAGCCTTCCCTCGGCGATCCTGCCGATTACTGCCGGATCGCCGAGCCGCAGTCGCTCCTCTATCTGCTGCGCATCGCCTCTTAGCACTACGGCGCTCGAGGCGATCTCGGCAGTAGGGAATGCGCCCCCACCCACACTAGCCCTGCTCGACTCCACACCCGCCTCGATTTTCCACGGACGAAGGGCTGCCACCACCCCATGTGCGCGCAACTCGATCTCCTCCAAGCTCTCGGTCAGCATCGCCAGCACCGGAATTTCCTTCAGCGCCTGCGCCGGCTCGAGGTAGAGTCTCAGGGTTGCTTCGAGCGCGGAGAGCGTGAGCTTGTCGACGCGCATCGCCCGTGCAAACGGGTTCTGGCGCAACTTGGCGAGGATTTCTGTTTTGCCGAGAATGATTCCTGCCTGCGGCCCACCGAGCAGCTTGTCGCCGCTCATGAGGATAAGCGTGGCGCCTGATGCGAGCGCGGTCGAAGCCGTCGGCTCACCCGAAAGACCATAATCGTCGAGCGAAATCAGAAGTCCGCTTCCGAGATCGTGGATGACCGGAAGTCCGTGTTCAGCTGCGATGAACGCCAGACGCTCGACGCTCACTTCCGATGTAAAACCCTCGATCGTGAAGTTGCTGCGATGGACCTTAACTATGGCAGCAGTTTTGGGCGTGATCTCGCGGCGGTAATCATCGTCGTGGGTGCGATTCGTCGTGCCCACCTCGACGAGTCGGGCACCGCTGCGCGCCATTATGTCGGGAATACGAAAACTGCCGCCGATCTCGACAAGCTCACCTCTCGAGACCAGAACTTCTTTCCTTTGCGCAATCGCGTTGAGAGAAAGGACCATCGCGGCAGCGCAGTTGTTGACTACCAGCGCATCCTCTGCGCCGGTGAGCTCGCGCAGGAGCCCGACGCAGTGAGAGTACCGCGATCCCCGCTGGCCGCGTTCGATATCGTATTCGAGATTGCTGAATCCTTCGGCGATATGCTCGATCGCTCGTATCGCCGAGTCGGCGAGCGGAGCGCGTCCGAGATTGGTGTGAAGCACGACGCCTGTCGCGTTGATTACACGTCTCAGTGAAGGGCGGCTCGCTTGCTGAACCGCTGACGTTATGGTCTCGACCCACTGCTCCTCGGTTCGCGGTGCTCCCCCTGCGACTCGTGCCGACTCGACGGTGCTTCTCACGGCGTCCACAACCACGCGTCGCGGATGATGATCGAGAAGGTACTTTACGCCCGATGTCTCGAGCAGCGTGTTGACGCTCGGCAGCTCACGTCTCGAGTCCGTCATTGTTCTCTCGGAGGCGGTGCGGCAGGAGACTTGGCCGCGGGCTTGGCTGGGGGGATCGGCTGCGGGGCTGGTGCAGTGTAAGCTCGCTCGCTGTCGCCGGTGTAGCCGAGCAATCCGCGAATTCCTAGCGCGCGCACGCGGTAGGTGAGCTTTGGTGTGAGAGGACGCTGCAGTTTGATCACCACGTCCGTGATCGGAACTGGGCGCGGCATGATCGGCCTCGCCACAACTGTCGTATCGCGACGACCAGCCGCAGGAGCGCGAACCTGCGGCGGAAGACCGATTGCGGGATTTATTTTCGCCGTCGTGTCTTTGGGCGGTGGGCCTGCGCTCGCAATTGGCACGCGCGCCGAGTCCGGACCGATCACCGCAAAGTTGGTGGCGGTGAGTGTCTGAGTTGGATCCACCGGTTTATCGAAAACTACCTGCAAGCTGGCGGAATCCAGCCCTCGCACCTCTCGAATTCTCGGCGGTAGAGTGTCATGGGTGAAAATTACGAGATCCTTCCGCGTGGAGTCGGAAAGGATCACGGAAACGCTGTCCCACGGCTCGCTCGGGTCGATCGCCTGATTCTTGTTGCGATCGAGATAAGCGCGAAGCGTGTAACGCCCCGGTGGCACGTGCTCGATGACGAACGCGCCAGTCGTGTCAGCGAGTGCGACATAGGCGTGAATGCTGTCTGGTACCACAAATGACTCGACGAGCGCACCATTCGCTGGTGATCCGGTGACCCAATCAAAGACGTTACCCGCGATTCTGGTGCGAGGAATCGCAGTTCCGGTGGAAAAAAAAGTCGACGCGCCCGTGTTGCGAATATTTCCGCGAATGTCGGCCAGACCTTTAAGCATGATCACGGTGTACGGGGTATTCGCGCGCCAGCCACGCGCAGGCTTCACGCCGATCGCGTCGCGATGCCAAGAGGCGCTCGGGACACCGTCGCGGGGCGAGATCAAAAAAAGGTCGCCGAGGGTTGTTACAGAAGGCGGTCGCTCAGCTACGACCTCATCGAACTTGAAGAGCACTTCCTTCGGCTTGACGCCAACGCTGCCCGAGTCGGGAACGATCGCGACGATCTGGGGCGCCGCAACGTCCGGAGGACCGCCGGGAGGCATACCGGGAGAAGCGCAGCCAAATCCGAGGAGCGCGACGGCGATCAGCCGCCGCAAAGCGCCTTCACCTTTTCGACGAGCTGCTCACGCCTCTTCGTCCACTCCTCTTCCTTATTTCGCTCATTCGTGACGACGTTGGCGGGTGCTCTGCTCGTGAAGCCTTCGTTTTGCAGGCGCTTCGATAGCGCGGTGAGCTGAACCTCGAGCTGCTCGAGCTCAGTGCGCAGCTTGTCGCACTCCTTGCTCAGATCAACCAGGCTGCCGAGTGGAATGATGATCTCACTGCCATCGACAAGAACGGAGTGCGCCGCTCCGCCTTCAGCGGAATGAGTCCCTACTTTAACGGCTGAACGCGACAGACGTCCGATCATTGCCGAATGCTCCATGAATAACTCGCCATTAACCCGCGATTGGATGATCGTGTCCATCAATCTTCCAGGCGGGATTGAGTAATCCGAACGGATCTGGCGCACCGCGCTGACCGCCTCACGAACGAGATCGAAGCGAGACATAGCGTGGGTCTCGGCCTTTGACGGAGGATGGGGAATCGGCCAGGGCGCGATCGCCAGGAATTCGCAGCGATCGCTCGCGAACGGCAGCGGAAGCCGCTGCCAGAGAGTCTCGGTAATGAAAGGCATAATGGGATGGAGCAGCCTCAGCGCGTAGTCGAAGACATGAGTGAGCACCGCGCGAGCGACTTCGCTATCCGCGCTCGCGGCACCAATCCGCCCCTTCGTCGTTTCGAGATACCAGTCCGCGACATCGCCCCAGACGAAGCGGCGCGCGGATTCGGCGTATTCGCTGAGTCGCAACCCCGAATAGCGCTCTTCGGGTCGCCATTTACGTTTTTCGGGGCGCGCGGGACCAAGCGCTACGTCGCATTCGAGAATCGTCGCGTTGAGTCGGCCGAGTATCCACCTGTCCGCCAGCGTCAGCTCGTTGTCGCGCAGCTCGTCGACACTTCGTACGGACGATGTACCGACGTTGGCAAGCAGGAATCGGCCGATGTTCCAGAGCTTAGTGGCGAAGTTTCGGCCGGGGGCGAAGGAACGCTCGAGGTCTCGCGGATCGAGCATTAGGTCCGCGCCCATGCCCATACCAGCGACCACAGTGTAACGAAGCGCATCGGCGCCGTAGTTCGTGACGACGTCGAGAGGGTCAATGCCGTTGCCAAGTGACTTCGACATCTTGACGTGATTGGTGTCGCGAACCGTTCCGTGTAGATAAACGGTGTGAAAAGGCGGGGCCTCCATGAAGGCGTAGCCAGCCATGATCATTCGTGACACCCAGAAAAAAAGAATCTCTGGTGCAGTGATGAGATCGTCGGTCGGATAAAACGCCGCCAGCGCCGCCGAGCTCTTGTCGGGCCACCCAAGTGTGGAGATGGGGAAGAGCCAGGATGAAAACCAGGTGTCGAGCACATCCTCATCCTGTCGGAGTGGGCCACCGCATTTGCTGCACGCAGTAACATCTGCGCGACTCACGATCTGCTCGTTACACTGGTCGCAGTACCAAACGGGGATCCGATGTCCCCACCACAGCTGCCGCGAGATGTTCCAGTCGCGAATGTTCTCCAGCCAGTTGATGTACACAGCCTCCCATCTCTCCGGCAGGATGCGAATCGTACCGTCGCGCACTGCTTTCAGCGCCGGCTTCGCGAGCGGTTCCATTTTCACGAACCACTGATCCGACAGTCGCGGCTCTACAACCGTGTCACAACGATAACAATGACGAACTGCGTGCTGATGGGACTCCACTTTGATCAATTGCCTCGATTTCTCGAGTGTCCGGATGATTCGCTCACGCGCCTCGAACCTGTCGATGCCGAGGAGCTCCGCCGGCACGCGCGCGTTGGCGTCAACTCCGTTCGCCATGGTTCCGTCGGGCGCCATGATGACCGGCATCGGCAGTTTGTGCCGCTTACCAACCTCGAAGTCATTGGGGTCGTGTGCAGGCGTGATTTTCAGCACGCCGGTGCCGTATGTTGGATCGACGTAGTCGTCGGCAATGACGGGGATTTCGACGTTGGCGATTGGTAGCGTGACCGATTTGCCGATCAACTTCTTGTACCGCTCGTCATCGGGATGAACCGCAACCGCGACGTCGCCGAGCATGGTCTCGGGACGCGTGGTGGCAACGATGAGGCTCGCATTGCTTTTTGCACCGACAACTGGATAGGCAATCTGGTAGAGCCTGCCCATCTCTTCATCGTGTTCCGCCTCTTCATCGCTGAGCGACGTCATGCAGCGCGGACACCAGTGGATGACGCGGTGGCCGCGGTAGATAAGGCCTCGCTCGTAGAGCTGGACGAACGCTTCACGCACCGCGCGCGACAGTTCCGGCGACAGTGTGTACGCGGTACGGTTCCAATCCGCTGACGCGCCGATTGCGCGGAGCTGGCGCAATATCTCACCGCCAGTTTCTTCGACGAAGGCGATCGTGCGCGCGACGAATCCGTCGCGGCCGAGATCGAATTTCGTTTTCCCTTCGGAAGCGAGCTGTTTCTCGATGATGTTCTGAGTGGCGATGCCGGCGTGATCGGTGCCCGGGACCCACAGCGCTTCATCGCCAACCATTCGGCGCCACCTGATAATGACATCCTGCACCGTGTAGGTGAGGCCGTGCCCCATGTGCAGCACGGATGTCACATTTGGCGGCGGCATCACGATCACGAACGGATCGCGGTCTCCACCATTGCGCCGGCTGCGTTTTTCGTCGGCAGCAAAAATTCCGGCGTCGATCCAGCGTTCGTAAATCGCGCGCTCTACCCGTCCCGGCTCGTATTGCGTCGGAAGATCGCGAAGTTCCTGGGTTGTGCTCATCTACGGCGCAAGTTAACGGGCGCCATTTTCGCGGGTAAGACGCGTGGTCTTACCCGCGAATAACTTCTTCGACGCGGTTATGCGCTCGGTCTGGCGCGGTTGCCGTTGCTTGGCGCGTGCTCCGGGTCCGCCACGTGGTCCGCCTTTGGCACTCCGCTCGGTGCGACGGCGGAGCCGTCGCTGCGGCCACCGCGCGCTTTCTTCGTCGCCTTACGCCGCTCGGCCGCGTCGGGAATGTCGTCGGCGGCCGCCATGAATGCCTTGTCTTCTTTCAGCGAGCGATCTTCCAAAACGTTGCGGGGATCGGCATGCCTGTCGATCTCCTCTGAGGTGCCTTGCCGGCGGCGACCCGTCCCAACTTGCTGTCCTTCCCAATGCCGCTCGGTGAACGGCTCCTCACCATCCTCGTACCGGTGCGCCGCTTCGTCGAAGCGATCCTCATCGGGACTGACGACGAGCCGATTCACGACCGTCTCGACTCCGGGAACTCCACGCGCCACAACTACTGCCTGGTGTGCCTCATCGTCCGAGTTCACAAAGCCGGTCAGCTCGATGATGCCATCCTCGACTGCACCGATGTCGATCGCACGCTCACTGAGCGTCGGATCGTTTCTGAATGCTTCGAGCACTCTTTCCTCGAGCTCTTCGGCGCCATTGAGCGATGCCTTCGGTGTATCAAGCTCTTCGTCGAAGTCAGGATCGAACTCATCCTCATCGAGTCCCTCGTAATCGAAGTCCTCTTGCTCTCCCTCGGTGCCGCCGCCGAATGTGTCCTTGATTCTGTCAGTCAATCCCTTGAATCCTCCAAATCGCTCCGCCATGAGAACACCCGCCGCGAAGCCGGCCGCGGCTCCAATAGCGACGAAGATCGCGTTGCGCGAAGCAGATTCTTCCTCTTCTTCGACGTAGATGTACGGCGGCTCGTTACGATAGCGGAAGGGGGACATAGACTCGTAACCTGTGGCGAAGGGTTTGTGCAAACGATACCTTAACGGGGAGCAAAATAAAGGCCATCCGCAGTACTCGAAATCATACCAAAAAAATGTTGACGCTGAGGCTCCCCGACGGCGCCACCCGTGAAGTTCCCGAAGGCGCTCTGCCGCGCGACATTGTCGCATCCATCGGGCCCCGGCTCCTACGCGACGCGATCGCGGTACAGCTTGACGGCGAAGTCGTCGACCTCAACACCCCGCTGCGAAACGGTGGCGAGTTCCGCGTGCTCACCGAAAAAGATCCCGAATCGCTGGCGGTGTTGCGCCATTCTGGCGCCCACATCCTCGCCACCGCGGTGCGGCGACTCCGGCCGAATGCAAAGATCGGTTTCGGACCTGCTATCGAAGATGGTTTCTACTACGACTTCGAGGTAGACCAACCATTCACTCCGGAAGATCTCGAGAAATTCGAGGCGGAGATGAAGAAGGTGGTGGCGGAAAAATTTCCTTTCGTGCGCGAAGAGGTATCGCAGGCTGAGGCGC
This sequence comes from Gemmatimonadota bacterium, assembly GCA_003223425.1. Lineage (GTDB taxonomy): Bacteria > Gemmatimonadota > Gemmatimonadetes > Gemmatimonadales > Gemmatimonadaceae > UBA4720. Next base: position 17,225 of record QHVA01000009.1, read on the forward strand.
GCAAGCGTTTTGCCGATGACCCACTGAAGCTCGAGCGGCTCGGCGAGTTTTCTTATGACGAGATCATCTCGACTTACACCGACGGGCCATTCATCGATTTGTGCAAAGGACCGCACGTCCCCGATACGTCATACCTCAGGAACTTCAAGCTGTTGCACACTGCCGGGGCGTATTGGCGTGGCGACGAGCACCGGCAAATGCTGCAACGCATCTACGCGACTGCCTTCTGGAAGAAGGAGGATCTCGAGGGATACCTGCATCAACTCGAGGAGGCGAAGCGGCGCGACCACAGGATGCTGGCCCAGCAGCTCGATCTTTACTCGACCGATGCGCGTGTTGGTCCCGGTCTTATCCTATGGCATCCAAAGGGCGCGATCGTTCGCAACGAGATCGAGGAGTACGAGCGTGCGCTCATTCTTCGTCACGGATATGAGCTGGTGTATACGCCGCACATCATGAACGAGCGCCTGTTCCAGATCTCCGGGCATCTCGAGAATTTCAAGGAGAGCATGTTCGGCTCGATGGACGTCGAGGGTGTGGGATATCGTCCCAAGCCGATGAACTGTCCCGGCCACATTTGCATCTATCAGTCGCATCAGCGCTCGTATCGGGATCTGCCGATTCGATACGCTGAGTTCGGGACCGTGTATCGATACGAGCGCAGCGGCGTTCTTCACGGTCTCATGCGCGTGCGCGGCTTTACTCAGGACGACGCACACATCTTCTGCACGCCGGAGCAGGTTCCGTCCGAGATTGAGCGGCTGCTCGATCTGTGTGACGAGATGCTCAAGACATTCGGATACCCGTACACGATCGAGCTTGCGACGCGACCGGACAAAGCTCTGGGAAGTCCAGAGCAGTGGAAACGGGGGGAGAACACTCTTGCAGATGTTCTCAACAAGCGTGGTCAGTCATTCACTTACGATGAAGGCGGGGGCGCTTTTTACGGACCGAAGCTCGACTTCAAGCTGATCGACGCGATCGGGCGGAAATGGCAGGGTCCGACGGTGCAGCTCGACTTCAATCTTCCGGAGCGCTTCGGTCTCGAATACACGGGTGCCGACAACACCCCACATCGGCCAACCATGCTGCACCGCGTGCTCGTTGGCTCGATGGAGCGGTTCGTCGGCGGACTGATCGAGCATTACGCTGGGGCGTTTCCTCTCTGGCTCGCTCCGGAGCAGGTGCGCGTAATTCCAATTGCCGATGAAGTGAAGGAGTTCGCGAAATCAGTCGTCGAGCGGCTTGGGGCTCGTGGCGCGCGCGCGCACCTGGACGACAGATCAGAGACGCTCAACTATCGAATCCGCGACGGCGAGCTGCACAAGATTCCCTACATGGCGGTGGTTGGAAACCGCGAAGCGGCATCCGACTCGATCGCACTTCGAGTGAGAGGAGCGGGCAAGAAGCAGGAAGTGATGACAGTGGCCGACTTCATCGCGCGGGTCGAGGATGAACTGGCAACTCGGGCGCTAAAACCTTGACGGCAACTGCAGTTCCTCAGTCTTATCCTCGACCTGTCGAAGCACACGGTACATGGCGGTTTTCATTATTTGATCCGTGGTTATCACTTGATTGTGTCGCTGACCTTACGATGCTTTAGTTTGAAGCCGAACGCCGTACGTAGAGCTAAGTAGTAACAGCCACGTTTCAACTGGCGGGCACTTTAATGGCAAGCATAACCGGCCTCCATCATGTCACTTGCATCTCCGGCGATGCACAGGACAACGTCGATTTCTATTCAGGCGTGCTTGGTATGCGCCTGGTGAAGAAGAGCGTCAATCAGGACTCACCAGGTACTTACCACCTGTTTTATGCCGACGGGGAGGGTCATCCCGGAACCGATATCACGTTCTTCCCGTGGCCGGAAATGCCGCCGGCCAAGCCAGGTGTCGGGCTGTCCATGGAAATCTCGCTCGCCATTCCGCTGGGCAGCATCGACTATTGGGTGGATCGACTGGCGGAGCACCATCTCTCAATAGGTGAGATCGAGATCAGACGTGGAACGTCTGCGCTTCCATTCACCGATCCCCACGGCTTGCCGCTCACCCTACACGAAACCGGCGACGATCGGGACTTCACGCCTTGGCGCGACAGTCCGGTGCCGGTGGAAAAACAGATTCACGGGCTTCACTGCGTCCGCTTGTGGGAGCGCGATCTCCAGCTGACGTCAAGTTTTCTCACTGGGATCCTCGGCTTCGTCGACATTGGCGAGGAAAACGAGTGGTTCGGTTTCGAGATTGGTGTTGGAGGGTCCGGCCGCTATCTGGAGATCCGCGAGATTCCGGACGCCGAGCGCGGAAGATGGGGCACCGGCGGTGTGCACCACGTCGCCTGGCGAGTTCCCGATGATGGTGCGGAGCTCGACATGAGAGAACGAATCGATCGCGCGCGACGTCGTCCAACCGAGGTAATAGATCGGTTCTGGTTCAAGTCCGTCTATTTTCTCGAGCCGGGTGGAGTGCTGTTTGAGATTGCCACCGATGGACCTGGCTTCACTGTCGACGAAGATCCTGCGTCGCTGGGTGAACACCTTGTCCTTCCTCCCTGGCTCGAGCCGCACCGCGGCGAGATCGAGGCGGCACTGCCTCCAATCAAGCCAGCGGCAGAATCAGGCGCGCGCCTGTAGATCGCCGGACGAGGGCCGCGCTGAGTTTTGGTTCGCGCCTTTGTTTCTCCAGCGTCTCAACGTCGGCACTTCCTTCGCGAAGCGACGAGCCAGAAATCCCGGAAAGTGCATCGAGCGAAGTTTCCCCTCGACCAGCGCGGTCATTTCCTGCGCTGTGATGTTCGGCTGAGTGAAGACTCCCTTTCTGTAGCAGTGACTACAGTACTCGCTGCTGAGACTTCCGTCCGCGTTGGTTCCGCCGCCGAGCGGGTCTTTGCTGAGTGGCATTCCGCAGCTCTGACATGCGGGTCCCTTGGGTCTGAACATTTTCACCCTCCTACTCGAGGCGCGCGAGCAGAGTGCTCGCGCGCCGGAGCCACACTTACTGAGCGCGCGTACCCGTCGTCGTCAATGTCAGGACGGAGTCTGCTGTCTTCACCTTGTAATGTGCCGTAGTTGTGCCGGTCAGACTCCCGCCCTGAAGACGCACCACGCCGTTGGTGCTGACCGTCACTCCTTTGCGCCGCACGCTCGGATAGTTACTGGCGGCAATCATAATGCTGTCCCCTTCAACGCTAACCTTAACCGGCATCGCCTTGCGACCAGGGAAGGTGATAGTCCAGCCAGACGTCTTGCTGGTCGCAGTCAACACGTAAGTGGTCGCAGACGTGTCGGTTCCACTCGTCGGCACTGCGCGCATGTTCCATTTGCCGGCGACGTCGGCGAGGTTGAGGGCTGCGGGAGCTGCCGGAGCCGCCGAGGTAGTGGTGGAAGCGGTAGAGGACGCCATCGCGCTGGAAGTGTCTACTGCCGCGTTCTCCTTCTTGGCGCATCCGGCGAGAACCGCAGCGCAGGACCAAATCGCGATGCGGGTAGTGCGGTGCAGCGTGAACATAGAACCCCCCGTTGCAGGTTACGGACGGCTGTGTCGCTCGGCGTGGCGCCGAGCCAAACGAACGTAAGACCAAACGGGGCGCGCTGCAAGTGCGCGTGCATCACTGCGCCAACACGCGCGGCGCTTACTTTCTCGACTTTCTGGAAGCTACCCGTGGAAGGGAGCTATTTGTCGCGGACGTCTCTCAGCGCAGCCCGCAGTTCGTTGGTGATGAGGGTCGAGGAGTAGTCCATCAGCTGATTGAGAGCTCCCTGAAAATCGGCGACGCTCACGCTACCGAGTGTGCTGGCGGTGATGACCGATCCGGGAATCGGACTGGAGCTCTCGACGTACGGGGTGAGCCGGTCGCGCCCGTGAACGTTGACATTCCAGATTTCGCGTCCAGTGCGACGGTCGAGTAGCACCGCTTCGGCGTATGTAAAGAGATACGCCGCTTCGTCGGCTTTCGCGTTGATTCCGAATCTCTCCATTCGAACTTCCATCAGGTAGTCCGCCTGGTTCTCGTCGGCAACGGGTCTAGTGCCGAGATACCTGCTAGCGCGCTGCAGGGTCCGCTGGGCAAGAACTGCAGGTATGTCGATACGCGCCGTGGCGCTATCGAGGCGCGCGCTGGCCCGCCGACCTTCGCGCTCGCGAGCGACATCTGCGCCGGCCCGAATAACGGTTTCTACGGGATTCTGCGAATTCCGAAGATCGTAGTAACTCGTGAGCAACTCGGGGGATGGCGGCGCGAGATACACCACGGCAAGCGTCCGACTGGAGAACGGATACTCGGCGAGATGGTGTCCGCCACCGCAGGCAGCGAGTGCCGCGACCAGCGAGCACGCGCCGGCGAGAGCGCGAGCTGATGTACGATTGCGGCGCAACGAAAACGTACTCATTTGATTGTCCTGTTCGAATAGATATGAGTTGCGGCGCCCCAGGAGGGTCGCCGCTCTTCTCAATACCTAGACGACAGGCGTGCCGACGGCGTTACGCTTTCTCCGTACTACTTTGGCGAACCCTTGTAGACGACCTTCCAGACCCGCCCGCCCTTGTCGTCGGTGATGTAGACAGCACCGTCCAGACCCTGAGCCAGGCCTGCCGGACGATGCGCCGCGCGGTCAGGATCCTTGTTGGCACCGGCGTAGCCGTCGGCAAAGATTTCGTACTTCCCGGGCTCTACCTGTTTCCCACCGGCGAATGGAACGAACGTCAGGTTGTATCCCTGTTGCGGTCCGGGCGCCCGGTTCCACGAGCCGTGAAATGCGATAAAGGCGCCGTTCTTGTAATGCGTAGGGAACTGCGAGCCGCTGTAAAAGAGAAGTGCGTCCGGCGCCCAGTGTGCCGGAAAAAATGCTTCGGGCCCTTTTTTTCTCGCGCAGTCGCCAAGTGCCTTTCCACCATCGCCACCGTACTCCGGCGCGAGCACCAGCTTTCGCTGCTCGCCGTCGAAATAACAGTATGGCCAGCCATAATCGCCTCCCTCCTCGATCCTCAATAACTCCTCGGCGGGAAGATTCTGGCCCTGTTCGGAGGTGTAGAGCTTTGGCCAGTTCTCGTATAGCTGGTCGCGACCATGCTGTGTCGAGTAGAGCTGACCGCCAGGATCGAAGGCGATGCCAACCGCGTTCCGAATACCGGCAGCGTATCGCTCGGCGGGCGAGAAGCGCTGGTTTGTTTTGTTCGCATCGTAACGCCAGATTCCGGCGCGAGTCTGAAGCTCGGTGCATAGCTTGTGGCCAGGCGATCCAGCCACTCGGCTTTTTATCTGGCACGAGTTGGTCGCCGAGCCAACGTCCATGAAGATGTTGCCGCTCCCGTCGATCACGAACGGGTGCATCGGGTGGTCACCGTTCGCTGGCAAATTCCCTACGATTG
>QHVA01000166.1 GCA_003223425.1 Gemmatimonadota bacterium
CGCTTACCGTAAAATGATATAGCGTTGGCTAAAGACCGGGCACTGTCTCTGCCAACGCTGGTTCCAAACCAGAGGGAGAAACTATGCAGTTCAAAGCCGTGTCGGTACTGAGCACTGCTTGCATTTTCGCATCGGCGTCCGGCGCGGGCGCGCAGGTTTACAACGAGCCGCAGATTCCGTCGCGCTTTTCGTTCGGCGGAGATATCGCGATCTCGCAACCCAAGGGTGAGTTCGCGAACAACGTTCCAACCGGCTACGGGTTCGATGTGACGGGGATGTTTCGAATCGATCCGAAGGGGTGGTTCAACATCCGCGCTGACATCGGTGGCGTTCAGTACGGTCACGAGCGGCAGAGAATCCTGTTTCCAACGACAGGTCGGGTTGCGCTCAATCTCGACACCGACAATCGCATTGGCTTCGGCGGAATCGGTTTGCAGCTTCAGTTTCCCGACGGCATGCTGCGGCCATATGCGAATGCGTCGATAGCAGCGATGGATTTCTGGACCGAGTCTTGTCTCTCCGGAACCGACAACTCGTTCGACACTCTCTGCAATCAGAATCATAGCGACTGGTCGCACGCCGGAATTTTCGGTGGAGGTCTGCTGATTCCGTTTGGGAAATCCCTCGGCTCTCTGAACCTCGGTGCCCGGTACCACTACGGCGCTCGCGCAACCTACCTGAAGAAAGGCGACATCACCGACAATCCCGACGGAACGGTCACGCTGAATCTCCGCAACAGCAAGACGGATCTCGTCCTCTGGCAAGTCGGCGTCAACTTCATAATCCCTCGCCCGACGAGACGGTAACCAATGCTCGCGCTCCTCGCTGTTGTCGTATTCGCGCAATCGCACGTTTCCCTCCAGATCGGGAAGGAAAAACAGGATAGCATCGAAAAGGTGAAGCGCGATTCGATTGCGATTCTGAGAGAGCAGCGCAGGGATTCACTGCGCGCGCGCGCACGGGCGAGAGACTCGATCAGGAAGGAGATCAGACTCGCCAAAAAACTGCCGGTAACGCCGGCGGTACTTGCAACTGCGTTCAAAGATCCACACGCCAGAGAGCTGTTGCTGCGCGCGCGTGAAGCGAGACTCACTCAGGATTCAAGTCTCACCGGCTACGATGCGAATGCCTACGAGCGCATGTCGGTCGGGATGGGATTCAAGCGCATCGGCCGAGATCGGCTGCTGATGCGGAGCGAGCGTGCATCGCACGTTATGTGGCAACGCGGCAAGGGTGCGATCATCGACGTGAAGGGCCAACGCAGCGCTTTTCCGATGCTCGATGGTGTTGGAAAGGGTGATATCGACCTCGGCTCAGCCGGCGACATTCCCTACGCTCCGGGACGCGAAACGCTGTGGATCGGGTCGGGCTTGGCGAAAGCAGACGTCAGTGAGAACGAGATAATCCATCCGCTCGCCTCCGGTGCTGAAGCGTACTACACCTATCAGTCGGGAGATTCAGTCACCTTCCAGCTTCCGGGCGGACAGCGCATCGAGCTACGCGAGCTGCGCATTCGACCCCGACAACCGAAATGGAACGTCGCGGTCGGCTCTCTGTGGTTCGACGCCGCCACAGCGCATCTCGTGCGCGCCGTATATAGGATGGCGCAAGAGATGGACATCATGGCGGTCGCGAAGGAGACGAGCGAAGAGGAACAGAACCACGACGACGACATGCCGCGCTGGCTGAAGCCGATGATCACGCCCATGAAGGCGAACGTCAGCGCCATCACCGTCGAATACGGTTTACATGAAGGACGCTTCTGGCTTCCGCGCTCACAGACTGTCGAAGGCGATGCTCAGGTGAGCTTCATGCACATCCCGTTCAAGCTGGAGCAGCGCTACAGCTACTCGAGCGTGAATGGGACGGAGCCGGTCCCTGACATCACGATCGCGACGATAGACACGGCTAGCGACTCTGTTTCACGGGCGGCGCGCCGAGAGCGTCGGCGCAACGAGTGCAAGCAGGGCACCGAACGCGTGCGCGCCCACGATCGAAGCGACGAGGGCTTGCGCATCCTTGTGCGAGTGCCGTGTGACACCGTGGCGCTCGCACACTCGAGTGAGCTTCCGAAGTCGATCTACGACGAAGGCGAAGCCGTGTTCGGAACTGCCGAGCGTGATGCGCTGGTCTCCGAAGCGCTGACACTTGGCGCTCAACCGGAGTGGGCGCCGCAAAAGGCGACGATTTCTTACGGGCTGCCGTACACGCGCTTCAATCGCATCGAGGGATTCTCGACGGCGCTGGCGGTGGACCGGGTGCTAGGCGCCGGATATTCGACACACGGGCTCTTCAGGCTCGGAGTTGCCGATCTCTCGCCCAACGGAGAGCTATGGGTCGATCGAACCGATGGCCGGCGAAAGATCGGAGCCGGCGTCTATCGGCGACTCGTCGCATCGAACGATTGGGGCGATCCGCTCGGCTTCAGCAGCTCGGTGTCGGCGCTTTTCTTCGGTCGCGACGAAGGATTCTACTACCGGACCTGGGGTGCGGAGCTCAAGGGCGAGCAGGATCGCGGCATCTTCACGAACTGGCGTCTCTTCGCCGAACAGCATTTCGACGCGACGGTACACACGGAATTCGCGATCGCGCATCCCGGCGGCGTCAAGGGTGATCTCACCAACATCAACGCTGTGAATGGGAAAATTGTGGGACTCGCGGTGGGACATCACTCGTCGTACGGCCTTGATCCGCACGGATTCCGCGCGCTGACCGACGTCAAGCTGGAAGGAGCGACGGGCACGTTCGATTATTCGCGCGGGTTGCTGCAGACAACGCTGTCGCACGGGCTTGGTCCGCTTGATGGCGCGCTCACCTTGGGCGCCGGCACAGCGGGCGGTCGGGTGCCGATTCAGAAGCAATTCTTCCTGGGTGGAGTTCAAACGGTGCGTGGTCAGAAGGCCGGTGCGGCGATTGGTGATTCGTTCTGGATGACGAGCGCCGAGATCGGCTCGCGGTCAGTAGGGTTCCGCAAGATCGTGTTCGGAGATCTCGGCTGGGCGGGCGATCGCCACAACTTCTCGCATCCAGGCAGGCCGTTGAGTGGCGCTGGTGTCGGCGCGTCGTTCATGGACGGGCTCATTCGCATCGATCTCGCCAAAGGGATTTATCCGGAGAAATCGGCGCGCGCTAATCTCTACGTCGAAGCGCGGTTTTAACTCGCGCTTCCTTTGCATCTCGGTTTGGGTCGAGGCGAGGTATGCTGTTCGGGAGCTCTCGCCTGCACGCTCGCCTTGCGGCTTCGCGGCACCGCGCCGCCTTGCAGCGGCGCTGGCTCCGGCCGCTCCCTCACAGCATACCTCGCCTCTCCCGCATCGATCTGTAAGGGCGCACGCCTGGAAGGCGCGTCTTGGTCTTACAGTGCGCGCACCGTTCTCGTGATGGCCCACCGAGATCGCGCTCGTTCGCTCGGACTTTAGAAAGCCTCGGTGCCGGACCAAGTCCCGCGCCAAAAGTGCTTCTTCCAAGCCCGCTCGCGACTAGAAGGGCGTGGGACCGCGCGTCCATCGCGCGAGGATTGCGGCTCGCAAACTTCGACAGGGAAGGAGGAAGGATGTCCTCTGATGGGAGCGGCCGGAGCCAGCGCCGCTGCAAGGCGGCGCGGTACCGCGAGCCGCAAGGCGACGCGGTAGGCGAGAGCTCTCATCAGAGGACATCCTTCCGACTGACCAGCGCCGAGATCCAGAAACGGAGATCGCTCGAAACTGTTAGCGCGCGGAGGTGACGCGGTTCTCGACTTCGCGCGCGGCGGGTGGCGAGAGCAGCGCCTGCACCTCGCGCCGCTTGAGATTGAATTGCTGACCAGTGCCGATGATGCCCACGCGCAGCGCACTGATCGTGAGCTCGGGAGCTTTCGTCACGTCCGTGGCGTTGTTGAACCTCACACTGCTCCCGTCGACGAATGTCACTCCGCCGTTCCCCACCACCGTCCCGATCTCGCGCTTGACGATGAGCGCGGTGTCCTCGTCGATGCCGAGCCCCATCAGCGCTGGAAACTCGGCCACAGCCACGAAGAGACGATACAGTCGGCGACGCTGAGTAAAGTGAGTGTCGATGAGAGTGTGATAACCAAGGAGACCGAGACCCGGGCCAATGTATTGCTCAACGAGCTTTCCCTCTTCGTCCACCTCGTTTCCTGCGAGCGTCGTTTTGGTTAACGCTGCGGCACCCGCGCTCGTCCCACAAATGATCGCGCCGTCGATGAACGCATCCCTGATCGCTTCCTCCAGAGGCGTGCCG
>QHVA01000010.1 GCA_003223425.1 Gemmatimonadota bacterium
GGAACAGGTGGACGAATTTCTTCGCGATGTGATCACGCCACTGTTCGCCGGTGAAAAGGCGAAATCGGAGCGGCTGGAGGAGCTCAGGGTCTGATGCTGATGCAAACCAGCGCCTTACCGTTGAAGCCTTTTCGCCGCGGTAAGGTGCGCGATGTCTACGAAGTCGATGCGGATCGACTGCTTATCGTCGCAACCGATCGCGTAAGCGCATTCGACGTCGTGATGGGCGAGACCATTCCTCACAAGGGTGAAGTCCTGACTCAGATCACCGCATGGTGGCTGCGTGAGTTCCAGGGCAAGGTGGAGCATCACATGCTCTCCGCGAATACAGCCGAGATCGTTCGGCTGGTGCCGGACCTCCGCGATCACGAGCAGGAGCTGGCGGGTCGTGCGATGCTTTGCCGTCGTGCCACGGTTTTTCCCATCGAGTGTGTGGTCCGCGGCTACCTCTCCGGGTCAGCGTGGAAGGAATATCGAGAGCGCGGGACACTTGCCGGAGAGACTCTGCGAGAGGGGCTCAGAGAATCCGATCGTCTCGATCCTCCCATCTTCAGTCCGGCCACGAAAGCCGAACAGGGACACGACGAGAACATCACCGTCGATCGCATGCGGTCGCTGGTCGGCGCATTGTGGGCGAGTGAATTGGAGCGACTCTCGCGCGAGATCTACGAGGCTGGAAGAGCGATCGCAGCCAAACGCGGCATCATCATCGCCGACACAAAATTCGAATTTGGACGCGCCCGAAGCACTGGGAGTGATGGGGTCGAGAAGGTTATATTGGTGGATGAAGTACTCACCCCCGACAGCTCGCGCTTCTGGCCGGCCGATAAGTACGAGCCAGGTCACGGGCAGCCGAGCTTCGACAAGCAACCGCTCCGCGACTACCTGGATGCGGAACGGCGCGCAGGAAGGTGGGATGGGAACTACCCGCCACCGAGACTTCCGAAAGAAGTGATCGATGCGACGAGCGAGCGCTACCTCGACATCTACCGTCGCTTGACCGGACACTCACTCGACCCCAACGGCTCACATTGAACTTCGCGCGCGAAGGGCTCCTCTTCATTGCTGTTGCCGCCGTCGTCGCTGCCAGCGGCTTTGGTTTCGCGATCAGCCGGCGTTCCTGGGGACTCTGGCTGGCCGCGTTCGTGTTGCTGCTGCTTGCCCTGTGGGTCGCCTACTTTTTTCGTGACCCGGAGCGCATCGGAGAGCGCGGTCCCTCCCTCATCGTCTCACCAGCCGACGGCAAGCTCATAATGATCACCGAAATCGACGAGCCGAGCTTCATGCAGGGACGCGCTGTAAGGCTGTCGATCTTCATGAACGTGTTCGATGTGCACGTGAACAGGTATCCGGTCGAAGGCGTCGTCAAGTACATCCATTACAACCAGGGCAAGTTCTTCAACGCGTCCACAGACAAGTCGAGCCTGGAGAACGAGCAGATGTCGGTGGGCATCGACACCGGCCGCTATCGCGTGCTCGTGAGGCAAATCGCCGGGCTGATTGCTCGTCGCATTGTCACCTACAGCAAATTGGGCGAAACCGTCAGACAGGGCGATCGGATGGGTATCATCAGATTCGGCTCCCGCGTCGATGTCTTCCTTCCATTCGGCTCCGCGCTGCGCGCGAAACTCGGCGATTTTACGACCGCTGGAGTTAGCGTTCTCGCGGAGCTGCCGAAGTGATGGCCACTCCAGACCATACTCGACGTCAGCAGGTCAGGGCCGAGGCTGACCGACCAAGAAACCGCAGCGTGATCATCCTGCCGAACGGGTTCACGCTGGCGAGCCTTTTCTTCGGTGTTTTCGCGATCGTCGCGGCGACGCGGAGCGAGTTCGATACTGCCGGGCTCTATGTCGTGTTCGGAGGCGTGTGCGATGCACTCGACGGAAGGGTTGCGCGCGCAACAGGCACCGGGTCGCGTTTCGGGTCGGAGCTCGACTCACTGGTCGACGCAATAACGTTTGGGCTCGCGCCGGCTATGATCATGTACTTCGCCGTGCTCAATCGAAATGGATGGGACTGGATCTTCTCGTTCATCTTCACGGCGTGCGCGGTGATCAGGCTCGCGCGGTTCAACGTCGAGCAGGCGGGGCGGGCGAAAAAATACTTCCATGGACTTCCGAGTCCTGCCGCGGGTATGACGCTGGCTACCTACTACTGGTTTAGTCAGACCTCCTTGTACAACCAGACGGTGGTGGGCGATCTCAATTGGACCACTGGGTTGCGCGGTTTGATGATGCTGCTCGCTTTCCTGATGATCAGCAACGTCTCTTATCCCGCGGTTCCAACGGTCGGGTTCAGAAAGATCAACGAAATACTCGGCACACTGGTTGTTATCGCGACGTTTATCGGTGTGCTTTTCCTGAGAAAAGAGTTCTATTTCCCGGCGCTCGTCTGTTACGTGCTTTACGGGCTGGCAAAAACGGTGATCTTCGGCCTGCTGGATCGGCGTCCGCGGGGCGACGCACCGGTAATCGACGACGATGACGAGCCGCTGCTACTCGCCGCCGCAGGGGTTGTGGACACTGGTAGCGATGCGATTCGTCACCGCTCACATCGGCGTAGACGGAGGCGTCGCCCTCCCGGTTCAGGCGAGCCGCCGCGCGGCGGATCGGGCAATTTTTCGCCACCACCGCCTCCGCCTCCGATCGGGGGTCAGCCCTGATGGCCAGGTTCCGCATCGCGGTCCACATCACTCCGCGTAAAGGCCTTCTCGATCCCCAGGGGAACGCCGTGAAGGACGCGCTGCACACGCTCGGATTCAAGGCGGTGCGCAATGTTCACGTGGGCCGGTACATCGTTCTCGAAACCGAAGCTTACGACGCAATTGCCGCGGAAGAAACAGTGACGGACATGTGTCGCAAGCTCCTGGCGAATCCAGTCACTGAAGACTTCGAGATCGAATCGGCGGTGCCCGCATGAAATTCGGAATCGTCACGTTCCCCGGCTCCAACTGCGACTACGATGCATTCCACGCAATCACTGAAATGCTAGGTGAGGACGCCGTCTATCTCTGGCACAAGGATCATGATCTGCAGGGATCAGATGTAATCATCCTGCCCGGCGGCTTCAGCTATGGCGATTATCTCCGACCCGGTGCCATCGCGCGCTTCAGTCCGATAATGCAGGAAGTAGCTGCCCACGCCAAAGCTGGCGGTCCCGTACTCGGCGTCTGTAACGGTTTTCAGATCGCATGCGAGGCTGGTTTGCTCCCCGGCGCGCTGATGCGAAACGCGAACCTTCAGTTCGTTTCCGCCAAAGTGCGGGTGCGCATCGAGAACAGTGATACAATGTTCACGAATCTCTACGAGCGCGGCGAAGTTTTACGGATTCCAGTCGCCCACGGTGACGGCCGCTATGTAGCCTCCGCAGAGGTTCTGGACGAGCTCGAGGCCGAAGGGCGAGTTATCTTTAGATATGCGGACGCGAACGGCACACTCAGCGCGGACGCCAACCCAAATGGGTCTGAGCGCAACATCGCCGGAATCATCAGCGACGGGGGAAACGTGCTCGGCCTGATGCCTCATCCCGAGCGAGCCTGCAGTCCGTTGCTCGGCTCGAACGACGGGGTGCGACTGTTCGAATCAATCCTCAGCAGGGTTGCCGCCTAACATGTCGGAAGTGACTCCGCGTCCCGGCGATCCAACAATTACTTCTGCGCTCGTGGCGGAACATGGCCTAACGAAAGAGGAGTACGAGCGGTTGATTGGCATGCTTGGCCGCGCTCCGACTTTCACCGAGCTTGGAATCGTCAGCGCGTTGTGGAGCGAGCACTGCTCGTACAAACATTCGCGGCCCGTTCTCAAAACCTTGCCGACCACCGCTTCATATGTGCTGCAGGGCCCTGGCGAAAATGCGGGAGTCATTTCAATCGGTGACGGGCTGGCGGTCGCATTCAAGATTGAATCTCACAACCATCCGTCTGCCGTGGAGCCGTACCAGGGAGCGGCGACCGGCGTCGGCGGGATTCTGCGCGACGTGTTCACAATGGGCGCTCGCCCCATCGCAATGCTCAACTCACTTCGTTTCGGCAGCCTCGACGATTCACGGGTGCGGTATTTGTTCTCAGGAGTCGTGAAGGGAATCGGCGACTATGGTAATTGCGTCGGAATTCCCACCGTGGCGGGCGAGATCGTGTTCGATTCGGCATATGAGAACAATCCCCTCGTCAATGCCATGTGTGTCGGCTTGATGCACGAGGAAGATCTCATCCGTGCCAAAGCTGAAGGAGTCGGAAACCCGATAATGGCAGTTGGAGCGCGTACGGGGCGCGATGGAATCCATGGTGCGTCCTTCGCGTCCGAGGATCTTTCAGCAGCAAGTGATGCCAAGCGACCGCGCATCCAAGTGGGAGATCCGTTCACTGAAAAGCTTCTACTCGAAGCCAGCCTCGAGCTTATCAAGAGCGGACATATCGTCGCGATACAGGACATGGGCGCAGCCGGTCTGACGTCGTCGTCGGCTGAGATGGCGGAGCGCGGGGATGTCGGTGTGACGATCGATGTCACCAAAGTCCCGACACGTGAAAGCGGCATGACACCCTACGAAGTCCTTCTCAGCGAGTCGCAGGAGAGGATGCTCGTAGTTGCAAGGAAGGGACATGAGGAAGAAGTTCGCGCCATTCTGCGCAAATGGGACCTGACTGCGGCTGTGATCGGAGAGGTTATCGCGGAGCTGGTTTATCGGGTCACGGAAGGCGAAAGGGTCGTCGCTGAATTCCCGGGCTCGAGGTTGGTGACGGATTGTCCGACGTATTCGCCCGATGCGCGCGAGGCACCCGCGATTCGGGATCTCCGCGCTGCAGACGCGAGCGTCGTACCGGAGCGGGCGGAGGAAAAGGATCCCGCCTGGACTCTCGAGCAACTGCTGTCCGCGCCAACGATCGCGAGCAAGGCCTGGGCGTATCGGCAATACGATTCCACTGTGCGAACGAATACAGTCATGGGGCCCGGCGGTGATGCCGCCGTGCTACGCGTCCGTGGAACGAACAAGGCAATTGCCGTGAAGACCGATGGGAACGGACGCTACGTATATCTCGATCCACGGGTGGGCGGACGGATCGCCGTCGCCGAAGCAGCTCGCAACGTTGCATGCACGGGCGCGCGACCAATGGCAATCACCAATTGTCTCAATTTCGGCAATCCAACTCGCCCGGAAGTCTTCTATCAGTTCAGGGAAGCAGTCGCGGGGATGGCGGAGGCTTGTCGTGCGCTCGGTACCCCAGTTACCGGCGGAAACGTGTCTCTTTACAACGAAAGCCCTTCCGGCGCCGTCTATCCCACGCCGGTAATTGGAATGGTAGGTCTGATCGACGATCTCTCCCACATCACGCGCGCCAGTTTCCAGCGCGACGGCGATACAATTCTTCTCCTCGGCGAAATGGGCGGCGAACTTGGCGGAAGCGAGTATCTCGCCACGATTCACGGCGAAGTGATCGGAGCACCGCCGCGCTGCGATGTCGGTCGCGAGAAAGCAGTCATCGACGCGTTGCTGGAAGCGATCCGATCGGGTGTTGTCAGCTCCGCGCACGACTGTAGCGACGGCGGGCTTGCTGTCGCGCTGGCGGAATGCTGCATCGGGGATCGGGATTGCGAAAGCGGTGCCGAGATCGATCTTTCGAATTACTCCTCTTTTTCCGATCGCGCGATTCTGTTTGGAGAATCCCAGGGACGCATCGTGGTATCGAGCTCGGCGCCTAAGCGAGTACTGGAGATTGCGCAAAGGATGGGTGTTCCGTGCGCCCAGATTGGACTGGTGCATCGACACTCCGAATCACTCGAGATCACACTCCCCACAGGATCTATGCGAAGCCCATTGTCACGGCTTAGCCAGGCTTACCATTCGACGATTCCAACGGTTATGGCGCGCACTCCGGAGCACGCCACATTCGACGAGTTGGCTCCCGTGGCGGCCCACTGATATGTGCGGGATCTTCGGCATCTACGGTAACGACCACGCCGCGGCGATGACACACCTCGGCCTTTACTCGCTGCAGCACCGCGGGCAGGAATCCTCGGGCATCGTCGCCGTCGATCGCGAGCTGGGCGCACGAGCGATAAAGCGAATGGGGCTCGTGTCCGAGGGATTTGGTCCGCCGGACGTGCAAAGTCTGCGCGGAGACATCGCGATTGGGCACACTCGCTATAGCACTGCGGGCTCTTCTACGATCGAGAACGCACAGCCCGTGCTGGCGAGATTTCGTGATGGTCACATTGGTCTCGCTCATAACGGAAACCTCACCAACGCGAGCGAGCTACGCCGTGAGCTCGAAGATGCTGGCTCAATCTTCACCTCGACGATGGATTCCGAAGTTCTGGTGCATCGGATGGCTCGTTCGTCGGCGGAGAAGCCCGAGCACCGGCTTGCCGATGCACTCACGGGAGTGCAGGGTGCCTATTGTCTCGTGGTGATTGTGGGGAACACGCTTCTCGCAGCGCGCGACCCGCGCGGTTGGCGGCCGCTCGTAATAGGAAAGCTCGGCGACGCCACTATCTTTGCCTCCGAGAGCTGTGCGCTCGATCTCCTCGGTGCGACTCTCGAGCGCGAGGTCGAGCGCGGCGAAATAATCGCTGTCGATGAAAGCGGAACGCGCTCCATCTTCACACTCGAAAAACAGGAAGCGAGAAAGTGCGTCTTTGAATACGTCTATTTCTCGCGTCCCGACAGCCAGGTATTTGGCGGATCGGTGGACCGGGCTCGTCGAGAGCTTGGTCGGAGACTGGCGCGTGACTTCCCTGCCCCGACGGCGGATCTCGTTTTCAGCGTGCCGGATTCCTCGAATTCCGCGGCACTCGGGTTTGCCGAAGAATCGGGACTGCCTCTCGAGCTCGCGCTGATCCGCAATCACTATGTCGGCCGAACATTCCTCCAGCCAACGCAAGCTGGTCGCGACGCCAAAGTCAAAGTGAAATACAATGCCGTCCGCGAAGTCCTTCGTGACAAGAGTGTCGTGATGGTCGATGATTCGATCGTTCGCGGGACGACCACGCGCGGCCTGGTCAACATGGTTCGCGCCGCGGGCGCCAGAGAGGTGCACCTGCGGGTCAGCTCATCGCCGGTTACTGGCCCGTGCTACTATGGCATCGATACGCCGACCCGTGAAGAGCTGATCGCGGCGAACATGTCCATCGACGAGATCACGCACGAAGTCGGCGCTGATTCGCTCGGCTACCTCACGCTCGACGGCATGCTCGAATCAGTCCCAGGCGGCCCGACGGGGTTTTGTCACGCCTGTTTCTCCGGCGACTATCCCACGCCACCACCTGCCGACCCGGAGAAGCTCCGCTTCGGCTGCGGCTGCTAGCCTCGGTGGCACAGTCGGTCTTTTTCTTCGGCAACGGGTCCGCCGAGGGCACGCGCGACCTGACGAGCGTCCTCGGCGGAAAAGGGGCGAACCTCGCCGAGATGACAAATCTCGGAGTGCCGGTGCCGGCCGGATTTACTATCGCCTGCAGCGAGTGCATCGAATACCTCAGTAGCGGCAAATACTCCGACAAGCTCCGCACCGAGGTCGAGGGAAACATCGCCCGCTTGGAGAAAGAGACTGGGAAGAAGCTCGGTGATCCGAAGAATCCGCTTCTCGTCTCTGTAAGATCCGGCGCGCCGGTTTCGATGCCCGGGATGATGGAGACGATTCTCAACCTTGGCCTGAACGACCGCGCTGTAGTCGCGCTCGCCGAGCAGAGTCAGAACGCGCGATTCGCGTACGATTCATTCCGTCGTTTCATCCAGATGTACTCCAACGTCGTGCTCGGCGTGCCCAACAGCGACTTCGACCACCTGCTGAAGGCGAAGCGCATGACGGCTGGCGCTGCAACCGACGCAGATCTCAAAGAAAACGATTTGAGAAACCTGGTCGAAGAATACAAGGCGCTGGTCAAGAATCGCAGCGGTGCAGATTTCCCACGCGATCCCATCGTGCAACTCTGGGGCGCGATAGAGTCTGTCTGGAAATCGTGGATGCAGAAAAAGGCAAAAGACTACCGGCGCGTCAACAACATTCCCGAAGACCTAGGGACCGCGGTCAGCGTCGTGGCGATGGTTTTTGGCAATCTCAGCGACGATTCCGGAACGGGTGTGGCGTTCACGCGCGATCCATCGACAGGCGAGAAGCGCTTCTACGGCGAGTTTCTCGTCAACGCGCAAGGTGAGGACGTCGTCGCCGGTATCCGTACTCCGCTTGACATCGAAGAGATGGCGGAGCGACTGCCCACCGCCTACAAGGAGCTAATCGATACTCAGGAGCGGCTCGAGCAGCATTACCGCGACATGCAGGACCTCGAATTCACGGTCGAGCGTGGCAAGCTGTTCCTGCTGCAGACGCGCACTGGTAAACGCACTGCCGCCGCGGCGGTGCGCATTGCGCGCGACATGGTGAGTGAAGGACTCATCGACAAAATCGAAGCGGTGCGGCGAGTGCCAGCCGGGCAACTCGATCAGCTGCTGCATCCGATAATCGACCCATCGATTCGGGCGACGCCTCTTTGTCTCGGCCTTCCGGCGAGTCCGGGTGCCGCGAGCGGACGCGCAGTGTTCGACCCGGATACAGCCGAGCAACGGGCGCATGCGGGAGAGAGCGTGATTCTCGTTCGCGACGAAACTACTCCGGAAGATTTCCACGGAATAGTCGCGGCACGCGCCGTTCTCACCGCGCGTGGCGGCATGACGAGTCACGCTGCCGTGGTTGCGCGGGGGATGGGAAAATGTGCTGTCGTCGGCTGCAAGGACCTCGAGGTCGATTTGGAGCACCGCAGCTTCAACGTCAACGGGACTGTGATCGCGGAAGGCGACTGGCTGACCCTCGACGGCGCCACCGGTCGCGTGTTTGCCGGCGATTTATCGACGATTCCGAGCGAAGTCGTGCGTGTCACGAATGGCACGATGTCACCCTCACAGGCGCCGCTTTACCAATCCTATTCCGAGCTGCTCGGCTGGGCAGACGAGGTGCGCAGGCTTCGGGTTCGCGCGAACGCCGATACTCCGCGTGACGCGCGCATCGCGCGAAGCTTTGGCGCAGAAGGGATTGGGTTGTGCAGAACGGAGCACATGTTCTTCGAGGGCGACCGCATCACGGCGATGCGCGAGATGATCGTGGCGCGCGAGGAGGGCGGACGGAGACGGGCGCTCAATAAGCTGCTGCCGATGCAACGGGCCGACTTCGAGGGAATCTTCGAGGCAATGGACGGGTTGCCCGTTACGATACGTCTGCTCGATCCACCTTTGCATGAATTCCTTCCCCACGGCGGAGAAGAAACGAAGCTGCTTGCCCGCACTCTCGACATCCCGCGTGCCGATCTCAATCGGATCATCGAGTCTCTCCGCGAGACAAATCCGATGCTGGGGCACCGCGGCTGTCGGCTGGGGATTTCTTACCCGGAGATTACAGAGATGCAGGGGCGCGCAATTCTCGAGGCAGCGGTACGTGCAATGCGACGCGGCATCGTAGTGAAGCCGGAGATCATGATTCCTCTCGTCTCTACCGTCAAAGAATTCGACAATCAGCGCGCGGTTATCGAGGACGTTGCCAACCGGGTCCTCGGCGGCATGGGCGAAAAGATCTCGTACCTGATCGGTACAATGATCGAGCTTCCGCGCGCCGCGCTCACCGCGGCACAGATTGCGCAGTCAGCAGAATTCTTTTCGTTCGGAACAAATGATCTGACACAGACTACCCTTGGCCTGAGCCGCGACGATGCGGGGCGGTTCCTTCCTTCTTACATTGAACGAGGTATTTTAGCGGACGATCCGTTCCAGGTACTTGACACCGAAGGAGTGGGGAGACTCGTAGGGATTGCTGTTGAGGACGGACGACGAATTCGTCCTAAGATAAAGCTGGGCATTTGCGGGGAGCACGGCGGAGAGCCGCGCTCCATTTCTTTCTGTCATTCGCTGGGTTTGGATTATGTGTCGTGCTCACCTTTCAGAGTTCCAATCGCGCGCTTAGCCGCCGCTCATGCCGCTCTTAACGCGTAAGCTCGCGCACTCGCGCCGCATCGAGCTGATGCCAGCGGGATCACTCCCGATGGCGCACATTCAGCATTCGCGGCCGCTGCGGATCGCCCTCGTTACGGAATACTACTATCCGCACCTGGGCGGGATCTGCGAGCACGTACACTTCTTCGCGCGTGAAGCGCGACGTTACGGCCACCAGGTCGATATCATCACCTCGAAGATTCCCGGCGCGCGGCCTGAGATGCATGTCATCCGCATCGGGAAGAGCCAGCCGGTGTACGCGAACGGATCTCAGGCGCGATTTACGTGGGGGCTCGAGCTCAGAAAGGACCTGAAGCGCGTTTTCAGCCTGGGGCAGTACGACATCATTCACGTTCACTCTCCCCTCAGTCCCGTTCTGCCCGTCATGGCGATCGAAGAAGCGAACTGCCCCGTCGTCGGGACGTTCCACACCTATTTCGACCGCTCGTTCTTTTACACCATTGGCAACCGATACTTTCAGAAGCGACTCGATCAGCTCGACGCGGCAATTGCTGTTTCGCACTCGACCACCATCGCGCTCAATCGATACTTCGAGGGGAACTGGACGATCGTCCCCAACGGAATCGACACCGACGTATTCAATCCCCACGTTCCCCGCCCCGCCGCTCTGCGCAGTGACGTTCCTGTCATTCTCTTCCTCGGCAGATTCGATCCGCGCAACGGACTCACCACGCTCATAGAATCGTTTCAGAAAATCCGCGGCAGGAATCGCGAGGCTCAGCTGGTGGTCGTCGGCGACGGGCCTCTTCGCAAGCATTACTACCGCGCGGCGGGGGGCGACCCCGACATCACTTTCGTTGGCTCAGTGCTCGGCGAAAGACCTGGGTACTATGCGCATAGCGCGATGTACGCTTGCCCTACCACCAAGGCCTCGTTCGGAATCACTCTGCTCGAGTCGATGGCATGCGAGACGCCCGTTGTCTGCTCTGACATCTATGGATTCCGCGACGTCGTGAGGCACGAGCGGGAGGCACTAATGGTGCATTGTGGGGATAGAGATGATCTCGCCGACGCTCTGGTTCGACTTCTGGACGACGAGACGTTGAGGGCCAGACTCGGAAAGCGCGGCCGACAGGAGGCAGAGCAGTATTCCTGGACCAGGGTCACCGAGGCGGTGCTGGACATTTACACAGCGGTGCTCGGGCGAGCAACACACGAATGATCGGATTTGCGGCATTGGGAGTGTCAGTCATCGGCGGAGCGGTACACGGTGCATTCCACCGCAACAGCCCGCTCTTTGGTCCGGCACTGGGAAGAATTCCAAGCGATCGAAAAGTCGTGGCGTTGACTTTCGATGACGGACCGAATCCTGACGCGACGCCGCTCATACTCGATACGCTCGCCGAGAAAGGGGTGCGAGCGACTTTTTTCGTGCTGGGAAGTCACGCCGAGCGCTGGCCAGAGCTCGTAAGGCGAATCTCGCACGAGGGGCATCAGCTCGGGAATCACGGCTACTTCCATCGAAAGCTGCAGTTCAAGAGTCCTTTCTACGTGAGTCGTGACATCCGTCTCGGGATAAGAGCGATCAAGCGCGCTGGCGCTCCCGCACCCCGTTACTTCCGCGCTCCGCATGGTTTTCGCAGCCCGTGGACTACTCCCATCGCCAGCTCGTACGGCGAGCGCACCGTCGGGTGGTCGCTCGGCGTCTGGGACAGTGATCGGCCGGGAGTTGCCGAGATAGTGCGACGAACGCTGGAAGGCGTCTCTCCTGGCTCGATCGTGCTGTTGCACGATGGTGACGGTTACAATCCTGATGGCGACCGGATGCAAACCGCGGCCGCACTTCCCCATATCATCGACGGCCTGAAAACACAGGGCTACGAGTTCGCGACTCTTCCAACTGAATGAGTCCGAAGCTGAAGAAAGGGATTCGCTGGGCGATCTCCGCCGCGATCCTCTTCTTCCTCATACTCTTCGCTCGAACGATCGATTGGCACGCCGCGGGCAGCTCGATGCGCCACGCATCTCTGCCGCTACTGGCCGCGGCCATCGGTGTGAACATGCTATCGGTACTGATCAAGGGCGTTCGGTGGTGGCTGTTTCTCCGTCCGATCGGCATTAGATCACTCTGGCTCGCGATCCGCGCGACCGTTGCCGGCGCCGGCCTCAATAATGTCCTCGTCGCGAGCGGCGGCGATGCGGCGCGCGTCGTATTCGTGTCGAGGGTGAGCGGGGTTCCCAGTTCGACCGTGCTAGCCTCGATGGCGCTCGAGAAGCTATTCGATCCAATTGGGTTCGTGATCCTGCTGGTTTTCGGCGTGCTCGCGTTTCAGCTTCCGCCGCAGTTCGAGCGCTGGAAAGTGCCGGCGGAAATTCTACTGGCAGTGATCGTACTGCTTCTGGTGTTCTTCGTTTACGCGACGAGACACATCAAGCCAGAGCACGTACCCGAGCGGCGTGCCAGGCCACGCACTGTATGGGGAAGAGTGCGTGCCTATTTCCATAGCTTCGGCCAGACAGCCGGACGTCTGGCGACCGGGCCTCGATTTTTGGCTGCGACTATTTTGTCGCTGGGGGCGTGGGCGTGTCAGCTGTGGACGTTCGAGCTCGCAGCCGACGCTGCGCACGTCTCGATTCCCCTCGCCGGAAGTCTCGCCTGTCTTCTCGGCATCAACGTCGGGTTGATCATCAGGGCAACGCCGGGCAACGTTGGCTTTTTCCAGTTCGTATATGCCTTGATGGCGGAGCAGTTCGGTGTGCTGCGCAACGACGCAATCGCCGTATCGCTCCTGATTCAAACCTTGCAGATCCTTCCCCTGACGCTGCTAGGCGTGGCTCTCGCTCCGGAATTCATCTTCCGGCGTGGGAAGAAGGATAAGGAGACTGAAGCGGTCGCCAAGAAAATCGAAGAGGAGAAGGCGGCACACCACGGACCGCTTTCCACCGCGGAAGAAGTTCTCGAGCGCGCAAAAAAGGCCGGAGTCGCTCCCGTGCCAAAGAATCCTTAGATCCGCGACAGAACCGCGACTGTCTTCACGCGTGCGCGCTGAAGGAAGGCAATGAATTCCGCGGGATTGCGCGTCAGACCGGTGAACGTCGCTCGGACTTTGCCGTCGGAATCAACGACTGCGTAGAGAGGAAGCGCGACGGTTCCGAAAGTTCTTTCCTGAAACGCCTGCTGTCGCTCGTAGAGATCTCCGTTCCCATCAGTGTATAGCCGCGCGAGCACGAATTGGCGCAGCTCCGCACTCACGTCGGGACGGTTGAAGATGTTGGCTTCCATCCAGCGGCAATTGGTACAGGTGTAGCCCGTGAAGTCGATGAAGACGAATTTGCCTGACGTTCGCGCGACTTTCAGCGCGCCGCTGTAGTCGTTAAGCATCCAGTCCGGCATCGCACTGCCAATTGACGCGAGCGATTGCGGCGGAGTTGCTGGCGGCAAGAACGCTTCGATCTGGGGGAGCGTCCTGCCGGTCAGACCCGATCCAAGCCAAACCGCGACGGCAAGCGCAGCTGCTACTGGGACAATTCCCGACGGACGCAATTCGCGGCGCTGGTACCTCGCTCGCAGATCGCGGCCGAGATAAAGCGCCCCCGCGATCGCGAGGAGTACCCATGCGGCCAGGACGACTGTACGTGTGAAAATTCCCCAACCCCGCACGAGGTCGGCATTCGAAACGAACTTGACCGCCGCCCCGACTTCCAGAAAGCCGATCACCACACGAAGCGCATCAATCCACTCACCCGCACGCGGCAATCTGGCAACGAAGCGCGGTGCGAAGGCGAGCACAACGAAAGGCAGAGCAAACGCACCGGAGTAAACGAGCATCCCAATCACGGGAGTCATCCACGAACCCTGAGCTGCCAGCACCAGCAACGTTCCGACGAAAGGCGCCGTGCACGTAACCGACGTCAATGTGAAAGTCGCTCCCATGATCAGTGCGCCGACGGAGCTTCCCGGAGATGCTTCACGCGCGGAACGATCGACCGCGTTGAGAACACGCCACGGAAGCCGCAGCTCGAGCCAACCGAACAAGTTTGCCGCGAAGAGAAGAAAGAGAGCGGCGAGGCTGAGATTCACCCGCGGGTCAGCGGCGAACCGATTGAGCCCGGCCGCGCCGAAAATTGCCGCCAGCACCAGCCCCAGAAGAGTAAACGTGCCAACTATTCCCAGTCCGAAAAGAATTGCTCTGCGGACTGCTGATGATCCGCGATCCTGTGGCCGCGAGAAGTAGGCGATGGTCACGGGGACCATCGGGAAAACGCAAGGTGTGAGCAGCGAGAGGAGGCCGGTGCTCGCCGCCAGCCAGAGAAATGAGGAGCTCATTTCCGTCGCGCTATGCGAAGCGCTACGTCCAGTTTGTCCGTGCGCGGTGGCAAACAAACTTTGTCGCTGCAAACCTGGTAGCGCGCGGCGATCTGAAACCTGCGTACGCCCGCAAGCGACCGTCCGGGTACGCCGACCGGAATCGTGAACCGCGGGCTGCCAGAGTAAAGCTCGGTTTCTATCCCGAAGTTTTTGTCCAAGATTCGCTCGGGTTTCGGCGCGTCGATTACGCCGCGCACGAGAACGTCGGCGGCACCGAGCAGCTCGAGGCGCAGCGCGATCGGGCCGCCAGGCTTCTGGGTCAGAGAATAGATATGCCAGCCTTTAGCGATATCCGCCTGCAAAGTGATCGGCACTGTTCGTCCCGACACGACGTCACGCGGCGCACGACCACCCACGACGCTCCAGCGCACTGGCCGGAGCGAGAGCGCCTCCCTCGTTGTCGCGAACCGGTCCGACCATCGGGTTGTGCTGTTCCTGGAGGATGACGACTCGACATTGCTCGCTGCGACCAGCGGCAGCAAGAACGCGTACGCGAGTTTGTGCATTTGTCCTCAAATATAAGACGGGCGGCGCGATCCCTGCTGTGGCTACACCTCGATCGAATTGGTGTTCACGACTTTCGATGGAACCAGGAATAGGGTGAATGATTACACATCCGCCGTTCTTTTTTGAGAGCTGGTACAACGTCGGTCGATCGATCACGCTATCGGTGATCGGCTTCGCCGCGCTCTTCACGATGTTGCGCGTGTCGGGGAAGCGAACCCTCTCGAAGCTGAACTTCTTTGATTTCGTTTTCGTTGTGGCGGTTGGCTCGGTGTTCGCGGCGACGATCACTTCGAAGGATGTAACGCTAGTCGAAGGAATCGCGGCGCTGGCAACGCTGATCATTATCCAGATTTTGCTTGCTGCGGTCGCCGCCCGATCGCGAACGGCCGAGCGTATCATCAACGGCGAGCCTACACTCTTGCTCTCACACGGCAGATTCCTTCCCAGCGCGTTGAAGAAGGAGCACGTCACTGAGGAAGAGGTGCGAGCAGCAATTCGGGCGACGGGTGTCACGCGTGTCGAAGACGTTGACGCGGTGGTAATGGAAAATGACGGCACACTCAGCGTCGCGTGGGAGTCGAAAAAACCGGGGGAAACGAGCCTCGTGGATGCGAAGGTGCCCGACGAGGCCCGTGCCGAACAAAGGTCGAAACGCGCAGTCCGCTAGCGCCCGTTGCTGGTTTATGTTTTGCGTTCAATAAACTGTAATCTTCGCAGGAATTCACTTGCAGCTACAGACGGCAAAAAACACCGGATACCGCACCTTCCTCGACGTGCGTGGACGCGTCTGGGAAGTGTGGATGGTGCATCCATCTTCGATCGAGCGCCGCAAAATGGAGCGTCGCACGCCCGTTGAAAACGCGGTGCATCTCATCGAGCAGCGGGTGTTGGGCGACAGGCGTACCAATCTGGGAGGCCGCGGGGCGGTGGCCTCCGAGTACAGCGCTGGCTGGCTGTGCTTCGCCAGCAACGGTGAGAAACGACGTCTCGCCCCGGTTCCGGTGAACTGGATGAGCGCCAACGACAGCCAGGTCGCGGAATGGCTCAGGATAGCGAAACGCGTTCTCAAATGCGGTCCTACGTGGGACCCCGCCGACGAAGAAAACGTCCCGCGGTCAAGGGGAAAGCGCACGGGTCGGGAGGCGCTCCAGTAAGGACTGTTGCACCGGCGCAACGTTATCGGGCAGCGTCGCGTCCATCACTCACCTTCCCCACCTCCCGGCCTGCGTAAAGGCGCAGACTACAAATGGTCCCCGACTTGCCCCCGCATTGGACGGCGCAACGACGCGGTCAAGGCGCCACTTCTGGCAAGAACGGAAGTCGTTCCAGCCGTTGAGACGGATGACCGTTGGAGGATCGAGTGTATGGCCGACTCTGGAATCGGCTTCGACCGTAGCATTGATACGACGGGGTATTCCCCACTCGCCAGCGGGGCGGGCGACCGCGGATTCGCGGATCGACCGCACCGGGCGGGCACGCCCGGTGCTGGACGCGACGGCTCGGCACAAGACTTGGCGTCGTTGATCAAGCTCGGCACCCTGAAGCTGGAGACAGGGAACGAGGCGGAAGCCACCGAGTTTTTTCGCAAGGCTCTCGAGGTCGGCGACCGCAGCCTTGGTCCCGACCATCCCGATTTGATCCTGCTGCTCAATGACCTGACGCGCCTCTACCTCAAGCAGTCAGCGCACGCCGCCGCCGAGCCACTTCTCCTGCGTCTGCTCGACATGAAGCGAAGCAAGGGTGAAGAGCATCCGGAGGTGGCCACCGTTCTGGCGAGTTTGGCGAGCGTGCGGCGGTCGCTTGGCCGGCACGAATCGGCCGAACAGCTGTGGCGCCGGGTGCTGGACATTCGCGAGCGTACTCTGGCGCCGAATCACTTCGCCATCGCTACCGCGCTCGAGCATTTGGGAGATGCCTGCGCCGCCCGGGGGAACATCGCGGAAGCGCTCTCAGCGTTTCAGCGGGCGCAAACGATCCGGGAACGCACGCTCGGCAGCGCGCATTCGAGCCTTCGAACCTCCCGCGAACGGATCGCCGATCTCCAGCTCCAGGCGTCCGACAATTCGCTCGAACCGCCAACCGAGCTCCCGACGGTGTCCACCCCAGAGAGATATCGATTGCTCTCCGGTGAGCAGCTGGCGCTATCCGCTTCCACAACATTGGGCAGTCCTCGCGAGAAAAGCGCGGCGGTTCCGACCCCCAATTTGCCAATCAGCAGACAAACAAGGGTCAAGATTCAACACGGATTCGCCGACGCACCTCCGATCCTCGACGACGACGCGCCGATGAAAGAGGAGGTCGCTGTGCCCCTCCCTCTCGCACCGGCTCTGGATCTGAGCGCGGTGCCTTTCCATGACGAGGGCGCGGTGCCGTTTCGTGAAGCGCTCGAGAGCCTTCGTGAAGAGCTCGAGCGGCCCTACGACAGTCCCAGCTTCGCCGAGCGGAGCGCCGCGATCTTCGAGTCCGTGATCTCCTTCCTCGGTAAGCGAGAGGTCATAGCCGGAGTCGTGGTGGTAGTGATCTCACTTCTTTCACTCGCGCTCGCAACCGGCGCTCACGCATGGGGCGAGGTAGATCAGGCGGCGGGCATTGGCGCACCGCCTGCGCGCGATCCAGTTCCCGCAAACATTGGCCAGACAAATTCCGCTGGCCAGCTCCCAGCGGCGAAGCGCGAGTCGGCGAGCGTACCCGGAACTGCTGCTGCAAACACTGCTTCCAAGGTGGTTCCATCGCGGCCGCGAGTTGTGGAAGAAAAGAATCCGCCCAAGAAAGCCGCTGAGACAAAAACCGAAAGCAAGAAGCTCTCGATACCCACGCTTTCAAACGGGGTGATGTCACGACTGGATTCAGTGGCCGCGACGGCCGCAGCGCCTGGCTCACGACTCGGCGACCCGTTGGCAATGCAGCCATCGACCACCGGGTTCGGAGCCCAGCGCTCGAGCTTCGATTACCCGGAACAATCGAGCGGCCCTCAACGCGCGCGACTTATCGGCGAGCTGCCCACCCCTCGCGTTCCCGATCAGGTCGCCGACGTTGAGGGTGAGGTGCGGGTGCGCTTCAACGTAGATACAGACGGGGCGCCGGTGATGTCGACGTTCGCAGT
The DNA here is from genome assembly GCA_003223425.1 of Gemmatimonadota bacterium. Taxonomy (GTDB): domain Bacteria; phylum Gemmatimonadota; class Gemmatimonadetes; order Gemmatimonadales; family Gemmatimonadaceae; genus UBA4720. Next base: position 17,913 of record QHVA01000010.1, read on the forward strand.
GGTGAACTCTCCTAACCCACTGCTGACAGCTGCCGTCCGCAAAGTGATCCCGGCTATGCGGTTCGAGCCGGCTCGCACTGGTGGCTCCGATGGCAAGCCGATTGTCGACGTAGTGCAGATCGGATTCCAGTTCTCGA
>QHVA01000068.1 GCA_003223425.1 Gemmatimonadota bacterium
CTCCTCTGCAGCCGCCGGATGGATACTGCGTCACACGGGACGAATATCCGGCGAAGCGAAGCGTATTCTCCGCGATCGCTAGCCTATGGTAGATGCTTTACAGATTGCCCTCGGGGGAGAGGATCAGTTCAATGGCACGCATCACTGGAACGGTCAAATGGTTCAACGACGCCAAGGGATTTGGCTTCATTTCGCGCGAGGGAGGACCAGATGTCTTTGTGCATTTCAGCGCGATCAGCGGATCCGGATTCAAGTCTCTTGCCGAGGGTGATAAGGTCGAGTTCGAGGTCGTTCAGGGCCAAAAAGGACCGCAGGCCGCTGATGTAACAAAGGTAAGTTGACTCTCCATAGCGAAAAGAGCCCCGCCCAGCGGGGCTCTTTTGCATTTTCGGGCATCACAAAATTGGTTCTCAACACTCGGCATTTGATTTGCTTTCATCCACATCGCTTGCTGCGCTCACTCGGAATTGGAGGGTTCACGGATGGCTGCAATCTGGAAAGGCTCGCTGACATTCGGACTCGTCAACATTCCGGTGGAACTCAAGACCGCTGTTCGTGCAGATCATATCAGTTTCCGGCTGCTCCACGAAGAGGACCTGTCTCCGGTCAAGTACGAGCGTATCTGTCAGGCTGAAGGCGAGCCCGTTCCATGGAACGAGATCGTGAAGGGCTACGAATACGAGAAAGGAAAGTTTGTCGTCCTCACTGACGAAGACTTCAAGACCGCCGCGCTGGAGCAGTCGAAGACAATCGACATCCTGGATTTCGTGAAGGAGGACGAGATCGATCCCCGCTACTTCGAGACACCGTATTATCTCGTCCCCGGCAAAGGCGGCGACAAACCCTATGCATTGCTGCGCGAAGCGGTTCGCCAGACCGGATCTGTCGGCATCGGCAAGATCATCATTCGCCAGACACAGCATCTCGCGGCTGTGAAAGTCGTTGGCGATGCGCTCGTGCTCGAGATCATGCGATTTGCCAACGAGCTAGTCGACGCAACTGAGTTCAACTTCCCGAGCCGCGAGGGCGTTCGACCACAGGAGTTGCAGATGGCGGAGCAGCTGGTCGAAAATCTGGCCGAACCATTCGACCCAACTCGCTACACCGACGAGTATCGGGCGAATCTGATGAGAATCATCAAGGCCAAGATGAAAGGCAAGAAGCCCAAGCTGGAAGGGCCGGAAGAAGAGGTTCCCGACAGCGGTGTGCTCGACCTCATGTCTCGCCTCCGTGCAAGCCTGGAAGAAGGTGCCGGAAAAAAGGGCGCGGTGCGCGCGAAGCGGAAATCGGTGGCAGCCGGCCGCAAACCTGCGAAGGCGAAGAAAGCAAAGACAGCTTAGGACGCCTGAATGGCCGTCAAAACGAGTGGAAGCTCCAGGTCAGCGCGCGCGCAGCTCGCCGAGTATCGTCGGAAGCGTGATTTCGGGCGGACTGGCGAGCCATCTGGCGAAACGGCATCGACTGCCACGCGGCCAGGACGTTTGCGTTTCGTCATACAGAAGCACGCCGCGCGCAATCTCCACTTCGATTTGCGCCTGGAGCTTGACGGAGTGATGAAAAGCTGGGCCGTACCCAAAGGCCCGAGCCTGGATCCGTCGGTCAAGCGCCTCGCAATGCAGGTCGAGGATCACCCGATCGACTACAACACCTTCGAAGGTACGATTCCGCACGGAGAATACGGTGGCGGAACCGTCATGCTCTGGGATCGTGGTACGTACTCCGCGGATGCCGCCTCCTCTCCTAACGAGGAAGAAGACGTCATCCGCGAAGGTTTGAAACGCGGTGATCTCAAGATCACTTTCCACGGAGAGAGACTGCACGGATCCTTCGCGCTCGTTCGCATGAGATTCGCGCGCGATGATTCTTCGTCATCAAAGCCGCAGTGGCTGCTGATCAAGCACCGCGACGAATTCGCGACTAAAGAGGACGTCGTCACCGAAAACATGACGTCCGTCGACTCCGGTCGTACTATGGACGAGATCACATCGGGAAAAGGTCGCGTCTGGAGAAGCAACCGTGAACCAAAGCGCAGCAAAACCTTCACTCCGCCCCGTTTGACCAGCAAACCGAGTGCAAAGAGCATTCGTGATAGCGCGTCCCGCGAGACAATGGTTTCGGTTTCACCAGCCAGGTTCGCCGCGGCCGCACTCGAGCCGATGTACGCTAGCATCGGAAGTGAGGTCCCCGGAAAAGGCTGGACCTTCGAGCCGAAGTACGACGGCATACGCGTACTCGCATACGCAACAGAAAACGATGTCAAGCTCATGACCCGAAACGGGAAAGACAAGGCCCGTCAATTTCCCGAGATCGTCGCGTCTCTCAAAAAGCTCGCTGCGCAGACCAAACGTTCGCTGGTACTTGATGGAGAGATCGTAGCTCTCATCGACGGCGAGCCGGCTCGCTTCCAGGAGCTGCAAAGCCGTATGCACGTGAAGGAGTCGCACCTTATCGAGCGACACTCATCCTCCACACCGGCGGCGTTGATTCTCTTCGACATACTTATGGATGGCGACGAGGTTTTGTTGCATGAGCCGTGGTCGGAGCGTCGCGCTCGACTCCTCAAGCGCATTGGAAAACGCACTTCGAAGCAGTTGTGGGTCACCGATTCCGTCGAAGGCGATGGGAAGAAGATGTTGGAGAAGGCTCGGCGCCAGGGTTGGGAAGGTGTCATCGCCAAGCGGATCGATTCGCCATACGAGCCAGGTAATAGATCGCGTAACTGGTTGAAGCTCAAAATCGAATTCCGTCAGGAGTTCGTGATCGGCGGATACACGGAGCCCCGTAACAGCCGCGAGCACATTGGGGCGCTCCTGCTCGGCTATTTCGACAAAGACAGAGTCATTTACGTCGGACACACTGGCGGAGGCTTTACCCGGCAGGGCCTGGGGGAAATGTACCGGCGCTTGAAGCCCCTTGAGATAAAGAACTCACCGTTTGTAGAAACGCCGAAGACCAACGAGAAAGCGCACTGGGTCAAGCCAGAAGTTGTCGTTGAAGTCAAATTCAGCGAGTGGACAGCAGATCGGCGCCTTCGTCAACCGATCTTTCTCGGTGTTCGCGACGACAAGGATGCAACCGAGGTTGGATTAGAACCTACCAGCGTGCAGAAAAAATCGACCCGTAGCTCGATAGCAAAGCGACAGTCAAGGCTGAGCATAGCCGCGCGGGCTCGAACGCTTAACGCCTCTTCTCCAAAGATGCCACGACGTTCGACGTCCGGCCCTTCCAGATTGAAGGTCGACACCACGTCGCTGCTAGGTCAACTCGACGCTATTGAGAAGGCAGGAGGAGAAGGAACCCTCAACTTCGGCCCCGGCAGGACCCTGAAGGTTTCGAACCTCGACAAGGTCTTCTTTCCAAAGGAGAAGTACACCAAGGGAGACGTAATGCGCTACTACACGCGCATTGCAAACTTCATCCTCCCGACGATTCAGGATCGACCGCTGGTCCTTAAGCGGTTCCCCAACGGGATCAACGGGGAGAGCTTCTACCAGCAGAAGGCTTCCGAAACCACTCCGCCAGAAGTCCGCGTCGAGCTGATAGAAACCGACGGTGGGGAGAAACAGCCGCGGATCATTGGCGGAGATCTGCTGACACTTCTATACACGATCCAGCTCGGCGCTATCTCAGTTGACCCCTGGCATTCGCGCATTCAATCGCTCGAATACGCTGACTATACGATCATTGATCTCGATCCTGGGCCGCGCGCTAATTTCGTACGGGTTATTCAGATTGCGCGCTGGGCAAAGGAAGTCATCGACGGTTTCGGCCTCAACGCGGCGATCAAGACTTCCGGTTCAAGCGGGTTACACATTTATCTACCGCTTCCGCCGCGAACCCCAAACGATGCGGCGACTCTAGTGGCTCAGATGATCGCGACAAAAGTGGCCGAGGCGCATCCGAAGGAGACGACAATCGAGCGTTTCGTCAAAGCTCGCGGTGCAGCAACGGTTTACGTTGATTACCTGCAGAATATCCAGGGAAAAACAGTTGCCGGTCCGTACTGCGTTCGCGCGAAACCCGGTGCGACAGTCTCTGCTCCGCTGAAGTGGAGCGAGCTCACCGACGATCTCGATCCGCGCGACTACCACCTCGGCAACGCGGCTGAGCGCTTTGAGAAGATTGGAGATATCTGGAACGAAGCGATGGGAAAGAAGAATTCGCTTCGTGCACTCGTCTAAAGTGCGTTAACGGCCGCCGTTTCCCACTTTGCGCAGTGGCAGCTCCATTTGGCTGCCTTCGCTCTCGCTGTGCTTCGACGCGTCGCCGAAGATCGGATCACTCGACTCGTCAACCATGTGAGTGAGCTTGTAATAAAAGTGGAGCGCGTGAATTGGGGCCATGAAGCTGCGGTTGCCGGCGCGAGATATCGCGACAGCTTCTTCACGTACCCGGCGGGGTAAATCGCGCGCCGCCGGAAGTGCAAGAAGCCGCTGTATCTCTGTACTGTCTCGTGCGAGCAAAGCTGCGCACAAACTATCCAGATAAGCCAGCATAGCTATCGGGCCCCCGATGAAGGGTGTTTACCTTAGGTACACATTGCAACTAATACACCGCGACCGCAAGAGGTTCCTTGGAGGCTAACCGAGTTGATACCGGCGTGTTACAGCACTTATGGGTAGAGAAAATCGAACCTCACACCCCGGTGGGCTCTACGCCTTTTCTTCGGCAAATAACGGAAAAGTTGCGCCGGCCGGCCCCTCCCCTCACTCCGCCATTCGTCTGTAGGTTCGACGAGCCAGGCGGCCTGGAGGGCACGTCGGAAGCTCGCCTTGTGCAAGCGTTTACCGAGCAGCAGCTCATACATTTGTTGTAGCTCGCTAAGCGTAAACGTCGCGGGGAGAAGCCTGAATGCGATCGGGGCCTGGTCGAGACGGCTTTGGATGGTCTGCGTAGCTCCCTCCACCATCGCGCGTTGCCGTGGAGAAAGGGCCGGCAAATCGGCGACCTGAAACCATGTGTATCCCGCCCGCAGCGTTGCCGTTTCATGTGGGACTAACGCCAAATACGCCACTGACACATCGATCTCGCTCGGGTGCCTTTTGCCGTCGCCGAATGCTCCGATCTGTTCCGTCCAAGCCGGGGATTCGCCGAGCGCATCGTGAGCGGCCCGGTTAGCGGCGGCGTCGAGCGCTTCGCCGCTTTGCGGAATTCGCCAGGGCACAGACCATCGCTCGCGCTCACTCGAGTTCCGCGCGAGCAGGATCGCGAGCTTGTCTCCCATCGCGGTCATCAGAACTAAATCGACGCTGTAGGAGGCACTCTTCGAGGATCGGTCGCGCATGGTGCATGCGAATTAGTCACTTTCTGTGACTAAAGTCAAGGCTGCGCCAACTGAATTTTTTTGGGAACTGACGTCGCGCTTCGTGGCGAGCGTCTCGGGGCGGGCGGTTAGTGATATAACGAAATCAGGATCGCGTCGTCAACTGAAAAATTTGAGAAAGTTTTTTTTGGCGCATCAGCAATTCGACCGCAGGAATGACAGGCTCAACGCGCTTGCGCCGCTCTTTCCTCACCTCTGCCGCGGCTCACATACGGCGGCATGCTGATCGGTAAATGACCTGAGATCGCTGACGTTCCGACCAACGCTCGTGCCGCCGCCGTTTGAGAAACCGGAAAGCCTCCCCACGCAACGAGATACGCGCTCACCCACGGTACCTGTTGCAGAAGATACGGATTACCGAAAGCGACGACGATCGGTTTTCGGCCGCGCTGGACGAGGGTCTGCACGAAGTTCGTAAAAGCTTGCGGTGCACTCGCGGTGATCGCATCCCAGCTTTGCCCCACGTAGGAGCTTACGATGGTCACATCTGCCGAATCAGCCGCTGTGATCAAGCGTGGATAGTTGAGAGCAGCGTCTTCGGTCGCGACGAATTCCGTGCGCAGTTTTGGCAGGCCTGTGCGCAACTCCGCATTGAAGGCGTTCCCTGCCGGAAGATCCGCTCGCCGTGCGAGCGTAATTGAGAGCACGCGCAGCGCAGTGTCTGAACCCAAAGGAACCTGCCGCAGCGAATCCTTGACGAGTGTGATCGACTTCTCGGCAACACGTCGCGCGATCTGCGCGTTCGAGCTATCCCCGACAAGAAACCGTAACGCGGCGAGATCGACCAGCTTGTTCTGTGCGAGCCCAAGCCTGCGCTTGGTCTCGAGCACTCTGCGGACAGATGAATCCAGACGCGCTTCGGTATATCGACCTTCAGAGACTCCAGCGACGACGGCATCGATCGTCTGTGTTACGTCGAGCGGCTGAATCAGAACGTCGATTCCTGCCGAGATCGCGCGCTTCACCGCCTCGCTTGCACCGAATTGATCTAGCACACCCCGCATGTCCATCGCGTCGGAGATTATGATCCCACGGAATCCCATTTCTCCACGAAGCAGCCCGGTTAAAACCTTCGGCGAGAGCGTTCCGGGAACATTCGAGGAATCAAGGGCCGGCATCGCTCCGTGAAACGACATGATGGCGCCAACCCCGCCGTTCACCGCCGCCCGGAATGGCACGAGCTCCACCGTATCGAGCCTGCTTCTGCTCACAGTCACCACTGGCAGCGCCAAGTGTGAGTTGACGCCTGTATCGCCGTGACCCGGGAAATGCTTCCCTGTCGCGATCATGCCGTGATCCTGCAAGCCATGGATGAACGCGACGCCCATCCGTGCGGCGAGATCAGGATCCTCACCGTAGGAGCGTGTATTGATAACTGGGTTATCCGGATTGTTGTTGACGTCGAGAACCGGCGCGTACGCGATGTGAATCCCGAGCGCGCGCCCTTCGAGTGCGGTGAGACGTCCTTGCTCGTAAGCGAGAGTCGTATCTCGCGTTGCACCGACCGCCATCTCTGGCGGGAATACAATCGCCCCACCAAGGTCGATCGCGTTGGGAACGAAGTAGCCGCCTCGCGCGCGGAATCCCGCTCCGGCCTCGAGATCCGCTCCGAACAGAAGCGGAACCTTGCTCATCGATTGCAGTGCGTTCAGTTTCGCGGCCACTTCTGTCGGTGATCCCACCGATATCGTGAAGCCGCCGACTTTTTCCTGCTGGATGTATTCCGTCAGCCGTCGCCATTGTGGCGAATCACCCGACGCATAATCGCCAAGCACGCTTGGCCACACGATTTGCGCGGCTTTCTCGCGCAGCGTCATCGAAGCGAGGACAGAATCGGTCCAGCGCGATGAAACGGTCCTGGTTTGTCGCGACTTGCCAGTCGTCGGAGTTATCGTCGTGCAGCTTGCCGCAACCAGAGCGAGCGTTAAGGCCGGCAATACCGTCGACTTCCGCATCATCAGTGGCTAATCGTGCCCTTCTTGCTGGTATCGATGTCTGATGTAGCGCCGGTCTTGAAGAGAAATGCCGTCATATTCTTGGTCAGAAAGGACCGCGCCTGTGGATCCATGACGTTTAGACCATAGTGATTGATCAACATCGTCTGTTGCTTGATCCAGTCGGCCCAGCATTGCGTGCAAATCTCTTCGACGACTCGCGCTCCGATGGAACCCGGAAAGGGAGGCTTCACAAATCCTGCGCGCGTCTGTCCGCAACGCACGCAGGTTACAGTCTCAGGCACGCGAGGCCCTACCTGCGCGCGTAGGAGATTTCAGCCAGGCCGAAAACTGAGAGCAGTCGGAGGTAGACCCAGCCGATATCGAACTCATACCACTTGGCCTTGAACTTCGCAGAGTGCGGATCGGCGTGGTGATTGTTGTGCAGCTCCTCTCCGCCGAGCCAGATGGCAATTGGTGAGATGTTTCGGCTCTCGTCTTTCACGTTGAAGTTCCGATAGCCCACGGCGTGCCCGACGCCATTAATGATTCCGGCCGCCCAGAACGGAATCCAGATCATCTGTATGCCCCAGACCAACGGTCCCACAAAGAAGCCGAACAGATAGATGTCGACTCCGAGCATGACGATGATGCCAAGCCAGTTGAGTGGAGATAGGAGGTGTCGCTCGAGCCAGTCGTTGGGAGTACCCTTTCCGTACTTGTCGAGCACACCTGGCTGGCGGACCGCTTTTCTATAGTAGAAGGCGCCCTTGAGAACGATGTTGCGAAGTCCTTCCATCAGTGGGCTGTGTGGATCACCCTCGCGGTCGGCGAACGCGTGATGCTTCCGATGACAGGCGACCCATTCCTTTGTCACGATAGCGGTCGAAAGCCACAACCATATCCGCATCGGAAGGGCGGCGAGATAGTGCAGCTTCACTCCGCGGTGCGTCTGGGCACGGTGCAAGAACAGTGTGACGGACACGTTGGTGAGGTGTCCGGCTACAATCACAAACACAATCGGCTTCCACCACGCCGTTGCCCAACTTCCAAAATCCGGCATTACTTGCTCCGTTATCTGAGTCTCGAGGTACGCTTCCAATCTACCCGAACAGTACCCCTAATCCAAACGACCACATCATCGTCTCGTAACTGGTCCCGCAGGGTTTGCCCGCGGTGGAGCCCCCCACGTGTCATTAGATGAATTCCAGTCAGGCACTGAGGGATCGGGCCACAGACGCACGCCGGTGATGTTCGCACGCACCGGAACGACAGCATCAAAGTGATTTCCGTGCGCCCAGATATTTACTGGCAGTGAAAAGTCCTGGGTCGTGCTGTCCGCGTAGCCAACACGCAGCCGCACCGGGAACGGAACGGATGTGAAGCGGTGGAGCGAGATCGTTGCGAGTTTCTGGCCTTCCGAAGACCGTGTCACGACGCTGTCGATCCCAATGTCCAGAACATTCCTGGTATAGAAGGCGCGCTCTTCAGCTAAGCAACGTAAGGGCCAACGCACCTTACGCCGACCTTGCAATACCCGGTTGTTGCCGGTAGCCTCTCCGCAATGACTCGTCTGAACGGTTTGGAATCCCTTGTGGAGGGACGCGCAACGCCAGCAGGCACGCGGCGATTTCGAAAGCGCTTCGCCAAAACCCAGCCGGATCATTTCTATCGTTCCATTGCCGATGGGCCGCTCGTTTCATCTCTGGGGTTAGGAACCTACCTCGGCGAGTGCGAAGACTCCGAGGATGCGCGGTACACAACGACGGTCAGCGCGGCGTTGCAAAAGGGCGTGAATCTCCTCGACACCGCAATCAATTACCGGTGCCAGCGCTCAGAACGAGCGATTGGTGAAGCGCTTCGCAGCATCATCGTCGGCGGCAGCATCAAACGCGAAGAGGTTGTCGTGTGCACCAAAGGCGGATACATCCCACTCGACAGGATGCCTCCCGAAACCAAAGAGGGATATCGAGGCTTCCTCGAAAACGAGTACTTCGGTCGCGGCGTGATGCAGCCCAGTGAGGTCGTCTCCGGTGGCCATTGCCTCACACCGCGCTACCTGGCTGATCAGATCGAGCGCAGCAGGAATAACCTCGGGCTCGCAGTCATCGACGTCTATTATCTCCACAATCCCGAGCAGCAGCTGGATGCGCTGGCCCGGCCGAATTTTCTGACGGTAGTCCGCGACGCATTTGCTGCACTCGAGGAACATGTTCATCGAGGTGTCATCGGAATTTACGGTTGCGCGACCTGGAATGGATTCAGAGTTCCACCAGACTCAAGAAATCACTTGAGCCTTGAGGAGCTCGTTTCGATCGCCCGCGAAATTGCTGGTACAGATCATCACTTCCGCGTTATCCAACTTCCGATCAACCTCGCGATGACAGAATCAGTGCGGCTTCCCACTCAGCAAATCGGACACGAAAAAGTGCCGCTACTCCTGGCAGCCAGTCGGCTTGGCATCTCAGTGGTGGGAAGCGCGACGCTAATGCAATCCCAGCTGACGCGCGCACTCCCGAAACAGGTACACTCCGCCTTTCCAGGATTCAAAACCGACGCGAGACGTGCCATTGCTTTTTCGCAGTCGCTGCCTGTTGCAGCGGCCCTCGTGGGAATGAAATCAGTCTCGCACCTCGAGGAGAACCTCGCGCCGCCAAGGGTCAGTTAACGATGCAGCTCCCTTCTCATCATCGACCAGACGGCGGGTTCAGGAATCCCTGGCCATCGGCGCAATTACATGGATTTCTCGATTTTCTCAAATGGACTTTGGTGGAGCGACGACGGAATCCTCGTCGCCCGGACCCTGACCCCGCCAAATTCGTACGGGTCGCTCCGGAGTTTGTAGTACCGAGGGCAGCGCCGGAACAGCTCACTTTGACGTGGGTCGGACATACGAGCTTTCTGATCCAAATGGCCGGCCTCAACATTCTGACCGACCCGGTTTGGAGTGAGCGGGCGTCACCAGTGCAGTTCGTGGGTCCTCGTCGCTGGGTCCCTCCAGCCGTGGAATTCGATCGCTTACCGCCGGTCGACGTGGTGGTCATCTCCCACGATCATTATGATCACCTCGATTCCGGTACGATCTCACGAATCGCCAGACGCTATCCCGCCGCACTCTGGTACGCGCCGCTGGGGGTGGACAGGTTTCTCCGGCATCACGGTGCGCGGGAGGTGACGGTCAGAGATTGGTGGCAGGAAAGCGCGATCGGAGGATTGCATCTGATGTGTCTTCCCGCGCAGCACTTTTCTGGCAGAAGACTCGGCACTCGTAACAGCACTCTCTGGTGCGGGTGGGCGTTCCGGTCTTCGCACCATACGCTGTTTTTCGCTGGCGACACTGGTCTGCATCCTGAATTCGAGACCATCGGTGTCCGCTGCGGTCCCTTCGATCTGGCGATCCTGCCGATCGGAGCTTACGAGCCGCGTTGGTTCATGGGCCCGGTACATATGAATCCTGAGGACTGCATGAAAGCGGTCGCCCAGCTCGCGACAGCACAGAAAGGCAAGCGCCTGATAATGACCGCCGCTCATTGGGGAACGTTCAAGCTGACCGACGAGCCGATGGACGAGCCGCCGGCGCGCATGCGCGAACAATGGCGTGCAGCCGGTCGCGACGGTAGCGACCTCTGGATCTTGCGACATGGCGAGACGCGCGCTGTCGGATAGCACCGTCGCGACGGCGCGACATACGTTGCAACCCCGATAGACTCTCGCAGCGTTATTGTGCGCGAATCTTGCTATCCGTTTTACGAACCTTCGTTCACGGAGCTTTCCCATGGCTGCAGCCAAGAAGTCCAGTCGTTCAAGAGGCGGTAGAAAGCGGTCGCGGTCCGGATCCTCGGGACGCAAACGCGGAGGCGCACGGAAGTCGTCGCGGCGTGGCGGGGGGGCGCGGAAATCTTCTGCCAGGCGCAAGAGCAGTGCACGCAAATCCTCTTCGCGGAGGTCGAGCAGGCGCACTTCCGGACGCAAGGGAGGCGGACGCAAGAGCAGCCGTAGCCGTCCTCGTCGTAGATCACAGTCTCCCGTGGCTCGCGTGAAACGCGTTGCAACCGGGGTCGTTCACCAGGCTGCGGACTTGGGAGAGCGCGCGGTCGACACCGTAACGGAATTCGTCCAGGATCGCTTCTAAGCACTCAGGGTCGTTCGACAGCCGCTTTGCTTGTCAGCAGCGGCTGTCGGCCGCGATGGGCGTACAGCCGCAACCACCTCTCAACTTCGCTGAACACCCGCTCGCGGCCGTAGTCGACGGTGATGATGTGTCCCGCCCCTTCGGTCCATATGAGTTGTTTTTCTGTCGCGCCTATTTCGTGGAGAGCGAATTCCGCAACACGCGGAGAGACACGAGGATCTTCGCGCGACTGAATTATCACCGTTGGAGCAGTGACTCGACCAAGCGCTTTCCTCGCGCGACGCACCACCTTCGAGAGCTCGAATAGTGTACGGCCCGTGACAGAGCCGTAAGCAAGATTCCGTTCGCGCTCAATCGCATCGCGAATTGATCGAGGATTTCTGGCGTTTATCTCTCCCACCAATCCGCCCCAGAGCCAGTGTGTTGCTGCGGCGAAACGCAGTCGACGCGGCATACCCAGATAGGGCGCGATCAGGACCAACGCCGACGTAGCGTGGTCCTCTGCGGCGAGAAGAACAGCCAACGCTCCGCCCATCGAAAGCCCGACGATACTAATGCCGTCGCTTCGCTCTCCCGTCGAGAGCATTGCTTGCTTCGCCGCATCGATCCATTGATCGGCACCGGACCGATTGAAGGCTTCCATCGTACGTCCGTGCCCCGGGAGAAGCGGAGCATACACGCTATAACCCGCTTTGTGGAGTCTTCGTGCTAATAACGAAAGCGTCTGAGGTGTATCTCCAAAACCGTGCAGGAGGAGGACTCCATGCGAGCCCTCCTCCTGCAAATCAATGGTCTCCGCCCCTTTCAGTATGAGATTTGTATCAGCGTCTCGCCGATCGCCCATTCATCCTCGTTACTAGGACAATTCTCTCGCCACGGAGATTGTCGAATCCCTGTCTCCATTCTCAGCGAAAGTAGGTGCAAGTGAGCTCGGCTCGATCAGAAACGTCATGCCCTTTCTTTCCGCGATGCCGGCTGACACTAGCCGGCTCAATGCCAGAGCGATCGACTCCCTCGTAGCACCCACCATCTCACACAACAACCGGTGATGATTGTTCTCGAGCTTGAGTCGACCGTCTGACGCCGTGAAACTCCGGTCGGTGCTGAGATGTGTCAACGTTGACATCAACCGCTGATCCACATTCAGCGCAGCGAGCTCGTGCAGCTTCTCGAGCAGATAAGCTCGCTCCGACATTATCTGCGACAGCAGCGGAATCGTCTGAGCGGGACGCTCGCGTACGAACGCGCGGAATTGCGCTCCACTCAGAGACATTGTCTTCGTTTCTTCTGTCGCGTTTGCGTCGGTCACGTAATGGCTGCCTGGCGACAGCCCTTCGCTGCCGAATGTCTGTCCCGCCGTCGCGATGACCGGAACGAATCCACGCCCCACTTTTATCTTGTTGCGCAAAACGACGTGGCCTTCGAGAACAATGAAAACGCCGTCTGCCCGTGCACCACGCTGGTAAAGTTGAAACCCGGAAGGCCAGCTTGCCTTCGCACCGTATGAGGCGATGGGTAGCATCTCTTCCAGAGTGAGACGCGAGCGCCGCACTCCACCTTGCCCGGTTCTCATCTAGTTCTCTGCCATTGCGTCGTCGAGCCGTCAGCAACGCAATGTCCGGGCCTGAAAAAATCGAGCCGCGACTTCGCGTTTACTTTCTTGATAGCAATTCTGTCGCCATCTTCAACGCGCGTGTCGCCGCATCAAAACGCTGCACCAAATCGGTCAGCTCACGGTCAACAACGGTTTCGTTGCCGACACGGATCGCTTCATTCACCGACGGTAGCACCATCGTAGCATATCCGTTGTTCTCATCGGAGGCGTAAATCAGGTTTCTGAACCAGGGTCGACTGACGAGACCTTCCGGTCTTGTAAGCTGACGTTCAACTTCGAGCAGCTTCGCATTGACTTGCTGCGCAGTTGCGGGCGCAAGCTGAGCAGTGAGGGACTTATCTCGCGCGGCACTGAATGCGAGCGCCGCATCTTCCATTCTGCCGATTGCTGCAGCCAGTCCCGCTGCGGACACCTTCCAGTGCTTGTCGCTGATCGCCTGGCCAACTTGTGCGCCGAACCGCCGCATCGTCCGCACAAATTCCACATAATCGTACGGCAGGATGTCAGCGTTCGCGATTCGGAGCAACATCGCTGCTCCGATGCGAGCTGCAGTCGTATGCACCTCGAAATTTGGATCGCCGAATTTTGACATCCAGTGGTACGAATCGTAGGCAGAGTGGTAAACCCCCTGTGGTCCGCCGAATCCCCAATCGGCTATCGGAATGCCCAGATGATTGTAGAATCCGGCGAAATCAGACCCTCCTCCGGGGTCACCCATTTGCGGTTCGAGAGTGTCCGAAGCAAGGTTGGCGCGTTTTCTCCAGACATCGTAAACACTGCCCTGATGACTTGGATCAGGAACCTGCTTCGCTACATCACGCAGCAATGCTCGAAGGGAGGGAGATCCTCCACCGCCGAAGTTGGGACCCTGCGCAATGTCGTCCTGGTTGAAATATGCGACGGCATGTCTGCTCAGTCTGAGTGAATCCTCCTCCACATACTCCGTCGATCCAAGCAATCCCCATTCTTCCGCGTCCCACGTTGCGAACATGATCGTGCGCTTCGGACGTCTTCCGGCTTTGACCTGCTCAGCGATTGAGCGCGCCGCCTCCATCACGCTCACCGTGCCACTGACGTTGTCAGCTGCACCTGGTCCCCATGCATCACGGTGCCCGCCGATCATCACGATCTCATCGGGGAATTCACTTCCGCGTATAATCCCGAACGTGTCCCAGATTTCCTTGTAAGGGCGCGTCGCGGCATCCGTCACAACCTCCAGCCGTGCTTGCACCGGCCCAGGGCCGACGTGATATCGGAAAGGAAGCCCGCCCTGCCACGTTTGAGGAATTGATTTGCCCGTCAGTCCACGCAGCAACTCGGCGGCGTTGCCATACGAGATTGGAAGCACCGGAATGTGAGGCACGTCCATGGCCGACAATGCAATGCGCTTTGCGTTTGTCGTGCTTGGGTAGCCCGGCGTGCTCGGGTCACCATTCGGGTTCATGACACTGCCACGCTGAACCCCTTGCGACGGCCGCATTGGGCCGAGGGGATACACGTCCCCCCGCACGTAACCATCGTCAGCGGGATCACTGTAGATGATCAGACCCAACGCTCCGTGCTTTTCCGCCTCGCGCGCTTTGATGCCCCGGTACGAGCGACCATAACGCGCAATCGCTATCTTGCCCTTCACCGAGACACCCATCGAGTCGAGCTGCGCGTAGTCCTCGATCAGGCCGTAGTTCACGTACACGACCTCGCCGCGCACATTGCCGGCCGCACCATAGCCGTTGAACGGCAATACCTGAGAAAACGCAACTGATGTAGTGTCTTCGGGAAGTGGACCTTCCTGAAGATTCAATTCGATCGGATCCGGTGCGATTCGCCACACTCGGGTGGTGACGGGATGCGGCATCCACACGCTGTACGAGCGCACTTCGGTCTCGAGACCCCAGGACTTCATCTGGCTCACGACATAGTCGCGCGTTCGCGCCTGAGCAGGAGTTCCGGCCATATGCGGCTGAAATGAAAGGAACCTCGAATGGGCAGAGGCGCTCGCCGGCGTTGGATGCGTGATGACATCGCTTTCCGTTGCACGCTCGATCGCAGCGGATTGTGGCGAATATCCGGGCATCACCTGCGCACCCAGCGGATTGACCAGCACGATGGGAATCAACAGCGCAAGTTGTCTGCGCATTTGCTTGTATTCCTGGTTTGGTGTCAGTGACAGTGGAGTGAAACCTTCATTCGTCCAACTGCTCGAGCGCGGCGGAAATTACCTCCCGGAGTCTGCGTTCGCCTTCCACCCCGGGCGCGATCCCCGCCGCCAACGAATTGAACTTGGACAACATTTCTGAGTCCACGAATTTGTCGATGTCGCGCACGCCGAGTGACTCCAGAGAGCGAACTGCAAGGCGGCGAAGTAACGAAAGAGTTTTCGTGTCCAGTTGCGCCAGGGATTCCGGATCGGCGGGCGTTGCTACTGTCACCCGGTCACGCTTACGCCTCGGAGCATCGAGAAGCGATGAGATTGATCCAAGCTTTACGACGAAAGACCCCGGCGAATGCTCCCGCCATTCGCTCACCACGCCACGTCTGCGCAAATTGGGCAAAAGAGCGACGATCGCCGCGCGCACGGCAGAGACTCCGCCCGGACTCTGGTTGCCACGTCCGGTTATCAGCAGCACCTCACCTGCCCGGCCAATCTGTCGTTCGCGGAGCCACGCTTCGGCCCGATAACGCGCATCGGCTGCCGTCGGGAGCGACTCTCTGAGATTCAGAGTGTTCTTGGGACCGAACGCGGCCTCGTCGAAGGCCTTCCACACTGAGTGAAGAGAAACTTTACTGGATCGCATTCTGGAGTACGTGCCCGTCGCGTTTCAGGGAATCTCCGGTTTTATTTGCACTGCGCGGGTGCGCCAGCCGGCAGGCCAAATGCAGTCGTGACGGCAATCCTCCAGCCTTCCGGAGTCTTCACAAAAATGCGCTCTGAAACACCGCTCGAGGTCGTGTCTTTCTGCGTAACCGTATAGCAGTAGGTGCCGTACACGACGCCCGGTGCAATCGGCAGCACCTGCAGGTTCCTCGCTATCAGGGTGTCCGGCCAGGTCGAATCGCGACGCGCGCTCCAGCCTTCGTACCCAAGCTCAAGTCCCGCAGGTCCATTGCGCCCGAGCGAACTGGTGTGAAGATAAGTCGCGAGATATCGCGCGCGGTCACGCTTGTGTATCGCGTCGATGTTCTGTTCGAACAGGCGTCGCGCCTCGACAGTGTCCGGTACAGCCGACGACGATGACGGACCAGTATTGGCGGGTACAGATGCACAGCCGAGTGCCGTGAAAAGCGCGACGAGGCGGACGGACGCGAGTCTCGTCGATGTCATACATCTCTGCGAGAAAAAGTCACCGCAATCTTAACCAGAGTCGCCACGATTGGCGACTCTGGCTCTGATTACTGACTGATAATCTTTTCTAGGATGTTGACGCCGCGCCGCAGATCGTCTTGCCCCATTATGAGAGGGGGAAGGATGCGGAGTGTGTGTTCGCCGGCCGTGAGCGCGAGCAAGCCTTCGTCCCACCCGCGCTTGACGATCTCATTGGCGGGCTCGACCACATCGAGCCCCCAGATGTAGCCGGTGCCGCGAATCGCCCGAACTTTTCCGGAGCGACGCGCGATTACATCGAGCTCTCCGCCAAGCCATGTCCCGTTTTCACGAACCGCTTTGAGCAAAGAGGGATCTGAGAGCCGATCGACCACGTAGCCCGCGACGGCTGCCAGGAGGGGCCCGCCGCCGAATGTCGTGCCGTGATCACCCGCTTGGATCGTCGATGCGATTTCTTCCGACACCAGAACCGCGCCCATTGGCAGTCCACCCGCAAGCGGCTTGGCGAGCGTCAGCATGTCGGGAACGATGCCGACGTTTTCGTAGGCGAAAAAGTATCCGGTACGTCCGAGCCCGCATTGAATCTCGTCGAAGATGAGCGCTATCTCGCGCTTCTCGGTCAGAGCGCGGAGTCGGCCCAGAAAATCCGCATCGAGTACGCGGACGCCGCCTTCTCCCTGAATCGGCTCGACAATGACTGCGGCAACGGTCTCTTCATCGAGGGCGGTATCCAGGTCGCCGATGTCCCGCTCGCAGATCGAGACCGCACCCGCAAGCGGCCGGAATGGCGCGCGGTACGACGGACGGTCGGTCGCGGCGAGAGACGCGAAGAGTCTACCGTGAAAGCTTCCTCGCAGAGCGATGATCTCGACCTTTGCGTCTGTGCCGATCTTGCGGGCCCATCGCCTCGCAAACTTGAATGCACCTTCGTTCGCCTCCGCCCCTGAGTTGCAGAAAAACACTTTCGAGGCGAACGAGCGCTCGACCAGTTTGCTAGCGAGCTGCTCACCGGGCGCGGTCCGATACAGGTTTGATGCGTGGATCAGGCCGGTGCCCAGCGATTCGCTGATTGCTCTCGCGATTCCGGGATCTCCGTAGCCAAGCGCATTCACCGCTATCCCACTTGCGAAATCGAGATATCGCTTGCCATCGGAGTCGATGAGCTCCACGCCTTCTCCCCCTACCAGCTCCATCGGCGCGCGCTTGTATGTCGAAAGAAGCGCGGACGTTTCCGAAAAAGCAGCAACCCCGACTTCATCATCGACAGGCAATGTGATCGCACTCATAAGGCAACGCCCTGGGATTGGGTAATGAATGTGCCGTGCTCCTCGTTGTCGAAACCGGCAAGGCTGCAAATTCTTACGCGAGTAACTCCCGAAATGAGCGCGCTTTCAGCCGCCTCGAGCTTCGCAGCCATTCCGTTGTTCGCGATACCGCTCGTAACCAGATCATGGGCTGCTTCGGTGCTCAGACGCGAAAGGACCTCTCCTTGACTGTCCCGCACTCCGTCGACGTCTGCGACGAGAAGTAGCTCGTCGGCTCCGAGTCCTGCGGCAATTGCCGCTGCAGCATCATCGCCGTTGACGTTGAGGGCACCACCTTCGGCACTCGATGCGTTGTAACCTACCGGTGAAATCACGGGTAAGTACCTCGATCTCATTAGAGCGCGCAGCAGCTCCGCATTCACCCCGACAGGACGCCCCGCAAATCCGAGCAACGATTCATCTATGAGTTCGGCGCCAATTAGCGCAGCGTCTTCTCCCGATAAGCCCACCGCTGGCAGGCCGGCAGCAACCAACGTGTTGACCAGTCGCTTGTTCACCACACCCGACAGCACCATTCGCAGAACGCCGAGATCTCCCTTCGACGTAACACGACGTCCGCCAATGAACACGGCTTCCCTTCCCAGCGCGCGCTGCATCGCCGACATCTCGTCGCCGCCTCCGTGCACTATGCAGAGCTGACCCGGCATCGCACTCCAGGCGTAACGAATCACGGTCGCCAGGCGGGGATCAGATTGCGCCCGCCCGCCAATTTTCACGACCCGCATTATGCCGGCAGTCCAGTCTGCTCGCTCAAACCGAGCAGAACGTTCGCGTTCTGCAGAGCCTGTCCTGCTGCTCCTTTCATCAGATTATCGATCGCGGATATGAGGACGAGTGTAGGTTGACGGACATTGGCTGCTTTGGCGATGCTCAGACGGACAACATTGCGTCGTACCACGTCGCGAAGTGACGGCGGATCGGCAGCGATTTCAATGAAAGGCTCCCCACTATAGAAATCGCGCCAGAGCGCGGACGGATCGTGAAGGTATTCTCTCACCGGCACCGCGATAGTCGCGAGAATTCCGCGAGCGACAGGAAGCAAATGAGGTGTGAACAATATGTCGTTGTCTCTGCCGCCCAGCTCTTTCGCGACCGCCCGCATTTCGGCGATGTGTCGATGCTGATTTCCCACCGAATATGCGCGAAAATCCTCAGCCACTTCGGCGAACAGCAGATCCTGACGTACGGAATAACCCGCACCCGTAACGCCACTCGCGGCGGATACATTGATCGTAGCCCCCGGTACGATCCAACCTTCCTTGAGCAGGGGAGCGATCGCCACCAGAATCGCGGTCGCGTAACATCCAGGATTCGCGACAACCTGCGCTGCTGGAATCTTCGCGCGCATTAGCTCGGTCAGTCCGTAGGGCGCCTGAATTCCGTTGGTTCGCGCGTCTGACCCTGGTCTGAAATCCGAAGAGAGGTCCACGACGCGCGCCCCCGTCGCGCGTGCATTTCCAACCCATTTGGCTGATGCGCCATGCGGGAGCGCTGTAAAGACGACCTCCGCTTTATTGAGCGGGGCATCCTCCGTAGCGACAAAGGTCACTTCCGAGGCACCGATGCGGACGCGCTGGCCACGCTGCTCATTGGCAGAAGCAAACGAGAGCTCGAGCGCCGGATGCTCGGCGACAAGTCGACACAGCTCGCGGCCCGCATACCCACTGGCGCCAAGGACTCCAACCGGAACTTTATGCATAAAGAATGCATAACATTACACTGCCTTTGCGTCAATGATCCCTGCGCTCGGCTCGCGCATTTCTTACTGCGGTGCTAAACTCAGTTCCGTGGCCAACAAACGTGAACGGCACGACACGATTCTGGAGATTGTCAGCTCTCGCGTCGTCAGCAGCCAGGAGGACCTTCGCAAGCTGCTGCTCCAACGCGGGTGGGACGTCACCCAGGCAACACTGTCCCGGGATCTCCGGGAGCTCCGGCTGGCGCGCGTCCCTACACCTGAAGGAGCCAGATACGCGATCACCGACGGCAGCATAGAGGAAAGTAGAGCTGCGCTGGACACACTGCTGCCTCAGCTCTTTCTCCGCATCGACGGAGTGAGCGAGATGCTCGTTCTTCGTACCGTTCCCGGGGGCGCGCAGCCCATTGCCGCTGCCCTCGATGGCGAGGGCTGGGCCGACATCCTCGGCACCGTCGGTGGTGACGATACTATCCTTATCATCTGCCGCTCGGTTGCCGGCCGCGAGCGCGTTCACCGGCGTCTCAAAGCCCTTGCCGGAGAGCCCTGATCCAGTATTGACTGGGTGGCCCCGGCCGATTAAATATTCAGTTATTCTGAATACTTATTGAGGCGGCCGTGATCCGTACAATCGCCCTTGCCTACTCCGGAGGGCTCGACACATCCATTATCGTCCCGTGGCTCAAGGAGCGGTATGGCGCCCGTGTGATCTGCATCGCCGCTGACGTCGGGCAAGGCAGCGAGCTTGACGGCGTTCGCGCGAAAGCAATCGCATCAGGTGCCGAGGAGTGTTACGTCGAAGATTTACGCCAGGAATTCGTGGAAAAGTTCGTGTGGCCCACCCTCCGCGCTGGCGCTATCTACGGTCGTAAGTATCTCCTCGGCACCTCGATGGCGCGGCCTCTCATTGCCCGGCGTCAGGTCGAGATCGCGCGCAAGGTCGGCGCCGACGCGCTTGCCCATGGTTGCACTGGCAAAGGAAACGACCAGGTTCGCTTCGAGCTGACCTACGCCGCCTTCGCGCCGGATCTTCCGATCATCGCGCCGTGGCGTGAGTGGGACATTCGAAGCCGCGAGGACGCGATTGCATACGCTGAGTCCCACCGGATCCCTATCACTGCCACCAAAGAAAAAATCTATTCGCGTGACCGGAATATCTGGCACATGTCTCATGAAGGTGGTGTGCTCGAGCAGCCGGCCGCAGCACCGCCGGCCGACCTGTTCATGCTAACCACTGCCCCGGAGAAAGCGCCTGACGAGGCGGAAGAAGTTACGATTGGTTTCGTCAATGGCACGCCCGTAGCCGTCAATGGCACTGGGTTGGATGCAGTAGACCTCCTGACCGCTCTCAATACCATAGGCGGACGCCACGGAATCGGACGCATCGATCTGGTTGAGGATCGTCTGGTTGGAATGAAATCACGGGGGGTTTACGAAACTCCCGGTGGTACCCTGCTCTACTCCGCTCACAGCGAGCTTGAACAGCTGGTTCTGGATCGCCGCACTCTCGCCGCCAAAGACCTCATCGCGCCGCGGTACGCGGATCTCGTATATGAGGGCCGCTGGTGGACAACAGAACGCGAGGCGTACGACGCGTTCGTTAACACCACACAAGAGCGCGTAACCGGATCGGTGACGCTGAAACTCTTCAAGGGAACTGCCTCCGTTGTCAGTCGCGAGAGCGAATGTGCTCTTTACGATGAGCGATTCGTTACGTTCGGCGACGATGACGTCTATGAGCAGAGCGATGCCGCGGGCTTTATCAGACTGTATGGGCTGTCCGCGCGCGTGCGCGCAATTCGCGATCAGGAGCTCGCAGCAGCACAGCGTGAGCGAGAGACAAAGGCCGAACAGCCTGCGAGTTTGGCTATAGCTTGACCGGCAAGGAGCTCGAAATGTCGGACTACGTATCGCACAAGCTGTGGGGAGGACGGTTCTCGACACCAACTGCGGCTGCACTCGAGGCGGTAAATCGCTCGATAGGCACTGATTTCCGTCTTTGGCCGTTCGATATCAATCTATCTCAGGCGTGGGCGGTTGCCTTATGGGGCGCTGGAGTTCTCACCCTCGAGGAAAGCAAGACAATCGAGCGTGGCCTCGCGGCGGTCGCCCAGAAGCTCGCCGGCGGCGCCCAGCCGCTCTCGTCTGATGAAGACGTTCACACTCTCATTGACCGCATGCTCCACGACGAAGTCGGTGATGTGGCGTCGAAGCTCCACACCGGTCGTAGCCGCAACGACCAGGTCGCAACAGCGACGCGTCTCTGGTCGATGGACGCTTGCGTCAAGCTCGATGCGGCTGTTCGTACGCTTCAGCAGGTAATGGTCGACCACGCAGCAGCGCTCGAGGACGCGCTGATGCCGGCATACACGCATTTGCAGCGCGCTCAACCCGTATCTGCCACGCATTGGATGTTGTCGCACTTCTGGCCGCTCGAGCGGGATCGAGCGCGCATTGCTTCAGCATCCCGTGCTGCGGCGGTACTTCCGCTCGGTTCCGGTGCAATCGCGGGCTGTGCGTTCCCGATCTCCCGTGTGCTCCTTCAGGGCAGCCTCGGCTTCGGCACTATATCGCAGAACAGCATCGATGCGGTTGGCGACAGGGATTTCGTCGCCGAGCTGTTGTTCGCGGTGGCGATGACGGCAACCCACCTCTCCCGACTCGCAGAAGATCTCATCATCTACGGCTCGAGCGAGTTCGGATTCGTTCAGTTCGGCGAAGCATTCACTACGGGCTCGAGCATGATGCCGCAGAAACGAAATCCTGATGCGCTGGAGCTCGCTCGCGGATCCGGTGCGCGCGCCATCGGTGACCTCACGACGCTGCTCGCAACCCTCAAAGGATTACCCAGCGGCTACAACAAGGACTTACAGGATGACAAGCGTGTCCTGTTCGATGCAGTCGATATGATTCTTCTCGTGCTTCCTGCTGTGAGTGGCGCTCTTCAGGAGATTCGCTTCGATGCCAAGCGAATGCGCAAAGCATTATCGAGCAGCATGATGGCCACTGATCTCGCTGACTATCTCGTGGAGAAGGGCGCGAGCTTTCGCGAGGCGCATGCTGCGATCGGGTCTTTGATTCGCGCGAGTGAGCGAGAGGGTTCCGAGCTTGATGCCCTTCCCCTCGACACGTTCAAGTCGGCGCATCCACTGTTTGGTGATGACGTTCTCGACTGGCTCGAGCCTGCGCGCTCTGTCGCGCGACGTGATGTGCCTGGCGGAACTGGCCCCGCGGCTGTGAGCTCACAGCTGCGTTCTGCGCGTGAAGCCCTCTGGCCAGTCGCCGAGGTGGCACGAGGGAACGAACTGATTCTTCGCGCAGTGTAACGCGGCTCGGCTTGCCGCAAGAAAGGGCCGCATGGTGCGGCCCCTTTTTTTGTTTTGCTCTTCTTAAAACAGTAGGCCCAATGTGATCGGAACAAATTGGTACACGCCGCCTTTGGAAGCGCTTCGCGAAATACTGTGGTAGCGCGACTCGAGGAATGTTGCGAACGGACCGAACCCGAATGTGGCGCCGGCTCCGGCGTTGACGCCAAAATTGTTTTGAGCCTTGGCGCCTGTGATGTCGGCCTTGGAGTTATAGAGTCCGCCACCGGCAATGATATACACCTTCGCGTTCGCTCCAGGAAATGCAAATACCAGATTTCCGAGCACTCCACTCACGCGGAGATCGCCACCGCCCGGCGCTGAACTGAGGCTGTTGCTGTGCAGAATATTGTTGTAAATGGCATCTAAGCGCACGCCGAGAGGAAGTTCTGCCACTCCAATTGCCAGGACGGCGATGGCGTTGTAGCCGGTTTTCTGTGAGTCACTGAGTTTGCCCACCGGTATCGCGGCGCCGCCGCCGAAGCCGAGGGCGTATGTCTTTTGACCACGCGCAGGCGACGAAAGCCCAATGAGCAGGGATAGGAAGATCAGTACTACGAAAAGGAACTGTTTCATTCTGGTCGAGAGGTAAGGAGCCGTGCGGGTGTCGCGGGATCGGCCAATATAACGGTGAGTCGGTCAGCAGTAGTCTTAGTCAGCGCTTGCAATAAATATCCTGTAAAACTAGGATTATTGATGCCGAGAAGCTATACCCTTGCTACTGCGGCACTTGCACTTCAGGTGCCTATCAAATGGCTCGATAACGCATTGTCTCATCACAAAGTCGTCGGAGTACATCAGGAAAAGCAGGGGGTTGCCAGACGTTTGACAATCGACGCGTTGGTCCGACTCGCCGTTGCTACAATCCTGGTCAGAGAGCTCGGAATTCCTTTGCCGACTGCAATCGAAATCGCCGAAGCGGTCACACACAGCGACGGACACTTCACATCCAGCAGCGGCCTCCGCCTCGAGCTTGATCTGAAAACACTCAGGACGACGCTACTCACGCGGCTCGAGCACGCTGTAGAAATCGCGCCGATTCCCAAACGAGGCCGGCCTCCGAAAAACAAAACGGGACGCCTCGATTGAGACGCCCCGCCAGATTGTGCCAGTGAAGCCAACGTCGATCAGGACGCCTTCGTCACGTTCTCTGCAGCTGGACCTTTCTGACCTTCGACAATGTCGAATTCTACTGCGTCGCCTTCCGCAAGGGATTTGAATCCCGAGCCGGAGATCGCGCTGTAGTGAACGAAGCAATCCTTCTGCCCGTTGTCAGGTGTGATGAATCCAAAGCCCTTCGCATCGTTGAACCACTTCACTTTGCCGGTCGTACGCATTTCCCTACTCCTGAAAAATTTGTGTCTTGGGGAGCGGAACACGCCCGACCCTCGACAATCTGATACGCGGGTCTCACATACCCCGCACTGGATTTGAGCCCGAGGCAAAGACTCTCGCCGATACCCCTGGCCCGACTTGGCTGAAAAAATAGCAAGGACCGGTTGAGCCGACAATAGACAGATTCAAGGGCCCACGATACGGACGTTTGAAACGAAATACTCTGTCTCCCCAAAGCACGACGATGGGACCCCTCGATGCTGCTCGTACGTCAGTGAAACACGCTTCCCCAGATCCTGCTCCAGAACCTTGGCGACCGAGTCGCTGCGCACTGTGAAATTGAAGATCTGTGGGGTGAGCGTCCCCGGGATGGGGACCATTGCAAGCTCGCCTTCCCAGGTTTTGCAGAGCCATCCCTTCTTCGAGAGCTTCTGCACGTACCCCGCGCGCTCACCTGTCGAATACACGTAGCCCAGTGTCACCCACACCCAGAGAGAGAAGATCAGAACAGGAATCGCGATGATCGTGAGCAGCAAAATCATCACTCCGCGACGCCATTTCTGTCGTGGAGGAGGCGGTGGTGCCGGAGGAGTTTCTTCAGGTACCTCGGGTGTATCAGCCATCTGAGCTCCAATCAAGGCCGGGAAGGGAAGTAGTGCCTTTAGCATGCACCGCTCGGACCACGGAATTAGCTTTCAAATTCAACACACGCAAGCATCATTGCCCACTATCACGCGTAGAGAGACTGCGACTGCGGTTGTAGGTGGCGTACCCATTGGGTCTGACCACCAAATCGTCGTGCAGTCGATGACAAACACTGACACCGCTGACACCTCGAGTACTGCCCTTCAAGTGGCAGAATTGGCGCGGGCCGGCAGTGGTTTGGTGCGAGTCACAGTCAATAACGACGAGGCAGCCCGCGCTGTACCGGAGATCGCCAGCAGACTCACCGACATGGGCGTCTCCGTTCCCCTGATCGGAGACTTTCATTACAACGGTCATCTGCTGTTGGCAAAGTATCCGGCAATGGCGAGATCACTCGCCAAATACCGAATCAATCCGGGCAATGTCGGTGGAAAGCGGCGGGATGAGAACTTTCGAACGATCATTCAAATCGCACTCGACAACAACAAGCCGGTGCGGATCGGTGTGAACTGGGGCTCGCTCGATCAGGATCTCCTCACCGCGCTGATGGACGATAATGCGCGTAGTGCGGACCCACACACTTCCAAGGAAGTTTACATCGAAGCGATGATCCAGAGCGCACTACGCTCAGCTTCGACCGCCGAAGAAACGGGGCTCGCGCATGATCGCATCATCATCTCGGCAAAAGTATCCGGAGTACAGGACCTCCTGGACGTCTACCGACAGCTTGCAGTTCGGTGCGATTACCCTCTGCATCTCGGTCTTACGGAGGCTGGACTCGGCTCCAAGGGTATCATCGCGAGCACCGCCGCACTCTCTATTCTGTTGTCTGAAGGCATTGGAGACACGATTCGAGTGTCCCTGACCCCTCGTCCCGGTGGTGACCGGACAGAGGAAGTTCGAGTGGCACAGCAAATTCTTCAGTCGCTCGAGCTACAGAGCTTTAATCCTCAGGTCACCGCATGCCCTGGCTGCGGTCGCACTACATCCACCTTCTTCCAGCAAATGGCGGAGGACATTCAGACCTACCTGCGGGACCAAATGCCATCCTGGCGCGAGCGCTATCCCAGAGTGATAGACATGAAAGTAGCGGTGATGGGATGCGTGGTTAATGGCCCTGGAGAATCGAAACACGCCAACATCGGCATCTCACTTCCGGGGACTTTCGAGGAGCCAAAGGCACCGGTCTACGTCGACGGCAAGCTGGTAGTCACGCTGAAGGGTGAGACGATCGTTCCCGAGTTCCTGAAGATTCTTGACGACTACGTCGAGAAAACTTACGGGGCGCCTGCTCCTGCTACCCTTGGGTAGCGTTTCCCTTTAGCCGGCGAGCTTCAACAGCTCATTGGAAACGTTGTCGAGCTCCGCCATGATTGGAGCGTCGAATCCGACCTCTCGAAGCCTTTCGTAAACCTGTCTATACCAACGGGCAGTTCCGAATCTGCCTACGCTAAACCGAGCCCAGACTGTCTCGGGATCGACGGTTCGAAGCAGATCGGATATGATGGAAGATGTGTTGTGAATCTTGTCCGCGGCACATACCCAGCGGGCTTCTTCGCTCGCATCTGCCAGGCGCTCCAGATAGTCAGCCTTCCGGTCCTCACCCGACAGTTCGATTCCTTCGTCGTCGTGACGACGGTAGGTCACAGCCAGAACCGTATCCAGGACTTTCTCACCGAATTTGTCGCCGATTCGCTGCTCGAGCATGTCTCGCGTATAGCCGTCGCGGACGCAGTCCTCGACTACATCATGGAGAATTCCCGCGACGATCGTGTCGCTGTCGCGGTCGTACCGAGTAAGAATGACAGCCACGTTGGCGGGATGGGTGAGGTAGGGAAGCTTCGTCCCCTTTCGTACCTGCCGGTCGTGATGCTTCGCCGCAAAGGCGAAAGCGTGGTTGATGACGTCAGAGTAACCAGTGACTGTCATTACTTGGCTGCGAACCAGGATACGAGTCCCTCGAGTCCCTGTTGATCTTCTGAAGTGAACGCACCCAGCTGCTCGGAATCTACGTCGAGAACAGCCATTAAATCACCCCGCTGGTCAAGCACCGGCACGACGATCTCTGACCGGGATCGTGCATCACAAGTAATGTGGCCAGGGAATTTTTCGACATCCGGCACGATCACCGTCCTCATTTCAACAGCCGCAGTACCACAAACTCCCTGGCCAAATGCAATGTCGAGGCATCCGAGGCTGCCCTGATACGGACCGACTCTGAGAAGCTGACCTGGCACGGCTACGCGATAGAAACCGGTCCACAGATGTCCGAATGCATGATGCACCAGCGCCGTGATCGTAGCCATCGCTGTGACCTCATCGTCGATGCCGTCGAGGATCGCGCTCGCGTGGCCCTTGAGCTCGGCGTATGCGCGAGCCTTTGGAACGCTGCGCAGATCAGGGATTGTTTCCGCCATTGTGAGCTATCGCGCTGTCGCGAGCTCCGGTTGAAATGCTTCCGGCTGTCGCGTTGCGCCGAGCATCTCTTCACGTGTCTCGAGCTGCGGCATTTCAGCGTCCCACAGTACGAGGCCGTGAATGCGCATGTCAGCACCACGCAAGCTATCAACGGCATTTTTCAGCCCGCCAACAGTGGTGTGAGCGATTCGCGCGCACAGGATCAGATCTGGAGCAGGGATGATGCTGCTGGTGCTGCGCTGAACGTAGCTCGTTGGAGCAGCGATGATGATGAAGTCGTAACGGCGTTGCATCCGAGCGAGCTCTTTCCGCACTTCCTCAACAACATTGGTCTCCGGAAGTCCGGAGCGCCTGGTGCCACTTGGCAATACGTCGAGTGGCCGGTCACGACCGATCGTCGTCGGAACGATTGCCTCGGGCCAGGTCGCATTACCGGTAATGATTCCTGAAAGCCCCGGATCAGGTCTGATCCGGAGCACGCTCGCAACACTGCAGGTGGTGGGATCGACATCGACCAGCAGTGTGCTCCGGGCTTCGTAGGCCGCTGATGCTGCAAGGTTCGCCGCGACAGTTGCGACAATCCCCGGATCATCGCCAGTGATCGTGACGATCGGGACACTCGCCTCAACCGAAGCGATGTGCAGATAAAGGGTCCTGTAACTCTCTGAAACGACATCGATGAGTGGCGGTGCCTCTACATCCGCCTGACGGCGGCTTCTTTCCACGACGACTTCTGGCGGCTTAATCACGGTGAGAACCCGCGCGCCACTTACTTGCTCCGCCTCCCGCGGGTCCGCGATATGGGGGCGCTTGAGCTCCGTTCCAAACGAGGCAGCAAACCCGACTGCCAATGCGAGCACGACGGCAGCGGCGAGCATTGCCCACGGTGGTGCGCCGACGTTAGCCAGTTCGCGAGCTCGCGCCGACTCGCGATCGATACGCGCGTTCTTCTGATTTATCTGATCCACCTGCTTTACCGCAGCAGCATAATTCTGCTGAGCAGTCGCGCGCTGAGCGAGAAGCTGTGTGGTATCCACGGTGATTACTGGCTTGACGACTGGTGCCGGAGTGGGGCGTATGAGCGCCAGTTTTCCTCTCACCTCGCCGCGTTTTGCGTCGGCAATCCCCTGTATCTGGCGGCCGATTGCAGTCGCTCTGGAAGTCAGAGACAGGTACACAGGATCTACACCGCCCACGGCACCAAACGCATTTCTCTCCCGCTCGATGTCCGCGAGTGAGTCGAGCAGAACGCGAACTCGTGGATCAGCCGCAACGGTGGGCGATGCGGCAAGAGCACGATACGAGGTGGGAAGCGGCGCATTCTCCGCTCTGTCGATCAAGCGATTGAGCGTTGCGAGCTCTGCGCTCAGCGAATCACGTTGCGCGCGAACCGCCGGTGGGAAAGTATCGATGACGGCCGCCGGAACAGGTATCAGAGCTCGCCGCGTAGCGTTCAACACAGAGTCTGTAACGTTGAGCTCCGCGAGATAGCGATCTCTTGCCGCGACAGTGGGTCCTGAATCGGTTCGAGCCTCGATTTTCGCGGCCACTGCCAGAGCCTTTCGAGAAGCATTTCTGGGAACGAGCACGAACGCGATCAAAGCACTTATGAATACGACCCCCCCGACGATGCCAAACACCACTACCCGCCGAAGCGCGTTCCTCGCGCGCGCCGCCATCCACAGGTAGGCGGAGCCTCCGCTCATCCGCGCAATGCTATGAACGTTCATCCGTCAAAGATTCATTGAGTACGGCGCAGGCGCGAGGGTCCGTTATGACAGTCATGACAGCAATTCCGCCATTCGGGACCACATCACACTTGTTTTCCGGTCATCGGTCCAATTTATACCAGCAGCGTTCTATCGGACACGAAAAAACGGCGGGGCAATCGCTCCGCCGTTTCCGTTAATCAGGGGAATCCAGCTTATTGAACGGTGATGACGCCTTTCATGCCCAGCGCGAGGTGCGGAGTACAGTGATATGGATACTGGCCGGGTTTGATTTTGGCGAACGAGATAGTGGCTGACTCACCGGGATTCATTTTCATGTTGCTCGACAGCTCGCTCATCTTGTCCGAGCCCATGTTGGCATCAAGCTGCGCTTTCACATCGCCCGGGATCGTCGCGGGGTCGAACGCGACATTGTGTGGACCTCCACTCACGACGACAAACTTGATGCCGTCTCCCTGCTTGAGCGTGATATTGGCTGGATCGAAGCGATAGCCCTTGGCATCCCCAACCATGTTCACCGTTTTGGTCGCTCCCGTGATCGGAGCCATCGCGACGGCGCCTCCGGTCGTACCGGGCGTGGTGGTTGCGCTCGGGCCAGCTGCTGTCGTGGTTGTCGTCGTCGAGCTTGTATCTACTGCAACGTGCGTCGTGTCACCGGGCTTCTTCTCGCCGCCGGCGCACGCGGAGAGAGTCAATACTGCAACTGCAACCGCAAATCCGTGGAACGACATCATTAGAGGCCTCCAGAGCCGTACAGGTAGTGCACTTACCGAGGGTGGTTTTGTTTACTACCTACTTTGTGAATTTATTCACAAGCTCGCCGGGACACAACCAATGCGACACTTTCGCCTCTCATGATTCGTGCCCCCATCCTACAGAGCGTCGGATGATCGCAATTCCAGCACTAGATCTGCGCGGTGGCGCCTGCGTTCAGCTCGCGGCCGGTTCTTACGATCAGGAGGTTATTCGAATCCCCGATCCGGTTGGAGTCGCGCTCGCGTGGAGACAATACGGATTTCGTCATCTTCACGTGGTTGATCTGGACGCGGTAGCGGGACATGGCAACAACGCGACCGAGATTCAGACCATACTGGGAGCAACGGACGTAGAAGTGCAAGTCGGGGGCGGAATCCGAAGCAGAGAGTTGATCGAGCGCGCGCTCAATGATGGTGCACAGCGCGTCATCATTGGCACCCGCGCACTCGAAGATCCCGACTGGCTGGTAGAGATGAGCAGCCTTTTTCCGGGATTCATTGTCGTCGCCGCTGACGTTCGTGATCGCAAGATCTTATCTCACGGATGGACCCGAACGCACCCAAAGCTCGTGCTCGATCTTGTCCAGGATCTCAACGGGCTCCCCCTCGCTGGCGTACTCGTGACCGCCGTTCACCGGGAAGAGGCAATGCGCGGCACTGATTTACCGCTCATGGAGGATGTCGCCGATACCGCGGAGTTTCCGGTGTTTGCCTCGGGCGGACTCGGCAGCCTCAACGATCTCCGCGCTCTTGCAGACCGCGGTGTTGCGGCGGCCGTCATTGGGATGGCGCTCTACACCGGAGCGATGGATCCGTGGATCGTTGCCGAGGAGTTCGCTGAGTAGCCGCGCCGCTGATCGCTCTGCAATTCCTGCTCGATGGTCAGAACAAACTGATTGTGCGTGGATCCAGCTTCGATGGATCCCCGACGTACGCGAAGCGAAATCCTTTCATATATTTTCTCGCCACGCGCTGAACAGCTTCAGGGGTTACGCTCTTCAACTCGTCGACGAAGCGATCAGCTTCGCGGTAGTCACCCTCATAGAGTTGCGATCGCGCCAGAAAGTCTGCCTGGGCAGCGTTGGTCTCATTATCGAGGAAATACTCGGTGATGAATTGCTCCTCGAGCTGCCTGAGTCCAGCCGGATCGAGCATCCCCTGTTGGAGATCCATTATTGCCGCGCGCATCAGCTTCAAGGTGGTGTCCGGCGCAACCGTCGAGACGTACAACCCGCCAGCTGTCGCCGCCCGATCGACAAAAGGTGCGTGCACATCATACGTGAGGTTTTGACGAGTTCTAATCTCCGCGAACATGCGGCCGGTCAGAACCGATGTGGCGACCCTGAGCGCCTGGTAGTCCGGCCCGCTGGCGAGTGGACCGCTGTAGTAGCCGAGTATGTAGTTGGTGGGCAGCTGCCGCCGCTCGATGACAATGGCTGTGTGCCCCTCAGGTACGCGCGGAGGCTCAGTCCATTTGTAGCTTCCCCGCGGTAGCTGACCGATTGATTGAGTCACCAGTCGCTCAATGTGCGCTCGGTCGATGTTTCCGACTACGACCAGCAACACTCTCGAAGTCACGAACTGAATACGCTCATACTCGCGTAGTGCGGCAGAGTCGAGCGCTTGGATCGACTTCTCGTTGCCGACGACCGATACTGAGTAGGGATGGCCAACAAATGCGATGCTGTCGGCGAGGTAGTCAGCAAGCGCATCTGGATCATCCCTTCGCTGTCTGATTCCCGACAGATACTGAGCCTTCACCAGATTGACTTCTGATTTGGCCAAAGTCGGACGCATTACCCGATCAGCGAAGATCGACCAGGTCGAGTCGAACACCTCTGTGCTCGATCGAATCCCGAACATCGTCCAGTCCGCGTTCGGAGCAATCACGATCTCACTACCCAGCCGTGACATCGCGCGGCGGAGCGAGTTCTTGGGGTAGTGTAAGGTTCCGCGCTCGGAAACCTCGAGCAGAATAGGCTCGATTCCCGCGTTTGCCTCGGATACTTGCCGTGCCCCACCGAGAAAATAGAGATTCGCCGCTACGACGTTGTTGGCGTTGTTCTGCCGCAGAATGACGTGTATGCCCGAGACGTCGAAGCTGGTCGTCGCACTGGCCAGAGCTAGCGCAATTGAAAGAAGCATCAGCGTGTCCCTGTCATGACGAGATCGTTGGGCGCAAGCTTCAGCGCTTGGCGTGCCTCAGGCGCAATCAGAACCCCTGAAATGTGCGGCTTGCCAACGATATAGCGCCGCGCATAAGCGCGCAGGTCCGCGATTGTCTGGTGTGCCATGTAGTCGACGTACCCCATGTAGTATTCGAGACTGGCGACGCTCCACCAGAATCCCAACGTGTGCGCGAAGCCCGAGGCGCGCTCTCGATCGAACGCTGAAGTCACGGCGCGGTGTGCCTTGACTGCTTCCAGCTCATCGGACGTGAAGTAGCCAGGTGAATCGAACTTCGCGATCTCGCCATAGAGCGCTGTTAACGCTTCCCGCAGCTGTTCCGGCGATGTCTGCCCACTGATGGTAATCGGTCCGGTGTGATTGAGCGTGTAATAGTTGACACCGACGCCCTGCCACAGTCCGCTGTCTACCAGCCGTTGCTGGAACTGCGATTGCGGGTCGTTCAGGACATCCGAAAATACATCGGCGGCATACGTGGACTTTGGATCCTGTCCAACGCTCGGACCTTGCCATTGAATCTGAACAGTCACAGCTCCTACCGGGGCTTCGACGACTACTCCTTCACTTTTCTGAAGGGGCGGAATGGGCGGTATCGGATCAGTAGCAAACGGATCAGTGCCGCGACTCCAACGCCCGAGCTCACTCTCGACGAGGCCGAATACCGTGGCCGGGTTTACATCGCCAGCAACAATCATGACCGAGTTGTTCGGCACGTAGTACTTCTGCTGAATGGTCCGCATCTTTTCTGGCGTCGTCGTCAGAACGATCTGCCGGTCACCGATTACATCCTTTCTGCTGAAGTTCCCGGGATAGAGCTTCGCGTCCATCTGCCTTGAGAGCGCGAAAAACGGGCTTGATTCATTTCTGTCGTATTCCCCGATCACGACCTGGCGTTCGCGCTCGAGCTCGTCACGCCGGAATAGCGGCTCGCGGAGCGCGGTAGCGAGCAGCTGTACCGCATCCGCCAGCTTTTCCGCCGGAACTGTCATGTAGTAGTTGACCCTCTCTTCCTGGGTCGTGCCATTGAACACCGCTCCGAGATCCGAGGCTTTGTCCCAGAACTGGTTGGGCTCCGGATATTTCGAGTTCGCGCGGAAGAACATGTGCTCATACATGTGAGCGAGTCCTTCGTATTCAGGGCTCTGTGTAAACGATCCGTTCTTTACGTCGATCTCGATCGTCGCTAAGGGAACGCCGTGGTTCTCGACGACAATCACCTCGAGGCCATTAGCCAGGACCTTGCGTTGAATGATTTTTTCGAGCTCCGCTCGCTGGCCTCGTGCCTGCATCGGAGCAAGCGCGAACACGAAGAATACAAGAGTAGCGCAGTAACGAAGGACACCCTTTCTTTCGAACATGTCAGATTCTGTGAAGGCCCGCGCAGACCACTACGAGCAATTAGTAAATCGATTAGACGCCAAGAGGCTCAAGCGCAATGAGCCTCTTGCTCCATACACCACATTCAAGATCGGTGGTCCCGCCGATCTCTTTTACAATGCAACATCGGCCGATGATCTGGCAGGGGCAGTTACTGCCGCCCGCGATCTCGGAATGGAGTATTTCGTCCTCGGACTGGGCGCGAACATTCTGGTCGGCGACAAGGGCTTCCGCGGCCTGGTCATCCGCAACACTTCGAGCCATCTCAAGTTCCTGGATGACGGAAAGCTCTGGGTAGAGAGCGGTGCGGTAATGGCCAGGCTCATACCTCAAGCTGTAGAGCGCGGTTTGTCGGGGCTGGAGCATTACGTCGGAATCCCAAGCACGGTTGGCGGCGCTGTCTGGCAAAACCTCCATTTCTTGTCGCCGGCTCCTGCGAGGGAGAGAACAATGTTCATCGCCGAAGTCTTCGAATCGGCTGACCTGCTCACACACGACGGGGAGCTGAGAACAGTCGACCGGGAATACATGCAATTCGGCTACGACACGAGCACGCTCCACAAACAGCGGGACATTGCTTTGGCTGTGACTTTCCAGCTGGAGCACGGAGACACAGCGGTGATGCATCGCATCTTGCAGGAAAATCTGAGCTGGCGAGGCGGTAAGCATCCCTGGCTTGAATATCACCCCAGTGCCGGCTCAATCTTCAAAAAGATCGAAGGGGTCGGCGCCGGTCGCCTGATCGACCAGGTCGGACTAAAGGGTTTCCGACACGGAGATGCCCAGATCTCACACATTCATGCCAACATCATGGTCAATCTCGGCAAGGCGACGGCGAAGGATGTCCGCGAGCTCATCACGATCGCGCAGAACAAAGTACACGAGCGATTTGGTCAGCACCTCGAGCCGGAGATTGGTTTTGTTGGCGAATTCTGATGTAATCAAGCGTCAGGAATGCAATACGCTCGAGCACGCGGCGAGACAGCGCTCGAGCGATTCCAGGGTGTGGTCACCCATGTGTCCAATGCGAAAGGTCGAGCTCTTAAGCTTGCCGTAACCATTCCCTAGGACAATTCCACGCTTCGCGACGGCAGCAGTGAAGCGCTCGGCCTGAAGATCCGTCGGAAGTCTAATGGCAGAAACCGTTGGCGACTGGGATCCCAGCGGAGCAATGTTGTTTAGCTTCTTTCCGGTTTCGTCACTGATCTTTATCAGCCACTCCTGGGTACGCGCAGCCATTCCTTTGTGCCGTGCCCATCGTGCCTCGAGTCCCTCCGCCGCAATCGATTTCAGCTGCGCTTCGAGCGCGTAAAACAGACTGAGGGCGGGTGTACTCGGCGTCTGATTGCGGCGCGCGTATGCGTCGAGCTCGACGAGGTCGAAATAGACACCCCGTCCCTGAGTGGCGTTGGCCCGGTCGATAAAGCTCGTCGATGCAACCCCGAAAGAAAGTCCAGGTGGAAGTGCCAAAGCTTTCTGCGAGCCAGTCAGCACATAATCGAGATTCCATTCGTCGAAGCGAAGCTCTGCTCCGCCAAGTCCGCTCACGCTGTCGATCAGACATACCAGACCATGACGGTGCGCGCAGTCCGAGACGGCATGTACATCGTTGAGTGCGCCGGTCGATGTTTCGGAATGAACCACCGTCACCGCACTGTACTTCCGCATTGCCAGGCGCTCTTCCAGCTGCGGGATCGCGTGCACTTGCCCCCATGCGACATCGTACCGGTCGACGTCGCGACCACACATCGACGCGATGTGAGCAAACCGCTCTGAGAATGCCCCATTCACCAGGCAAAGAATGCGGCCGGAAGGAGCACAGCGTATCGCGGCTTCCATCATTCCCGTCGCCGATGAAGAGCTGATGTAGACCGGCCGTTCCGTCTTGAAGAGCGGGCGAAGGCCTTCCTGGAGCCGCTCGAACAGTGCTTCGAACTCCGGTCCGCGATGCGGAATCATCGGCTGAAGCATAGCCGTCAGGATTTCCTCGCGAACTTCGGTAGGACCAGGTAGGAAAAAAGTGCCAAAGGTTTTTGTGGCGCTCATTTTAGTACGAGCTCTGTAAGCTGATCGAAATTCTCAATCACGAAATCGGCACACTCGATGACACGTGCACGGCGGGTAAAGCCGGTGAAGGCGGCGAAGCTCTCGACGACCGGCTTGATCTCGCAATCCGTCATTCCATCACCGACTGCCAGTATCGGACCCTGCAGACCCATTTCGAGAACCGTGATTCGCTTTCCGTTCTGCTGGGTGAGGAGAGATCGCTCGTCGAAGCCAACATACTTGCCCTCTTCATCGAAGAACACGGATACGGCGTAGACACTGCGCTCATCGACACCCAGCTCTCGCGCGAGAGGAAGTATTGCCTCGCGCAGTCCTCCACTGACCATCGCCAGCTCGATGCCGCGTGTCCGAAGCTCGGCAAGTGCTTCACGAGCTCGTGGCGCGATACGTTCGACGTATTCACGACCCAGCTGCTCGATTTCCGCCTTGTTCGGCCTCACCTTCTGCATCCTCTGACCGTATACCGCCTCGATCGGCATCTCTCCCTGCATCGCCTTCTCGGTCAGTGTCGCGCTCCAGGCTCGGGTTTCGGGACCACGTAGTGCTGCGAGCCAGTCAATTCCTTCGATCCCGCTCAGCGTGGAATCAACGTCGAAGACAATGGACTTGAACCGACTCACAGGATATTGCCGGGCGCAAGAATTCCCAGCGGATCCAACTCCTTCTTCACGGCGGTCATCATCGCGATCTGAAGCGGATTCATCTGGAGCGGAAGCCATTTCCGCTTGATCTTTCCGATTCCGTGCTCCGCTGCAACCGTGCCACCGAGTGC
This sequence comes from Gemmatimonadota bacterium, assembly GCA_003223425.1. Taxonomy (GTDB): domain Bacteria; phylum Gemmatimonadota; class Gemmatimonadetes; order Gemmatimonadales; family Gemmatimonadaceae; genus UBA4720. The sequence goes on from QHVA01000068.1 coordinate 35,999, forward strand.
AATGACTTGCTTCAATGTCTGCTCGATGACTTCTTCTATGGTATTGAGCTCCTGCGTATCACGAGCGATGAAATTCTGATGCGGATGTCCGTTACCGGCATGACCGTAAATCACTGACTGGTCGATTCCACGTTCCGCTGCGAGAGCGCGCGCGATACGGATCGCCTCTGCTAGCCTACCGTAAGGTACAGCCCAATCGGTCGAGACTTTCCTTCCGCCTGCTGCGCGATACTTGCCTCCGCGCTCGTTCATCGTTGACGGAACGCTGTGACGAAGCTTGCGTGCTTCTCTCAACCTCGCTTCGCCATCGAACACGAGCGGTTCGAAATCTGAGGCGAAGGACTCAATTACATCCCCCCATTTGCCAAGTGTCGAATCAAGATCGTCATGTATTTCTTGTTCCACGTATACCATTGCAACCGCCCCATCAGGCATGATTCCACCCGAAGTGGCTGCCCGTGCAATGTTAATCGCCTGATCGTCGAAGTACTCGATGCATCGCGGGTCGAGGATCCGTGACTCTCGAGTTTCCGCCACGAATCTCAGTGCATCCGCCTCGGTCTGAAAAAAAATCGCCAGCCCCACAACGTGAGCCGGAAGAGGCAATAGAGCGAGCTCTGCTTCCACGATTATACCGAGCGTTCCTTCACTGCCGATAAACCAGTCGATGGGATCGTGGGCAAACGCGTATCCAACGGTGTTCTTCTCGAGGTTTGTTCTCCGAAACTCCGCTAGCTCGCCGCTGGCGAGCGCCACCTTGAGTCGTTGCACGTGCTTTCGCGTCGCACCGTACTTGAATGTTCGCGCTCCTGATGCATTGCAGGCGATTGCCCCGCCAATCGTAGACTCCTCTTCACTGGTCGGGTCCGGAGCGAAGAGTAGTCCTGACGCTGCTGCCATTTTTTTTATGTCACCGACCAAGGCACCCGCTCCGACGGTGATCGTTCTTGCCCCTTCATCGATCGCTGAAATACGATCGAGTGAGCGAAGAGAAAGAAGTACCCCCTTGTCCGTTATGGACGCTGCCGTTGTGCTGGTCTGTGCACCCGCACAGGTAATTGGCATCCGGTCGGCCGCAGCCAGCTGCAACAATTCGATGACTTCAGCAATCGACCCGGGTCGAGCCACCAGCTCGGGAACCAGATGAAGGCCAGAGGCATCTGTTTCATAGGCTTCGCGCACGGCCCTGTCGCTGCTTAGGCTAACGGTCACCCTGGATGAAAGCAGACAACTGCGGCAGACGATACATCGGGAAGACGAAGCAGCGACTGACGAACGTTTTCGCTTATGTCTCCATCCACCGAAACTGCGGCCAGTGCCTGGCCTCCCTGCGCCAGCCGTGCCTGATGGTATTCCGCGATGTTGACGCCGGCTTCGCCGAGGAGAGTTCCAACACGACCGATCACACCCGGGACGTCATTGTTGGTAAGAATCAGCAGGGTATCACGCGGCTGGACATCGACGTGAAACGCACCGATTCGTGAAAGACGCGCGACCGCTCCCGGCTGTGCAGTTCCGGCAATCGCGATCTCCTGCATTCCACCGCTCAGTCTCACTTCGACAGCATATGGGCTATCCTGCGCCGCTGTCTCCGTAGTCGACAGATCTATTCCTCGAGCTTCTGCACTCGCGCGGGCGTTGATCAGATTGAGCCGTTCCTGCTCCACGGTGCCTTCAAGCAGCCCACGTGCGGCCGATGCCAGGAGCGCGCTTCTGGCGGCAGTCAGTGCGGCACCGGAGCGTACATCAACTCGTTGAACTACACGCGTGCCTTGCGTCGCCAGGATCGCTCTTCCCACCGCTGCGGCGCGACGGGCCAGCGTGAGTGCCGGCTCGACCTCGGTCCACTGCCCACCGACGTCGGCAACATTTATCGAGCGTGAGAGTTCCCCACTCACTAACGCATCACGCACTGCCATACAAACGTCCACCGCAACGTTGCGTTGCGCTTCCGCTGTTGAGGCACCGATGTGCGGCGTCAGGAGAACGTTCGGAAGCGTGCGCAAAGGATGGTCAGCTGCCAGAGGCTCCTTTTCATAGGCATCGACGACAGCTCCCAGGAGATGCTTGCTGGCCAGTGCCTCCGACAAGGCTTTTTCGTCAACGATCCCGCCACGAGCCATGTTCACCACGATCGATTGCCGGGGAAGCCGTGCAATCTCCCGCTTGCCGATCATGCCCTTGGTCTCGTCAGTGAGCGGAGTGTGAAGGGTCAGAATGCTGGACTGCTCGAGAAGGGTCTCGAGAGATTCTGCTTCGTGAACGCGGAGCGCTTCGAACCGTGATTGAGCGATGTACGGATCGTATGCGATTACGTTCATTCCGAATACGCGAGCACGCGTCGCAACTTCTCCCCCGATCCGCCCGAGCCCGACGATTCCGAGGGTTCTCCCCTTAAGCTCGGAGCCCAGTAAAGCCGATCGCTCCCACTTGCCAGCGTGCATCGAGCTATCCGCGCGCGGGATGTGTCGGAGCAGAGAAATCACCGCCCCGAAAAACAACTCCACGACTGCTATAGTGTTGCCAGCCGGCGCGTTGATGACGGCGACGCCGAGAGACGTCGCCGTGTCGAGAGCGATGTTGTCAACTCCGACGCCAGCTCGCCCGACGACTTTCAGTTTTCGACCTCTCTCCAACAGGTCCGCAGAAATTCGTGTCGCGCTTCGACCGACGATCGCATCGTATTCGGCGATGCGAGAGAGGAGCTCGTCCTTTTGTAGCGTCGGCACTTCATCGACGACGATCTGCGGCTCAGCCGAGAGGAGCGCTACACCTTCGGCGTCGATCTCATCGGTGACGAGAACGCGGTAAGTCACTGTTGGTAGGGCAGGTTCGAGCTAAATGCTGAGGGCGGGCGGAACGAACGTGCAATATCGCCCGAACTGCCTCGCAGCCACAAGCGAGGCGTTGTTCACGGTTGCATCCACGTTTTCCATGTTTCTTCGTCGGCGCCGATGACAAACCGGTTAGCGTTGCGAACCAGCGGAAGTCGAAGCAGCAGCGGCTCCTCGGAAAGCTTCTCGAGCCAGTGGTCGTCCGAAAGTTGCGCATAGCGAAGACCCAGCTCGTTGAAACGCTTCGAGCCTCGATCAATCAGTGCCGACACGCCAAATTTCTGCGCAAACCGGCGAAGCTCGCCAAGTGATGCCGGACGCTCCATGAGATCTACAAAGTGAGTCTTTACCCGCCGCTCCGAGAAAAAGCGAAGAGCCTTCCGTGTATCCGGACTTTTTTTGACGCCGAAGATCTGTACTTCCAACCTGGTCGCCCACCTCTCCGCAAAGAGTGAAGCCGGCTCCAATACCTTCTGCCGATGTCAACTGAGGTAATCTATTCGCCTGCCTGGTGGATCCCTGGCGGTCATTTGCAAACGCTTTGGGGAAAGTTATTTCGGCGACAGCGCCCTGCGCCGACTGTTCTCGAGCGCTGGGACACACCCGACGGAGACTTCGTCGAGTTACATCGCCTGTCGGCTAAGATTGGAGCGCCACGAGTTCTTATACTGCACGGCCTCGAGGGTACAGTTCGCTCTCACTACGCTCAGGGACTCCTCAACGAAGCCGCCAGACATGGATGGGGAGCTGACCTCCTGATATTTCGCTCGTGCGGAACGGAGCCGAACCGCACTCGCCGATTTTACCATTCTGGTGAAACGACGGATACCACGTTCGTACTCGAACGGATTGCGCGGGAGCACGATACATCAGTGCTTGGAATCGTTGGCGTTTCGCTCGGCGGTAACGTGCTGCTCAAGTTCCTCGGAGAGCGGGGCGTCGATTTACCACCTCAGCTCGCCGGCGCAGCAGCAATTTCAGTCCCGTTTGACCTCGCGCGCTCCGCGATAAGAATCAACCACGGATTTTCACGATTCTATCAGAGGTTCTTTCTGAGCTCCTTGAGACAGAAGGCAGAAGCGAAGGCCCGCCGATTCCCGGATATCGCTCCAGCTTATAAAATCTCCGGGCTAAGAACGCTCGAGGATTTCGATGACCTGATCACCGGTCCTTTACACGGGTTTCAGAATGCGCAGGATTACTATCGACGCTCGAGCTCGCTCCGATTTCTCAAAGATATTAGAGTCGAAACGCTACTATTGAGCGCCATCGATGATCCCATGCTTCCTCCCGACGTTCTCGATGAAGTCCGAGCCGTTGCTGGACAGAATCCGTATCTTCACCTGGAATTCTTGGCACGCGGCGGCCACGCTGGCTTCATTGCTGGCCCTTGGCCGTGGCGTCCATTTTATTATGCGGAATATCGTGTTGGCGAATTCTTCGCCGCGCAGTTCAAACGTGCTTCCACGCCTCGCCAACCAGCCAAACAGGGGAGTCGGTAGATATGCGTCTTCAACCGCTAGCATTCAGATTCGGGGTGATCCTCTCACTCAGTGGCATGGCGTGCACCAGTAACAAAGTGGTTCCAGCAACCGATACGCACACGGATCATGGCGCACCGTCTCCGTCGCCTGCAGTAGTAACTGCATCCGACAGTCGAGGACTGCCGCCGGATGCATCAGGTGCGCTCGCACGCTTGAGTGCTTCACCTAGACATTCAGAGTGGGCGATTATACGTACCGGTGATGGGGATAGTCTACGCACCTGGGTAGTGTATCCCGAACGAAGCTCCAAGGCTCCGGTAGTCGTAGTCGTACACGAGATTTTCGGACTGTCATCGTGGATCCGTGGCGTCGCTGATCAGCTCGCCGCCGACGGTTTCATTGCAATCGCGCCAGATCTGTTGACGATGAAGAATCTTCCGGACGGTCCCGACAGCGTTGTTGCGCCTCTAGCTCAAACCGCCATCAGAACTCTCGACCCCGCCTGGGTTCAAAAGCAACTCGACGCGGTTGCGCGGTACGGAATGTCTCTCCCCGCAGCACAGAAGAAATACGGAATAGTCGGTTTTTGCTGGGGTGGGGGAGTGTCCTTCGCGCACGCGGTGCACTCGCCGGGCCTTGGCGCATCGGTCGTTTACTACGGCGTGTCCCCGAAGACAACTGATCTTCCTTCTGTTCGCGCGCCGGTGCTGGGCCTCTACGGCGGGAACGACGCTCGCGTAGACGCCACAATTCCGCCGGCCGATTCCGCGCTTCGAGCTCTGGGGCGAATATACGTGCCCACCATTTACACCGGTGCAGGCCACGGATTTCTACGCCAACAGACTGGAATGGACGGCGCCAACATGGCGGCTACCCGGCAGGCGTGGCCAGCCACAATAGCCTGGTTCAGGAAGTATGTGGGATCTTGAGCATCGCTCAAGTCAGCTTCGCTTCAAGAACGTGCTATCGAGTCCGTGACAACTCTTCCCGTAATCTTCCTCGCCGCGTTCATCGCTGGTCTGATGTTGGCGGTGTTCGCCATGCTTCACGGTGTCGAGCACACGCGGCCAAATCGCACTCGTACGCCGTCACCGTTTTTCAATCTGCCTGCGATCGCCGCCTTCGCTGTCGGCTTTGGAGCGATCGGGTACCCGCTTGCATCACGCACGCGACTACCGGTGTTGATCATACTGGCCATTGCGATAGCAACCGGCGCGCTTGCAATCAGCGGAATGATCACTCTTCTTGCGCGGTGGGCGCTCCGTGGTGTGGTCACATCTTCAGCGGGCGAGCACCAGGAGATTCAGGGACAGCTCGCGGTGGTCACACAGACGATCGCTCCTCACGCAACAGGAGAAATCTCCTATGAGCATCTTGGCGCCAAGGTCAAAATTCCTGCACGGGCTTTAAGCGCGAAGTCGTTAGTCACTGGTGCGGAAGTCGTAATCGACCGAATCGAGGAAGGCGTAGCGTTTGTGGAAGAGTGGTCAGTCGTCGAACAGCGCCTCTAAATCCCCCGATCTCTCAGTCCGCGTGCGTAGAGCGAAAGCCAGTCTGGCCAGTTGCCACTCAGCTCAAAAAACTCGTCGAAATAAACCAGACCACTCGCTTCTAGATCCTCAACAAGCTCTGGTAGCATGTCATCTGACGGAAGCGGCCCGAGCGCAATCAGTCCATCCTCGACCCGGAATTCTTCATCAGTGAGATTGTATCGCTCATCAATAGCTTTTCGGGTCAGCCCGCTACGCTCGAACGCGCTCTGGCGAATCAGAACTATCACCCGATCGTGGGGCAGCTCGAGAGGCATGAATTAGGTTCGATAAGAGACTAACTAAGTGATACTCTTCGCTTTATCTTAAATGTATGACGCGACCGCAGAATTTTGAAACCAATTTCGATGTTGTCGTTATAGGAGCTGGCCACGCAGGAACTGAGGCGGCGGTTGCTGCTGCGCGCCTTGGTGCCCGAGTGGGCTTGATCACCAGTGCTCTCGAAACGATCGGTCAGATGTCGTGCAATCCGGCGATCGGGGGCGTTGCGAAGGGAACCGTAGTTCGCGAAGTCGATGCTCTCGGCGGAATCATGGCGAGGGCGACCGATCTGGCGATGATCCAGTTCCGAATGCTGAACCGCAGCAAGGGGCCAGCCGTTTGGGCACCACGTGCGCAATGCGATCGCGGACTTTACCGCCGGGCGGTTAGATCGCTTCTCGAAACCCAGGCAAATCTGCAGACTGTGCAGGGGACTGTTGCCCGACTTGTCCTCTCGACCGATGAGCGACGAGTGCTTGGCGTGGATACGCTCGAGGGCAGAAGTTTCGGGGCAAAAAGCGTTGTGATCACTACAGGCACCTTCCTGCGCGGGCGAATCCATATCGGTACCGAGACTCGCATGTCCGGTGGACGAGCCGGCGAGACCGCGACCACCCACCTCGCCGAGCAGCTCGAACAAGCCGGTCTAACCGTAGCTCGCTTCAAGACAGGAACGCCCCCACGCATTGATGGTCGCTCCGTCGATTATTCAGCGTTGGAGATCCAGCAGAGCGAGATCGAACAGTTCGATTATTCGTGGTCACACTTTTGGAGCGAGAAGCGTCGGACTGGTTCCACTACACGGCATCCAGCGCAACTGCCTTGCTGGATCACGTATCTCGACGCTGAAGGCAAGAGAATCATCAAGGAAAACATTGGGAAGTCGGCGATGTACGGTGGCGCGATCTCATCTCGTGGGCCACGCTACTGTCCCTCAGTCGAAGACAAGATCGTAAAGTTTCCTGATGCGGAGAGGCACCAGCTGTTCCTCGAGCCAGAGGGACACGAAACATCGGAGCTCTACGTCAACGGTTTGTCTACTTCGCTCCCGGCCGAAGTGCAGCTCGAGATTCTGCGCTCCGTTCGCGGGCTCAATCAAGTCAGAATGAATCGAGCAGGATACGCGATCGAATACGACTATTATCCGCCAACTCAGCTCGATCCTTCGCTGCAGGTGAAGGCAATACCAGGTCTTTTCTTCGCCGGACAGATCAACGGTACTACCGGCTACGAGGAAGCCGCGGGACAGGGTGTAGTTGCCGGAATGAACGCTGCGCTCTCGCTGCAGCGAAAACAGCCTGTCGTACTCGGCAGAGAGACATCCTACATCGGGGTCCTGATCGACGATCTTGTCACACGTGGAGTAGACGAACCCTACCGGCTTTTTACATCGCGATCTGAGTTCAGACTCACAGTACGCCAGGATAACGCGCTCAGGCGCCTTGGACCTACCGGCATGCAACTTGGCATTTACTCAGAGAGGGAAGAAGCAACAATCGAGACGCGCCTCGAGCACGAAGACTCCGCTCTCCGGTTGGCTGGTGCGACCAGCATTCGGCCCGATCAGGCTGCGCCCATCCTTTCCGTTGCAGGTAGCGCTCCGCTTTCGCATTCGGCAAGAATAGCCGAAGTAGCAAAGCGTCAGGACATTCCACTCGACAAACTCTTCCAGGCAGTGGGATTAGCGGCGGACTTCAGCGCGGAGGCTCTGGTCACAGCAGATCTCGAAATCAAGTACGCGGGCTACTTCGAGCGCGAGAGAGCGCAGGCCGAGCGGATGCGACGGATGGGCGCCTTTTCTCTGGACCCCGACTTGGAATACAGTGACATGCGCTCATTATCATTCGAGGCACGTCAGAAGCTTTCCAGTCTACGGCCTCGTTCACTCGCCCAAGCTTCACGAATTCCGGGTGTGAGTCCCAGTGATTTGCAGAATCTCGTTATCGAGGTGGAGCGCCGCCGCCGGCTGGCAGCTACGCAGTAACCGTGAGCTGAGTCGAGCTCCACTCGATCAAAAAGACTGCTGCAGCAATGAAGACACCGCCAATGAGGGTCGCCGTGCTGAACTGATTCCCGAGGACCAGCACGCCGAGGATGGCAGTGAAGAAGGGTTCGACAGTCGCAATGATCGCCGTTCTCACTGAGCCCAGTACCGACAGGCCTTTGATAAGGGATGAGAAGGCAATCACGGTTGATACGAACGCCAGCAAAAGAATATTCACCCAGACTGGAATTGAGCCGGGAATAAATAGCTCACTCGCGAACAATGCTGCGATCACGAACGAGATTGCCGCTCCGGTTATCAGGAGAAACGTAGCAAGAAGTGCAGGCACGCCTTTCTGCACCTGCCCGAGCGCCGGCAGATAAGCCGAGTAGAGCAAGGCAGAAGCGAGCGCCAGAATTACACCAATCGGATTAAGCTTCCCCGGTGGTGCACCGACCATGATAGTCACACCGGCAAGAGCCAGCACGAGTGCGACAATGCGCGCAGGCGTCAATCGGTCAGTCCTGCGTATTGCCGCCAACAGTGCAACCCACGCTGGATAAGTGTAAAACAAAAAAGCCAGCGGCCCGACGGATATGTACTCCAGCGCGTGAAGACTCAAGTAGGTAATCAGCGCCTGACCCAATCCGCCTATCAACATCAGCTGAACGATTCGCTGCCTGCCAATCGTGCGTAACTGGGCGGAGCTGACACTTGCGCCGAGAAGCCCTGCAGCCAACCCATATCGCCAAGCCATCGCCGTCAAGAGCGGCATACCGGCACGTGTTGTCAAAACAGTCAGCACGGAAATGGATCCGAAGCTGAACGCTGATACGATGATCATCAGCGTAGCACGTCCGATCGAAGCTTCTGGCGATTTCACCGCGCGAATGTAGCGTTAGCCAATATTCAAGGCCATTTTTCGACGTTAACCTTCGCTCAGTATCAACCGCAGATCGAATGACCTCGTCGACAGTTGTGCAGCCCTCCACCTCCGCTACATCAGCACCGCAGGAAGAATTTCGCGACCTTGGCTTTGGTACTGAGGTCGCGAGAGGCACACGCCGACGGCTGCTGAATCGCGATGGAAGCTTCAATGTAGTTCGCGATGCGCTCGATCCACTTTCGTCACTGAGTCTCTACCACTGGCTGCTGACGATCTCGTGGCCGAGGTTTCTCGCTTTTATTAGCGGCTCCTACATCATCGTCAACATCTTCTTCGCTGTTGCATTTCTGCTTTTGGGTCCGGATGCTCTTCAATCGAGTACAGGTGATTTCGCGGGAAGCCCATTTTACAGAGCGTTTTTTTTCAGCGTCGACACGTTCGCGACAATCGGTTACGGCAACATTATTCCCGTCGGAGCTGCTGCGAACACATTGGTTACGATCGAGGCTTTGCTCAACATCGTCGGAGTTGCGCTTGCAACTGGGGTGATTTTTGCGCGGTTCTCACGACCGTCCGCAAGAATTATCTATAGCCGTAATGCCATCGTCGCACCCTACCGTGAGAAGACGGCGTTGGAATTCAGAATCGCCAACGCGAGAAGCAGCCAACTGATCGAGGTACAAGTACAAGCGATTCTGACCAAGCTCGAACAAGTCGGGGACTCAACGGTGCGAAAATTTTACGACCTGAGCCTGGAACGAAATCGCGTAGTGTTCTTCCCATTGAGCTGGACAGTCGTGCATCCGATTGATCCAGCGAGCCCGATGTGGGGTTTGACGCATGCAGATCTCCTGAAGGCTGAGGCCGAGTTATTGGTTCTTCTTATCGGAACCGACGAAACCGTCTCCCAGAGCGTGCATTCGAGGTCTTCGTATCAAGCGAGCGAGATTGTCTGGGGTGCAAAGTTCTCGAACATGTTCATGCGGACGGAGGCTGAAGGAATCATCGGGATGAATCTCAGCCGAATCCACGAGATCGAACGCGTACGTTCGGTATGACTCAACTTGTGCAAGGGACCGCACTTTGAACGTCTCTCCTTCGATACTCACTTAGCGAGAACCTATGAAAACGCAAATCTGGTGTTGCGTGGCAGTTTTAGCGCCACTAACTGTACAGGCGCAAGACAGTTCGGCGCCAATTCCTCCAATTCCGCAAATTGCAGTTACCGGACGCGGCGAAGTCAAAGTCTCTCCCGACAAAGCGACTATTCAGGTAAGCGTCCAAACGCGCGCTGCTACTGCCGCTGCAGCTGCGACAGAAAACGCCACCAAGCAACAATCAGTTTTGTCTGCGCTCCGGGCGTTGGGCTTGGGAAACGACCAGCTTTCCACAATCAATTACAACGTCTATCCCGAGCAGCATTATGAACAAGGCAAGGAGCCGACGATCGTTGCTTACAACGTGACGAACACGATTCTCGTCGACGTCCGGAAGTTGAGCCAGGTTGGTCCAGTAATCGACGCTGCATTGTCTCACGGAGCGAACATGATTACCTCGCTTCAGTTTTACGCCTCGAATACCGAGGTCGCTCGGAGAGGTGCAATCGCCACTGCGATAGAAAGGGCACGCGCGGATGCTGACGCCGCAGCACGCGCTGCTCATGGGTCGCTTGGTAGTCTTCTCGAGATCAGCATCGGCCCTTACTCCCCTCCCCCACCGCGGCCAATGATGATGGCTCGTGGAACTGTCCTCGACACCGTTCAACTCCAAACTCCAATCAATCCCGGCGAGGAGACACTTTCAGTCGAAGTCAGCACGCGATGGAGGTTTATCCCCGGGCAGTAGAGCTATTTCCACGTGGAACCCAACCCGGCAGGTTCCACGTGGAAACGCTTCGTCGCGGTGAGTAGATTAGCCGTTATCCTCACCATTGACGTGGCCCGAATAATCGCAATCGCAAACCAAAAGGGCGGTGTGGGGAAAACGACCACCGCTGTAAATCTCGCAGCCAGTCTCGCCGCCGCGGAGCAACGCACGCTCTTGATCGACGCGGACCCACAAGGCAACGCCACCAGTGGAGTCGGACTCCAAAAGGAAACGATTCCTCTGACTCTCTACGACGTGCTCGTCGGAAATTCGGATCTTCGATCTTCGCGCCAGGCTTCCATTCAGTTTGAGAAACTGGATGTCGTCGGTGCAACTCCGGATCTCGCAGCCGCTGAAGTCGAGCTCGTAGATAAAGCTGACCGCGATCACGTTATGCGCGGAGCAGTGGAGGTGCTGCGGGAAGATTATGACTTCGTCATTATCGACTGCCCGCCGTCGCTCGGGCTTATCACAATCAACATGCTCGTAGCTGCCGATGCTCTGCTCATTCCCCTTCAGTGCGAGTACTACGCACTCGAAGGTCTCTCGCAGCTCCTGAATACCGTGCACCGTGTCCAGCACAGCGCCAACGAAAAGCTTGGCATCGACGGTGTTCTGCTCACCATGTACGACTCCCGTCTCAATCTCTCGAGGCAGGTTGCTGACGACGCGAGAGAATACTTTGGGCCCAAAGTCTTCCGAAATGTCGTACCCAGAAATGTCCGGCTGGCAGAGGCACCCAGCTTCGGAAAACCTATCATTCTTTACGACATCGCCTCAGTCGGTGCACAGGCCTACATGAATGTCGCAAAGGAGCTGATCGAACGAACTGAGCAAGGAGACGATGGTGCCCAGTGAAAAAAACCCACGCCGGCTAGGCAGAGGACTCGAAGCGCTACTCGGTAGTGCGACTGGACTCGCTTCGAGCGATGAGGGGGCGCTCAAATCCATTCCCATCGCGCAAATTGCTCGGAATCCGTTTCAGCCTCGCCACGAGTTCAATGCCGAGGAGCTCACAGAATTGGAGGAGAGCCTAAAAGCGAGCGGTCTTCTTCAGCCAATCACCGTACGTCGACGGGCGGGCAAAGATGGCTTCGAGCTGATCGCCGGCGAGCGTCGTTTACGCGCCGCTGCAAAGCTCGGCTGGAGAGAGATACCTGCAATCATCAAAGAAATCGACGACAGGACAATTCTTACCCTGGCGCTAATTGAAAATCTGCAGCGCACCGACCTGAACCCAATCGAGGAAGGGGAAGGCTACCACAAGCTTTCTCACGAGTTTGGTCTAACTCAGCAACAGATCGCAGAGACTGTCGGGAAAGACCGAACCACGATTACGAACATGCTGCGCCTTCTCCAGCTACCGGCAATGGTGCGAGAGCTAGTCCAGCAAGGCGAGCTCACGATGGGTCATGCCAAGGTCCTCCTGGGGCTCGAAGATCCGGAGAAGATCACGAGACTCGCCCAGGAAGTCGTCAAGGAGGGTCTTACAGTCCGCGAGATTGAGAGCCGACTCCGCGGCGTCGGTACCCATCGAGGCAAAAAAACCGGACGTCCAAGAGCTATCGATCGACAGTCCCCCGAGGCAAAGAGAGTCGAAGAGCGGCTACGGCGATTTCTCCAAACGGACACAGTGATCAAAGTCGGCCCGAAAAACAGGGGAACTTTGACAATCCACTTTTATTCAGCTGACGATCTTGAACGCGTGCTGGAGCTCATGCGAGTTCCTGACTAATCAACAGAGTTATTCACCTGAGCTGTAACTTCTGCTCGTTTAAGGAGTTAACTAAAACGGACGAGGTCTGGAGCGGTCGGTTCTCCACACAGAAATGCATACCGTTGATGACGACCATTCGTGAATTAGCTAATTACGTCGAAGAACTCTTGGAGAGCAAATCAACGCCCGATTATCCTGGCGCGCTGAACGGCCTTCAGCTAGAGAACCAATCGGAAATCAAAGCTGTTGCTGCAGCGGTGGATTTTTCGACGCGTGCCATAAAGGGCGCTATTTCGAACAATGCCAACCTGCTGCTGGTTCACCATGGAATGTTTTGGGGTACTCCGAGCCCGTTCATCGGTCCCTCATACCGCAGATTGAGACTTCTGATGGAGCACGATATTGCCGTCTATTCGTCGCACTTGCCTCTCGATCGACATCCAGCACTCGGTAACAACGTGCTACTCGCAAGAGAGTTGGAACTCGAACCGAGTGGGGCATTTGCCGCGTACGAAGAAATATTCATTGGGGTAAGCGGGGAAAGTGACGTTGAAACCAGCTTGCTTGCTGAGCGAGCGCGAAAATTCGCAAAGAATTACGGAACTGAACTACGCACAACTGAAATCCCAGAACGCCGACGAACGAAGCGATGGGCAATTTGCACCGGTGCCGGCGCATCAGCTGAAACGCTCAAGGAGGCAGAAGAAAAGAACATCGACACGCTTATTGTCGGCGAGGGGCCGCATTGGACTGCCGTTCACGCTGAGGAGACCGGAGTGGCGATTATTTACGCAGGACACTACGCTACCGAGACGCTCGGGGTCCGCGCATTGGCTGATCATCTGGGAAAGAGGTACAGCATTCCCTCCATCTTTATCAGCGCCCCCACTGGCCTTTAGTCCTGCTCACTCGGCAGCACATTCAGCAGTCCGTGTACGCACTTCTCCAGGTAGCACGCCACTGGCCATCAGCCATACGCTCGATCAGCCCAAGCTTGCTTGCATCATCATACTCGATGTCGACAACAATAGCGGGACGTTTCGCTGCACCGATCTGCACCATAGTTAGAACTTCAGTCGCTTGAGTGGATTCCTCAGCTCCTGCTGTCCTGCTGTAATATCCGACATTGTACTTACCCAACGTGGATGCTGCTTTCTCGCCGACGATCAAAATGTGCTCGAGCCTTGGATTCGCTTCCTCATTTACACTGCGAACGACATCCGCGACTACTACGTCTACGGAATCCAGTCGAAATGTGAATGCCGAGCGCACCCTAAAAGGAAGTCCTCTGAAGGTTGGATCCGCTGCGACGGGTAGGGTCGCAGCCGTCCGCGCCAGAGACGCGGCGAGTGCAGCGGAATCCGTACTCGACATCCCTTCAATCGAGTCAACCTTGATTGCATTGACATGCCCGCTTGCAAACCCAACTCGCCAGTTCGCACGCGCCGATCGCAATTTTGCGAGAGGCCAGAAATGACACTCTTCGTCTGTGTCAGCCGGTGGAAGCGGCAATGCTGAGACCGACGATTTAACCTTCCCACCTCTTCCAAAGAGATCGAACGTAAGGCCTGAGATTGGCGGGATAATCCGCTCAAACGATGCGATCGTGCTGTCGGTTGCTTCGGGGAAGACAACCTCAATGGTGTCGCCAGTGCTTCCGGTAGAGACAATCATCACCGGCCCGGCATCAGCATTCCAATTCGTGTTGCCAGCAGGACCCAGAGAGTAAACCGGAGGCAGCGATTTGCCCGCGGAATCAATTCTGCCCGATCCTTTCTCTCGGCAGGCAACAAGGCCGACAACCACCAGCGGGAACCACACAGTCGTCGGGCAACACTTCATAGCAGTAATTTGTCGGCGAGTTGTTACAGCGTCGAGTACGTATTGGATGCTACGTCACCATACGTATTTGAGCACCACACCTGACGGTGTAGAGTACAAGCGCGAGCCCATGAGGAGTAAACAATGAGACCAGCGACAATGAGCGCACTCAGCAACGAGGACCAAATCTCGGACGCCGTTCTCACTGTCACTCCGACTGGCGACTTTAACCCGCCACTCGCGCCTTTCACAGAGCGCCTCAGTTGGGCGCTCTACGATTTCGCGAATACGATATTCTCGATGAACATCGCCACGCTCTACTTTGCCGCGTGGCTGGTAGCAGATTTGGGCCACTCGAATACGCTCTACGCAACAGTAAACGGAATTGCATCTGCGCTCGTCGTAGTGTCGATCCCGGTGTTCGGAGCAATCTCCGATGCGACCCAGCGCCGGAAACCATGGGTTGTTGGCTTCACACTGATTGCGTGTGTATCGACGGTGGCAATGGCAATCCTTGGTCAGACAGGCCTGCCGCTCATCGGAGAAGGGGTAACAGCGCCCGCAACGCGCCAACTGATACCGCCTGGCATAGCTCTGTTTGGTGTGCTCGCAGCTTTTACCATTGCGAACTACGCATACCAGGGCGCGCAGCCGTTCTATAACGCGATGATGCCGGAACTTGTTCCAGTTGACCATCGCGGCCGACTTTCTGGCATGGGCGCGGCGTTAGGCTACGTCGGTTCAATAACCGGTGTTCTGCTGACTTTTCCGTTTTTCACCGGTGCGATGCCGATCCTCGGAACGATTCCGGACCGTGTCATCGGCTTTCTCAGGAGCGCAGTTCCATTCACGACACATGGCGGCCGAGTTTCCACTTTTGTAC